>NZ_JBNNTW010000001.1:459465-471310 GCF_050279145.1 Lysinibacillus sp. NPDC094177 | reverse complement strand
GAGCGCAGCGACAGCAACAACATAAGCGAAGAAAGTGGATTGAAGTTTGCACACCGAAAAGTGAGACCTTTGAAACATATATTACTCTTATTTACAGTGCAATTACAAATATTTCCTTGATCATTTTGTTCTTCAAGTTTTTTTACAACATTAAAGGAATATACATTATTCCTTTAGATACATAATGAAATTAGCCAAACCTAGACATCGTTTGAGGTAATATAATGTACAACTGTAAACTACAATAAATAAAAAGCATTTTGTGTAGACATAATTTCTTAAAATGAGGTGTACATGATGTCCAGTGATATGCTTCTAGTCGAGGCTCAGCTTAAGGAACATCGAGGACGCAAAATATGGTTTGTTGTAGTATTGCTTTTATTAGTAGTTACTTGTGTATTTGTTTTTTATTTTTTGTTTAATAAGGATTTGAATTTTGAAGCCTACAAAACAGTTGTCGGTAAAACTACTGAAAATAGTCTAGGACGTTTAACGTTAAATGAAATAATTATTGATGATAACCAAATATTATTGAATGCTACCTTTAAGCCAGAAAAGGACTTGAATTTTGACTATCAAATTTTTTTCTTTCCTCAGGTTTTTGTGAATGGAAAAGAGTTCACAGTTAGAAATGGAGGACAGTCAATCCAACAATCCGATAAAACCTATACAATCTATAGTAGTGTGAAATTAAGTGAACTACCAGAGGATAAAACATTAAATTTAGATATTCGTTATGACGACTGGAACGTGGAAAAAAAGATTGACGAGCCGTGGGAATTTCAAGTGGAAGCTTCACAAAAGCAATTACAAGAAGATAGAAAGGTCTTCCCTGTTGAGAAAAAAGTAAAGCTGTTAGATGGTCAGGAAATAACAATAGAAAAGGTTGTTTCTACACCAATATCAACTACGATTTACTTTTATTCCGATAATAGCTTATTAAATGAAACATTACATTTTAAAATCCAATCAGCAACAGGGGAATCTTGGCCCTTTAACTTAGCGTATCCTTTAAATGAAGATTATACGAAGTGGGGAGTTCGTCTCGATGCTTTATATTTAACGGGGAAGAGCTATGAGCTGATTCCGATTGCTGCTAATGGAAGTGAGCTTGGTTCGGCTGTTAAAATTGGAGATAAATAACGAAACCTGATTATTGTATAATAACTTTACAATATCTTAAACCAAAAGGATGATTACCCCATGTAGTATGAATATATATGGAATGGAAGGTAGTTGAAGATATTGCGAAGGTTATGGGAGATTTTTTTAGTTTCTCTTAAATTAGGTTGTACATCCTTTGGGGGTCCAACGGCACATTTAGGGTATTTTCAAAATGAATATGTTCAAAAGCGTAAATGGTTATCTGATAATGACTATAGTCAGCTTGTTGCGCTCAGTCAATTTTTACCCGGGCCTGCATCGAGTCAGGTAGGAATGGGCATTGGCTTATTAAGAGGCGGTTTGTTCGGCAGTATTGTGTCATTTCTTGGTTTTACATTACCGTCAGTTTTGCTACTTATGGCATTTGCCTATTTTTCTGCACATACGGGGATAGAGATGGGCTGGACTCATGGCTTAAAATTGGTGGCTATTGCGATTGTTGCACAAGCTATTTTTGATATGTCCAAAAAATTAATCATTAGTATTCGCCATTGTATAATCGCTTTATTTGCTCTTGTAGTAGTACTTTTATGGGTCCATCCACTTGCTCAGGTGACTGCAATTATCGTTGCTTCTTATATAGGCTATTATTTTTTGAAGAACAGTAATCAAAGAGATGACCCAAAAGAAACGGTTGTATCTATTTCAAAAACGACTGGTATATGTTTTTTAGCGCTGTTTGTAATACTTCTTGTTGGTTTACCAATTGTTAGCCCAGTTATTCAAAATGAATGGTTTACGATCATTGAAAAGTTTTATCTATCAGGTGCATTAGTGTTTGGTGGAGGTCATGTCGTATTGCCTTTACTAGAGACACAGTTTGTTCAAAGTGGGTTAATGAGCTCTTCAGATTTTTTAGCAGGATACGGAATGACGCAGGCAGTCCCTGGTCCATTATTTACGTTCGCCTCCTACATAGGTATGGTCATTGCTGGTGTACCTGGGGCCATTATAGCTACGATAGCCATTTTTTTACCGGCATTTTTGCTAATAGTAGGGGCAATGCCTTTTTGGCTAGCTCTTAATCGTTTCGCCGGATTAAGGGGGGCGATGGCTGGAGCAAATGCAGCAGTTGTAGGAATATTAGCTGCCGCTTTTATTCATCCGATTATTACACAAACAATTCAAAATGGTTTAGACATAGTAATTGCAGCTGTTTTTTTATGGAGCTTAATGCGTTGGAAAATCCAACCTTATTTGCTTGTGTTAGTTGGCATTTGCGTAGGGATTGTATGTTATTAGAATATAAAAAATCAAAGCCATTATTGCTGTGGTTTTGATTTTTTTATGCAATAAAGTAGCTATTTATATAAAGTGAGCACTACTTTTTGTAACAAACCTCTTAATAAATACATGGTCAGCAGGAGCCCTCTATAATTGTATTTACCATTCAATTTTGATGTAGTTATTTTTACTAGTTGGATTCATGGCGTTCCCTGTCTTGATTGTTTATAATGAGGAAATGGAAAAGACTAACGAGAAAGAAGGGATAGCTATGGCACGAGGTGTTTACATTCATATTCCTTTTTGTCATCAAATTTGTAACTATTGCGATTTCAATAAATTTTATTTTAAAAATCAGCCAGTGGATGAATATATAGAAATGCTAGGCAAGGAAATGGAGCTAGCGACAAAAAAATATCCCGAGAGTTTTAAACAAATCGAAACGATATTTCTTGGTGGCGGTACGCCAACAGCGTTAACATCTAAACAATTAGGGAAACTTCTTGAGCTTATTCGTGCGTATATTCCAATGGACAATGTGACAGAATTTACATCAGAGGCCAATCCGGACGAGCTATCAGAAGCAAAATTGCAGGCACTATTTGATGGTGGTGTAAATCGCTTAAGTATGGGTGTACAATCTTTTGATCAAGAGTTATTAAAGAAAATTGGTCGTACACATAGCAATAATCACGTCTATGAAACAATTGCCTTGGCGAAAAAAGTAGGTTTCAGAAATATAAGTCTGGATTTAATGTATGGTTTGCCAGGTCAGACGATGGCACAGTGGAAGGATACGTTAGAAAAAGCGTTCGCCCTTGATCTACCGCATTTTTCCGCATATTCACTAATAGTGGAGCCAAAAACGATTTTTTATAATCAATTCACAAAAGGTAAGCTCCATTTACCAACTGAAGATTTTGAAGCGGATATGTATGATGTGCTAATGAACCAGATGGAGGCTCATGGGCTTCAACAATACGAAATTAGTAACTTTGCTCAATCAGGTTTCAGTTCTAGGCATAATAAAATATACTGGGAAAACGATGAATATGCAGGCTTTGGTGCCGGTGCTCATGGATATCTAGCTGGTGTGCGTTATTCAAATCATGGACCATTGAAAAAGTATATGGATGCAGTAAGTGCAGGAGAACTACCAATTGTATATGAACATGATGTAACAAAGAATGAGAAACGAGAAGAGCAAATGTTTTTAGGTCTGCGTAAAACGGAAGGAATTTCACACACTATATATGAAGAAAAATTTAATGAATCAATGCAGAAGCATTACACACATGTCATTGAAAAATTAGTTTCAGAAGGTCTTTTGGAACATGATACTATTGGAATTCGTCTTACGCGAAAAGGTCGTTTTGTAGGTAATGAAGTTTTTCAACAATTTTTACTAGAAGATTGAGCGATATCGTTGACATAAAATGTGGGATTTGATAACTTAATAATAGTATTAGCACTCCTCTTAGTTGAGTGCTAACAGAGGTGATAATCATGCTAACAAATCGGCAATTACAAATATTGCAAGCCATTGTAGACGACTTTATTATGTTTGCACAGCCGGTAGGTTCTCGCCAAATCTCCAAAAAGCAAGAGATTACATTTAGTCCAGCCACAATTCGAAATGAAATGGCGGATTTAGAGGAATTAGGCTTCTTAGAAAAAACGCACACTTCCTCTGGTCGAGTGCCTTCGGAAAAGGGTTATAGATTTTATGTAGATCATTTGTTGAATCCACAAGGCATTAATTCAAGGGACATTCAGCAAATCCAATCAATTTTCAATGATCGTTTAGTAGAAGTAGAGCATATTATTCGAAAGTCAGCCAATATTTTATCAGAGCTGACATCGTATACATCGATTCTTTTAGGACCAGATGTTCAAAGACATCGTATTAAACGATTCTCAATTGTGCCACTCTCTAGCGATACAGCAGTAGCGATAATCGTAACGAATAACGGACATGTTGAAAATCGCATGTTTAGTTTACCCCCTAATTTTACCGCTTCTGATTTAGAGAAAATGGTTAATATCTTAAATGAACGCCTTGTTGGTGTGTCATTAGAGGATATTCATAAAAAACTGGAAGCTGAAGTGCTAGCAGTATTACAGCAGCATGTTCGATCAGCGGATGATTTTATTCAAGCTCTCGTTACAGCGACGATGCATAATTCGGAAAGTAAAATTTTCTATGGTGGTAAAACAAATATGTTCAACCAACCGGAATTCCACGATTTAAATAAAGTCCGTATGATTTTGGACTTAATGGAAACGACTAGCCAAGTGCAATCGCTCTTTCATCCTAATGAATCGGGCATTCATATTCGTATCGGCTCGGAAAATAAACAACTAGAAATGGAAAACTGTAGTGTCATTACGACCACTTATTCTATTGGTGAAGATCAGCAAGGAGCTATTGCAATTATTGGTCCAACACGTATGGATTATAAGCGTGTTGTTGCTTTACTAGACGTAATGCGCATGGATCTAACACAAGCCTTTACGAAGAATCGTAGTGATTGATAATGAGGAGGATTCAAGTGACAGAAACAACTGAAAACAAAGACCTTGTACAAGAAGAAAAGGACGTACAAGCTGAAAATGTAGTAGAAGAAACAGAAGTAGTAGAAGAACAAAAGACTGAATTAACAATCGAAGAGCAGTACGAAGCAAAGCTAGCTGAGTTACAGGCTAAGTTAGACGACGAGGAAGGTCGTCATCTACGCTTACGTGCTGACTTCGATAATATACGCCGTCGCAATCAACTTGATCGTGAGGCTGCTGAAAAGTATCGCGCACAAAGCTTACTGTCAGATTTATTGCCAGTAATCGATAATTTTGAGCGTGCCTTACAAGTTGAAGCAACTTCTGAAGAGACTGCTTCTATCGTAAAAGGTATTGAAATGGTATACCGTTCTCTGTTAGAAGCTACTGAGAAGGAAGGCTTACAAATTATTAAAGCTGAAGGTGAGCAATTTGATCCAAATGTTCACCAAGCTGTCATGCAGGAGCAGGATAGTGAAAAAGAGACGGGAGTTGTCTTACGCGAGCTTCAAAAAGGCTATATGTTAAAGGATCGTGTATTACGCCCAACTATGGTATCAGTAAACGAATAGTCATAGCACTATTTAGTCAATGACATTTAATTAGAAAACGCATCTTTTGCGTTTAAATAATAGGAGGAAATTTTTATGAGCAAAATTATCGGTATTGACTTAGGAACAACAAACTCTTGTGTTTCTGTACTTGAAGGTGGAGAACCAAAAGTAATTCCAAATCCAGAAGGAAACCGTACAACACCATCTGTTGTTGCGTTTAAAAATGGCGAACGTCAAGTTGGTGAAGTAGCAAAACGTCAATCAGTAACAAACCCTAACACAATTATTTCTATTAAATCTAAAATGGGTACATCTGAAAAAGTTAAAGTGGAAGACAAAGAATATGCTCCACAAGAAGTATCTGCAATGATTCTACAATACTTAAAAGGCTATGCTGAAGACTACTTAGGTGAAAAAGTAACTAAAGCAGTTATTACTGTACCTGCTTACTTCAACGATGCTCAACGCCAAGCTACAAAAGACGCTGGTAAAATCGCTGGTCTAGAAGTAGAGCGTATTATCAACGAACCAACAGCTGCTGCACTTGCTTATGGTTTAGACAAACAAGATACAGATCAAAAAGTATTAGTATTTGACCTTGGTGGCGGTACATTTGACGTATCTATTCTTGAATTAGGTGACGGTGTATTTGAAGTATTAGCAACAGCTGGTGATAACAAACTAGGTGGGGACGATTTCGACGACGCTATCATCGAGTACCTTGTAGCAGAATTCAAAAAAGAAAACGGCATTGACCTTTCTAAAGATAAAATGGCTATGCAACGTCTAAAAGATGCAGCTGAAAAAGCGAAAAAAGACTTATCAGGTGTAACATCTACTCAAATTTCTTTACCATTCATCACTGCTGGTGAAGCGGGTCCATTACACTTAGAAATTTCTTTAACTCGTGCAAAATTTGACGAAATTACATTACCATTAGTAAACCGTACAGTAGGTCCAGTACGTCAAGCATTATCTGATGCAGGTCTTTCAACATCTGAAATTGACCAAGTTATCTTAGTTGGTGGTTCTACTCGTATTCCAGCTGTACAAGAAGCTGTACGTAAAGAAACTAATAAAGAGCCACACCGCGGTGTAAACCCTGACGAAGTTGTAGCGATGGGTGCTGCTGTTCAAGGTGGCGTATTAACTGGTGATGTAAAAGACGTAGTTTTACTAGACGTAACTCCACTTTCTTTAGGTATCGAAACTATGGGTGGCGTATTCACAAAATTAATTGACCGTAACACTACGATCCCAACATCTAAATCACAAGTGTTCTCAACTGCAGCTGACAACCAACCAGCAGTAGATATTCACGTACTACAAGGTGAACGTTCAATGGCAGCAGACAACAAAACATTAGGTCGCTTCCAATTATCGGATATCCCACCAGCACCACGTGGTGTACCACAAATCGAAGTAACATTCGATATTGATAAAAATGGTATCGTATCTGTTAAAGCAAAAGACCTTGGTACAAACAAAGAACAAACAATTGTTATCCAATCTGATTCTGGCTTATCTGAGGAAGAAATCGAACGTATGGTAAAAGATGCTGAAGCAAATGCTGAGGCAGATACTAAGCGTAAAGAAGAAGCAGATCTTCGCAACGAAGCTGACCAATTAGTGTTCCAAGTTGATAAAACAATTGCTGACTTAGGCGAACAAATTACAGAAGACGAGAAAAAATCTGTAGAAGATGCTCGTGATGAACTGAAAAAAGCGCTTGAAGCTGGCGAATTAGAGGGCATTAAATCTGCTAAAGAAAAACTAGAAGGCGTATTACAGCCATTAGTTATGAAAGTATATGAACAAGCTGCAGCAGCTGCTCAAGCAGCTCAAGGTGGCGATGCAGGTGCAGATGCTGGCGCTGGTAAAAAAGACGATATCGTTGACGCTGACTTTGAAGAAGTAAAAGACGATAAATAATAGTAAGTAACACAGTTAAGTGAAGAAGCCAAAGACCGCTTGCGGCTTTGGCTTTTCTCTTTATTTATGAGCTACTCAAATAGACACACATTGAATCGTCTAGTTGCATAGGTTATTAGCGAGAAAAGTAAAAAATATGTGATGCAACATTTGTAATGAATAATTAATAATTAAAATAGAGGCAGTTTTTTTAACTGCATGATACAATAGATTTTATGCAAAAAGAGCGGAGTGTGAATCATGGATAAACGCGATTACTACGAGGTGCTTGGTTTAACAAAATCGGCTTCTAAAGATGAAATTAAAAAAGCATATCGTAAATTATCAAAGCAATACCATCCTGATCTTAATAAAGAGCCGGGTGCAGATGAAAAATTCAAAGAAATCGCTGAAGCTTATGAAGTGTTAAGTGACGATCAGAAAAAAGCACGCTATGATCAATTTGGCCACGAGGATCCAAATGCAGGCTTTGGTGGTGGTGGCTTCGGAGGAGGCGGCTTTGGCGGCTTCGAGGATATTTTCAGCTCATTCTTTGGTGGTGGAGGTCGTCGTCAAGATCCGAATGCACCACGCAAAGGTGATGACCTTCAATATCGTATGAATATTAAATTTGAGGAAGCGATTTTCGGGAAAGAAACAGAAATCGAAATTCCTAAAGATGAAGAATGTGGTACTTGCCATGGTTCAGGTGCAAAAACAGGTACTAAACCTGAAACATGTGCAACATGTCAAGGTGCAGGTCAAGTAAATCAAGCTGTAGATACACCTTTCGGGCGTATGATGAATCGTCGTACTTGTTCTACATGTCATGGTACAGGTAAAATCATTAAAGAAAAATGTTCAACTTGTCGTGGTGAAGGAAAAGTTCAAACACGTAAGAAAATCAAAGTAACGATTCCGGCGGGTGTTGATGATGGTCAGCAAATTCGCGTGTCTGGTCAAGGTGAGCCTGGTATAAATGGAGGACCAGCGGGGGATTTATATATTATGTTCCGCGTTCAAGGACACAATGAGTTTGAGCGTGATGGAGATGATATTTATTTCGAACTAAAACTGACATTCCCACAAGCATCTCTTGGTGATGAAATTGAAGTTCCGACTGTTCATGGGAAAGTAAAACTACGTATTCCTGCGGGAACACAGTCAGGTGCGCAATTCCGTCTAAAAGACAAAGGTGTCAAAAATGTACACGGCTATGGCACAGGGAATCAATATGTAACAGTAAAAGTTGTGACGCCAGAAAAATTAACAGAAAGACAAAAACAATTACTGCGTGAATTTGCGGAAATCAGTGGTGATATTCCTGAAGAGCAAGGAAGCTCACTATTCGATAAAATTAAGAAAAAATTCCAAGGTGAATAATTAGAGGAGCTGAAGAGCTACGTGAAGTGGTCAGAATTATCCATTCATACAAAAAATGAAGCGGTAGAAGCAATTTCGAATATTTTGCATGAAGCAGGGGCAAGTGGTGTGGTTATTGAGGATTCTGCAGAATTTGCTAAACCACGAGAAGATCAGTATGGTGAAATATATGCGCTAAATGAAGCGGATTTTCCGAAAGATGGTGTTATTGTTAAGGCTTATTTATCGGAGTCTAGTTTTTTAAATGAAACAGTCGAAGAAATTAAGGCAGCTATAACAAATCTAACGAACTTTAACATTGATATTGGCGATAATGTTGTATCGATTGTGGAAGTTAACGAGGAAGACTGGGCAACAGCATGGAAGCAATACTATCATCCTGTAAAAATTTCTGAACGCTTTACAATTGTACCAACATGGGAAGAATATGTACCAGTATCAACAGATGAATTAATTATTGAATTAGATCCTGGTATGGCTTTTGGTACAGGAACACACCCTACAACTGTTATGTGCTTACAGGGGCTTGAGAAGGTTGTAAATGAGGGAGATACGGTTATCGATATCGGCACGGGTTCAGGTGTTCTATCAATTGGTGCAGCTTTACTAGGAGCTAAGAGCGTACATGCACTTGATTTAGACGAAGTAGCAGTACGTTCAGCACAAGAAAATGTTGCGTTAAACAAAGTAGATGATAAAGTATCTGTATTCCATGGGAACCTACTAGATACAGTTAAGGAACCAGCTGATGTCGTTGTGGCCAATATTTTAGCAGAAATTATTATGTCCTTTACTGACGATGCATTTTCAGTTGTCAAACCGGGTGGATTATATGTCACTTCAGGCATCATTGCCGCAAAACGTGATGATGTAAAAGCAGCTCTAGAAGCTTCAGGCTTTGTAATCGAAGAAGTATTACTAATGGAAGATTGGGTAGCTATAATTGCCCGTCGACCACAATAAGTGGACTGAGGAAGCGCCAAATCGTGAGCCGTGTGCTTGCGATTTGGCGTTTTCTCTTTTTGCTATAAAGGAGTATGGTAAAATGCAACGTTATTTTATTGAGACGACCATAGAGGAAGCACGTATTAGCGGTGAGGATGCACGACATATTGAACGAGTAATGCGTATGAAAGAGGGCGACAAAATCGTTGTAGTTGCACAAAACACCGCCCATATTTGCGAAATTGTAGCCTTCGAAGCAGATGAGATACACGTTCAAACTACAGGCGAAATTGTTCCTTCTCCGGAGTTACCTGTTCATGTAACAGTGGCATGTGGTTTACCGAAGGGCGATAAACTAGAACTTATTACACAAAAGGCAACAGAGCTTGGAATGTTTGGCCTGTTGCCATTTGAAGCGGAGCGTTCCATCGTTAAATGGGATAAAAAGAAGGGTGCCAAAAAGCAAGAACGTCTACAAAAAATTGCAAAAGAAGCAGCTGAGCAATCCCATCGTACACATATCCCTGAAATTTATGAACCAATCTCTTTTAAACAGCTAGAAGAGCAAGTGGGCAATTTCGACGTCGTTTTTATAGCAGATGAAGAAGATGCAAAAGCAGAAAAGCGCACAAGGTTTGCGGAGAAGCTAAAAAACGCGTATGACAAAAAATCGAAATCAATACTTATTATCTTTGGTCCAGAAGGCGGTATTGCTAGAAAAGAAGCGGATGCCCTACTTCAAGCCGGAGCCCAAACTATGTCATTAGGACCCCGAATTTTACGAGCAGAAACAGCGCCGCTCTATGCACTTTCTGCAATATCTTATGAATTTGAATGAATTAGGCATGTAGCCTTGTCAAAAGAGGTTTTTCCTACACTTGGCTGTGCATGAGTAAATGGTATTTTGATTGCTTATAAATGCAGTGCTGGCAAGGTTTGAGGGAGTAGGCAAAATACACGCTTAATGACTGTTAATATTAAATCCTATCAAAAAAAGCCGATTCAAAATTTTTTGAATCGGCTTTACTAATGCTCATCCCCATAACGTGTCATGATATGACAGTCCAACTGTGAAAATACGTTACTCTAATCTTTGGTAACTAATTCATAAAAATCTTTCTTCTTATACAATTTAGGTTAAAAAAACAGAATAATTATTTTTTTGGGGGAGCAAATGAATAAATTAATTATCTCATTAACTTTTTTTGTATTGCCGCTATGATCTATTGTGCCACTTTAATAGCAACGGGTTTATATACTGTTTCATTTCCTGAAGTATTTAATATTCGCTTACTTGAAATAGGTAAAATACCAATTACAATTTCAATATTAGCTTTTAGTATTGGGGCAGGATTCGGCATTTTACACTTACGAGAAAATAAATAAAAACGTAAATTGGGAAAAGATAAGCGAGTAATTCAGTTATCTAATTGTCCCAGCATTCAAACAAGGACCAAGTATTGGAAAGTTTTAAAATATAAAACACAATTAAAAAGAGTACCTGGCATTTTGTGTTCATTTTTTAATATCGGTAAAAAAAACTAGTATACACGTCTATTCATAGATTTAATTGCTACATATTCTATATGGAGAGCTCTCAAAAACTACAAAATGAAAAGAGGGAAATTTATTGAGTAATAAAATAGATCCAATTCAAACTTGTCCAGTAACATCAACACAACAAATACCATTAACTCCGGGTACTACTACACTAGTTACTACACCGGTATTGCTTCCAACTCTTAAAGTTCCAGTTGTACTTGCAGAACCAACACTTCAAATCGTTGTGGAGTCAGATATTACTCTAACTCCTGCAGCAACTGAAATCAAAAGAGTGAAAAAAAATGTATTCTTGAATCAAGTGAAACTAGTACCGGTTGCTTTTGCACGTATTGATGGCACTGACTTTTTTAGTGTAACAAGAGCTAAATTATTTGTAGCAGGACATATTCGTAAAAATATAGAATATGCATCACTAGCATGTAACGGGGCACTCCAAGATAGAATTGCCGATGTTCCGTTTTCTGGTTTTACAGACATTACTTTCCCACAAGTAGTAGGAGGTCCTACTCCAATCATAGGGATTTCTGAGTTTGCCGAAGCGAACT
>NZ_JBNNTW010000001.1:160305-459368 GCF_050279145.1 Lysinibacillus sp. NPDC094177 | reverse complement strand
TATGACAGATCCAGAAGGCACTTTCGACACATTACGTGAAAAAATCGTACTAGAGCTTACTGTAAAAGTACTGCAAGTTCAACAACTTCAAATTGCTACTGCTAGTGTAATAACTCCTGACCTTACAGGGCTTACTCCTCCAGTTAGTACTACTGTAGATCCTCCTGAATCTTGTTAATCCCTAATTTTTAGAGGAGGAAATTAGAGATAATAGGACATTTGAGGGTACTGAAAAAATCCAATAATTGAGTTGGTAGTTGGAAGTTCGATTAAATCGAATTTTCAACTGCCTTTTTTCTATAATAATATCGATCGTAAATGCACTGTAGTTACTATCAAAATAATCGAGTTGAAAAAAATAATGTAAAGAAAAAATTTTAGTTTTTACTAAGCAATTGTCTCTCAAACGCATTATTATCTCAAATTGCTACTGAGATTTTCGAAAGTACTCGGTGACAAAAGTCCAAATTAATGCATAAAATGGATTGTAATTATAAGTGCAACACTTAGATCAAAATAAAAGTAGCTCAAAATGATATCGTCGAATTTTATTTGTCAATATTTAGGGGAATTGGTGTTCATTTTAAGCTATACACATCTATCATATCTCCGAGCAAAATAAAAGCAAAAGTGTTTAGCTGTTATCAAAAATTAGAAAAGGAAATTTCTATTTTTTAACCAATCTATTCATCAAAGTAAGTGGAAGAAATAAAAATGAAAAACGGGTTACTTCGTGAGTTTTCCCTAAAGAAAACGGACTTTGAACAAGTCTCTCTAGAAGAATTCATAAAATCTTATCATAAAAAATAAATCGACCAAAAAGACTTCTGGGCTGGAAAAATGCGTAAGAATTTTTACGGATTAACTATTGCACTTTATTTGTCAAAACATTATTTAGGAGTGAACTAATGAAAACTCCATGGATTAATTATAGAGAGATGAAAGAAATAAGTTCCAAGCAAAAAGTTTTCGTCTATTGTAATAACCTCCTTAATATAGAAAAAGAAGATGAAATTAGCCTTGCAGCGCATCTAGATCCCGATCGTGAGTTACTCATTACTTCTGAAGTTGATGCTGAGGATGAAATGAATGATCTCCTTGATATAGAAGAGGTGGATGAAACCAATTCTGTAGAGGAACAGGAACTTGTAGCGCATCTAGACTCCACTTGTGGGCTACTGATCCCTTCTGAAGTTGATGCTGAGGATGAAATGAAGAATCTCCTTGATATAGAAGAGGTGAATGAAACCAATTCTGTAGAGGAACAGGAACTTGCAGCGCATCTAGACTCCACTTGTGGGCTACTGATCCCTTCTGAAATTGATGTTGAGGATGAAAAGCATAATCTCCTTGATATAGAAGCGGTGGATGAAACCAATCCTGTAGAAGAACAGGATTCTGCAGCGAATCTAGATCCCAATCGTGAACTACTCATTTCTTCCGAAACTCATGTAGAGGAAGGGACGAATTATCTATGTGATACAGAAGATGAAGAAACCAATCATGTAGAGGAACAGGAACTTGCAACGCATCTAGGTTCCAATTGTGAGCTACCGATCCCTTCTGAAATTGATGTTGAGGATGAAATGAATGACCCGCTTGATATAGAAGAGGTAGAAGGAAGCAATCTTAAGGAAGAACAAGATTTTGCGTCTCAACTAGACTCTAATCATGAATTTTTAAGTCCTTCTGAATCCAATGGGGAGGATAAAATTATGAGTCCTATTGATACAGAAGAGTTGGAGAAAAACAATACTGCGGGTCATGATAGTGCATCTAGTGGGTCAGTGCAAGGAAAAGTATGTTCTATAACAAAAAAAATTCTAATTTCTACTCACGTGGAAATTGATGATTTTCTTCATGCTCCTATCTGTGGTGAGAGTGTTAAAAATACATTTGATTTTCTAGATCCAGACAATCGTCTTACTCCGCAATTTGAAACCAAACTATTTAGTACTACAACGGATTATCCTGAACAACCTGATTGTCGGTTGGTTCATTCAAAAATTAATGAAATTATATTTTTAATGAAAACTGATGCTTATGATAAAAATAATCAGAAGAGTAGTCCGTCTAAATCAGTTGTAGTTCCCTTACATAACACACAATCAATTAAAAAAGGAGAAACCAATTATCACTCTTCCAGTTCCGGTGACTTTATACACATTAGAGCTCCAGTTGTAGTGGGGGAATATAAAATAGAAATATGTCTTGAAGAGAATATCGTATTTGAAAAAGGAATTGTGGGAGTTAAAGATATCTCGAATGAGGTAGTATTAACCAATTGTAGATTCGTTCCTAATCAGTTTTCTCAATCATTAGGTAATGGGACATGTTCAGCATTGAGGGGAAATTTATTTATTGAAGGTTATATTCATCAGAGTATTGAATATACAGCCTCTCACATTGGGAATGCAGTACCTGCACAAAATGAGTCATTAATTCATTCAAATCAATTGTGTCAAAACATAGTATTAGAAATAATCATTCATTTGCTACAAGCACAGAAAATTCGAGTGCCAAGGATCTAAAGGATGCTGAAGCTTCTCTCTCTGCTCAAAAAACTCTTTTTTAAAAAACTAGTGATATGTCCATGTATGGATTAAATCCCTACATATTCTAGCGATATGAGAGATGTCTCATAAAAACAATGAAAAGAGGTTTTTTTTTGAGTGAACAATTGGAAAGTAAATTAGATAGTCATGTTAATCATTGCGAGCCTTGCCCAGTAAAATCAACTGAACAATTACCATTAACTAGTGCTACTACGCCAGTAATCGCTACACCGCTTACAACTCCAACTATTAAAGTTCCAGTTGTACTAGCAGAACCAACACTTCAAATAGTTGTGGAGTCAGATATTACCCTTACCCCTGCAGCAACTGAAATCAAAAGAGTGAAAAAAAATGTATTCCTGAATCAAGTGAAACTAGTACCGGTTGCTTTTGCACGTATTGATGGCACTGACTTTTTTATGGTAACAAGAGCTAAATTATTTGTAGCGGGACATATGCGCAAAAATATAGAATATGCTTCATCAGCATGTAATGGGGCACTTCGAGATAGAATTGCTGATGTTCAGTTTTCTGGTTTTACAGACCTTACTTTCCCACAAACACTAGGAGGCCCTACTCCAATCTTAGGAATTTCTGAGTTTGCCGAAGCAAACTTCCTTAATGAAAAAACGCAAATGGATGCTCGATTGGATAAAGCGTTCTTCCAAAATCTTGTTAAATACAATGAACAACCATTTGGTGAGTTAGTAGCTGCAAACTTCTTTGAACTTGATTTTTCACCAACCATGGTAGCACCAGAAAGTACTTTCAGCACAATACGTGAAAAAATCGTGCTAGAGCTTACTGTAAAAGTACTGCAAGTTCAACAAATCCGCCTTGGAGCAGGTACTAATGTAATAACTCCTAATCTTTTTGGGCTTACTCCTCCTATGGGTCCTTAATAACCCTAATTTTTAGAGGAGTAGAACATGAAAAAAAGGCAGTTTTACTGCAAAAAAATGTAATCGAAAAAATAAACATATAATATTTATTGCACTTATAAAAATCCAATATTTATTGCACTAATAAAAATCCAATATTTGAGTAAGGCTGGGACAAAATCCATCTCTAAACTAAAAAGCCGGTGAAATTTTACGATCAGTAAAATTTCACCGGCTTTAAATTTTTTTCATAAAAAAATAAGGACCACTTCTGATAAAATTAAGTCACCACAACAAAATTATACAGAAAGAAGGATCCTTATGTTTAAAGATTATAACATGAATCAATTAGTTTTGCCTTTAGATTTAGAAGTGAAGTTACAAAAGAATGATATTGCCTTCCATGTCCACTGTTTAGTCGAAAGTATCCCGCCCGAAGCCTTTCAGGTTCAAAGTTCACCGATTTCATCAAAGCAAAAAATGTTCTATTCAAAATAGGATATTAAAGAAGATGTACAGACAGTAACAAGTAAATTAAGAGTTGTATTCGTAGGGGCTTATAACAAGGCTGTAGGGCGTTTAGGTAGTAAGGAGAATAAATCATCATATATAGAAAAAACTCCTTATAAAGATCGTCCAGTACCTTTCTATAACTGAATAGAGGAAATGGATAGTCGTTCAACTATATGAAATAAATTAAATATCGAGAATTGGGTAGAATGGTAGATGTGTGAAATAATGTTATAGAAAAACACCTATTTTTGTTATATTTTTACATTATTTAGTGGAATATTAGATAACTGGTATATAATAGTAAGATATTATGTTTTTTAAAAATATAGGGGGAGAATAATGAAAAAATTATTTATTGTGTTACTAGCAGCATTTGTAATAGCGATAGTAAATCCAACAAAATCAGAAGCAAAAGTAATGTATGATGGAGCAGAAGTTGTAAAAGGGCAAACTGGAAAAATGACCTTTAAAAAAGATATCAAGGTATACAAGAAAAATCCAGATGGTACATTTGATTCGCTGATGGTTAAGCGTAATAATTTCTTTAAAACGTATGATATTGAGAAATATGATGGAAAAACATTCTATCAAATGGGTCAATATCGGGTACAAGCAACGGATTTGGTAGTTTTCAAAGAAGTACCAAATCCGTTGCTTGTACATCTTTCTATAACAATCCGGCATTTGTCATGATTAATCATCTTGGTGTTGAAAATCCTGGATATCCATATTCCTACATCAAATATGGTGAGTATTTAAAAGTTGGAAAACGTGAAGAGGTTTGCACTCCATCATTATTATTAGTTTCTATTGAGAAGGGCAAATTATATCGCCATTATTGTGCAGGCGATATTGAAGGAGGGCCTGTAATTAATACCGGTATTCTTGATAGCACTGATATTCGAATTTTTGAAAAAATAACAAGAAATGAAGGTTCGTATATATTAACAGAAGATACAGAGCTATACAATGGTCCAGTGATAACAAGATACTATGGAAAAGAGTTGAAGGGAACTGTCTTTTATTCACCAGGAATTGAGATTAACGGTTATTTGATGGTGGGAGATCCGAATTTTGGTTTTATTCCAGCAAATCTACTAAAGCCAGTTGGAGATAAATGATAGACTATGAATTATATATAACCCTCTTATTTATTTGATAAGGGGGCTATTTATATGGTTGTTTGACATTCGGATAGGATGTTTGTTGATGTCTTGAGCTTATCTGAATAAACTATAAAAAGACAACTCAGTGTGAAGAGGGCACTGAAAAAGTCTATATCTTCTCACATTGCGAGGTATTCAACGATTTAATCGTTGAATACCTCGCTTTTTTCATTTGGCACTGTGACTCTACTGTTGTTTTCCGAAGCATTCCGCTCGCTTTCCGCGGGCGAGCGCCGAGCCTCCTCCTACGCTTCGCTTCGTGCGGGGTCTCGTCTGTCTCGCTTTCCTGCAGGAGTCGAGCGATGCTTCTCCAAACAACGTAATCTATCACACTATTACTTTAGTCACGCTTTCCTTTAAAAGCAGGTATAAAAATTAATACAGTTATTGAGGACGCAGCTTACTCTGAAAAAGGCAAATATCGAATATACAAAAAAAGAGAAAATCGCAGAAGGCGCAAAAAGTAAAACATATTCTGTCACAATTAAGTCGGGTACACATGCCTAACAAGAGGCATTTCAAAATACGGAAGCATTTAAGTAATTAGCCGCAAATCGCTACAAAGTAGAAGCGAAGAATAGTGAATTAAAAAACGGACACGGGTACGATACGGCATCGACTGCGGGTCTATTTGGCATGGAAATTCAAGGTGCTACAACGATATTCGCTGTCAATTTTTGAAACGGATATTAAAGCTACTAAACGAAAATGAACAAGGAATAGAGACAGAAATAAGGCACTTCCTGTTCAAAATTGAACAAGAATTGCCTTATTTTTATCCGAAAAAGGTTCGCTTTTATGAAAACGTAAGTTTTTCAGTGCACTCCCGTGTGAAGGGTGGTCTTTGTTATTTATATAAATAGAAGGAATGCAACTATTATTATAGGTGCCTTAAGAGTTTGTATTTGTGTAAAGTTAGTAGTGACAACTTCGAATGCTGTTGGTTTTTATGCAATAGAGAAGTGTGCATTAAGATGAATAACTTTGATAAGAAAAACAAACAAATGTGATTAATTTACTGTTTTTAAGATATGCAATAAAATGATCCTAGCTAAAAAACTAGGCTCAATACATTTATTTGTGCTATTATAAGACACGTTGATAATTTAATTTATTGTAGTGTACTCTTGAAAGGATGATATATATTATGAGTAACGAGCGACCAAAAATCGTGAGTTTCCATACTCTAGGTTGTAAAGTAAATCATTATGAAACAGAAGCAATTTGGCAGCTATTTAAAGAAGAGGGCTATGAACGTACAGAGTTTGATCGTCAAGCAGACGTTTATGTCATTAATACATGTACAGTAACAAATACAGGGGATAAAAAATCACGTCAAGTTATCCGTCGAGCTATTCGTCAAAACCCAGACGCTGTCATTTGTGTTACTGGATGTTACGCTCAAACATCTCCAGCAGAAATTATGGCGATTCCTGGTGTTGACATTGTAGTAGGAACACAGGATCGTACAAAATTACTTGGCTACATAGACCAATATCTTACTGAACGCCAACCTATTAATGCTGTACGCAACATTATGAAAAATCGTGTCTATGAGGAACTAGATGTACCTGCATTTACAGACCGTACACGTGCATCTTTAAAAATACAAGAAGGCTGTAATAACTTCTGTACGTTTTGTATTATTCCATGGGCTCGCGGATTAATGCGTTCTCGAGACCCTCAAGAAGTATTAAACCAAGCACAACAACTAGTGGATGCGGGGTATCTTGAAATTGTCCTAACTGGTATTCATACAGGTGGCTATGGACAAGACTTAAAAGATTACAACCTAGCACAATTACTACGCGATTTAGAGGCGAATGTGAAAGGCTTAAAACGTCTTCGTATTTCTTCTATTGAGGCGAGTCAATTAACAGATGAAGTGATTGAAGTTTTACGTGAATCAAATATCGTTGTTAACCACTTACACATTCCAATCCAATCTGGCTCTGATACAGTTTTAAAACGTATGCGTCGTAAGTACACAATGGAGTTCTTCGGTGAACGCTTAACTAAATTACATGAAGCTTTACCAGACTTAGCAGTTACTTCTGACGTAATCGTAGGTTTCCCAGGAGAAACTGAGGAAGAGTTCATGGAAACGTATAACTTTATTCGTGATCATAAGTTTTCTGAATTACACGTATTCCCGTTCTCTCCACGTACAGGTACACCAGCTGCGCGTATGGAGGACCAAATTGACGAGGACATTAAAAATGAACGTGTTCACCGTCTAATTGCGTTAAATGACCAATTAGCGAAGGAATATGCTTCTCGCTTTGAAGATCAAGTACTAGAAGTAATTCCTGAAGAATTCGTGCATGATGGAAGCGATGAGGAAGGGCTTTTAACGGGTTATACAGATAATTACTTAAAAGTAGTCTTTGCAGGTCCTGAAAACCTAATCGGTCAACTTGTAAAGGTGAAAATTACCCAAGCTGGATATCCTCATTCTAAAGGACAATTTGTTCGTGTATTAGAAACTGTAAAATAAAATAGCTATGAATAGAAACACCGTTCAAACAATGGACGGTGTTTTACTATATTTTTGATTGAAGCATATAACATATTTTTCCGAATAACATGCTAAAATAGTACAAAAGTGGCTCATCAACAAAAGTCGAGGGTGACATATGTTAAAACGTATGCGATGTATATAAGTTGATTGGAGTGAAGGCTGGACGCCGCCTTGTCGAATGAAGAGCACAGTCGGAGTGGGAATTAGTCGTCTTCCTGAAACTTTTCTAATCATGTTTGTTGGAATTTTCGGTATTTTCACAGGCGGATTTTTAGGGTCAAAACTATTTAAATGGGATCCTTTGAAAGGTCTTCCAGTAGCACTAACAGCTACAGTGGGGTTCCCAGGTGATTATCTTGTTTGTGAGGAAATTAGTAGAAGTGTAGGTAGAAATAAAGTGGAAGAAGAAATAATATTAAATGAAATATTGACGCCAATGTTAATAGGTGGATTTACAACGGTAACAGTTGGATCAGTAGTTATTGCAAGTATCTTAATCAAAACATTGTAGACACAAGTTAGAAATACCTGTGCTAAATCCAAGTAAAATAAATCAACATACATCAATCAAATTGAAGAAACTTACACATTCAAGTGGCTTTCCGCTATCAGTATTAAATACACATATTTAATGGGGTTCTGAAATAATTAGAATTCATCTAATTTTGGAAAGAAATTAGACGGGAAGGTGAAAAAATGTTATGATGCCAGAGAGGTACGTACAACTTGTTGATAGAAGGAGAGTCTAATCAGAATGGAACAAAATTTCGCTCGTATGATTGATCACACATTATTAAAGGCTGAAGCAACAAAAGAACAAATCGAAAAACTGTGTGCAGAGGCAAAACAATTTAACTTTGCTTCTGTTTGTGTAAATCCAACTTGGGTAAAATATAGCAGCGAGCTATTACAAGGCTCAGATGTTTTAGTCTGTACTGTAATTGGCTTCCCTCTAGGTGCTAACACACCAGCTGTTAAAGCATTTGAGGCAAAAGATGCGATTACTAATGGTGCTAAAGAGGTAGACATGGTTATAAATATCGGTGCGTTAAAGGATAAAAACTATGACCTTGTGCAAGCAGATATTGCTGCAGTTGTTGAAGCGGCAAAAGGCAATGCACTTGTAAAAGTAATTATTGAATCTTGCCTTCTAACTGACGAAGAAAAAGTAAAAGCATGCGAGCTAGCAGTGGCTGCAGGTGCTGATTATGTGAAAACATCAACTGGTTTTTCTACTGGAGGCGCAACTGCAGAAGATATTGCGTTAATGCGTAAAACTGTAGGTCCAGATTTAGGTGTAAAAGCTTCTGGCGGTGTACGAAGCTTAGAGGATATGAAAAAAATGATCGAAGCTGGAGCAACTCGTATTGGAGCAAGCTCTGGTGTAGCTATTATGAACGGATTAATTGCAGATTCTAATTATTAATGAAATTCTTATAGTAAATGTTACGGGGCGGTTCGTTATGGACTTGCCCTATTTTCATGTAGAATTTGATAATGTCTTTTAACTTCTTTCAGCGGGTGTCTCGGAATTATGCAGAGGCATAATTGATTAAGGGTCTAATAATGGAAAATATTCATTCAATTCATCAACATGTTCTCTTAAAAACTAATCTTAAAACCTCTTTACACTTGAAATCTCACAACAATAAAATTTTAGCTAGTTGTTAAATTTCCTATTATTTAGTGATGATTTATATCGATTATTTAACCAATTGATTTATTGTATTTGTTCATCCATATTACACCTCTTTTTAACTCAGAGTAGTTGATGTATTATGAAGAGTAATTGCAAAAATGTATAGAGAGGAATATTATAATTTTTATGGTTCTATAATTAAGTTTTTTATAGATGAAAAAATCTTGGCTATTGGACTAATTTATTTTTTCTTTATAAGAACATTGTATAGATACGAACCGAAATCTTACATAACTTAGTAACATCGATAACATAGGTTATCATAAGATTGAATGCGTAGAATTAACAGGCTAATCATCTGTTAAATACTATTATTTAATCGACTGTCTCTACGTTTAAATATTCATTATAGTGTATTAATTCTTAAGGGAAAAATGGAGGAATATATGCTGTTTAATGATAAAGGTAACGAATTGTATTAAAAAAGGAGAAACTATCCGTGGAATTCATAAGTAGTTTTATAAGTCAATATGGATATCTTGCTATATTTTTACTCTTATCTTTAGGGATAATAGGCTTACCTATTCCTGATGAGATCTTGATGACGTTTGTGGGATTTATGTGTCATGAGGGGCATTTAAACTATCTATTGAGTATTTTCTTAAGCTTTCTTGGCTCGTCTACTGGCATGATCATTAGCTATGCAATAGGTAATAAATTAGGGAAGCCTTTAATATTAAAGTATGGAAAATGGATCGGTCTCAATAATAAACGGTTTACTAAAGTTGAACGTTGGTTTCATCGTTTTGGACCATGGACGATTATTATAGGATACTACGTTCCAGGTATTAGACATGTAACAAGTTACATGTCTGGAATAACCCAAATGAAGTTAAGAACTTATCTAGCTTTCGCTTGTTTTGGAGCTTTGACATGGGTAATTATATTTATTTCTATTGGATACTTTGTTGGTGTAACTATATAAAGATACGGTCAACATACTAAAATGCATGAATAAAAAGTACAGCTCGCGTTTTTTGAAATGCGAGCTACTTTATGTGGTTGTGCAAACTTAATTCGTCTGAGTGTAGTGTACTTTGAGCAAAACATTAACAGTTTTCTAACATCCTTTTCTTAGGGCAGAACAAGTGTCGAATGTTACTTTCATATCAAGTGCTTTGCAAGGGAAGTTTTACATCTCATTCGAAAACAATCTGGTTATGTGACTTCTTTCAGATCATAACACTAGTCGTCTGAATAATAATTTAATCTACCTCATATACTCCACTGATGTAATTGATTACAGAAGGGAGGATACAATGTTTACGCAATATAAATATTGGAAGCCTTATATTAGCCCATTCGATCCATGTCCACCTATAAGAGTTAAAAGTTTTTCTACACCGCCTCAATTATATATGGGTTTTCAACCACCTGGGCTACCACAATATCAAACCCCTAGAGAAGCGCTCAGATCAGGTACGTTATGGCCTCAATTATTTAGCCCCTATCCAAATCCCCAAGAAGGAGGGATGAAGAGTGAGTAAAGAGATGCCACCCGAATTTTATAAGCTACTTGAAGAAATACAAGCCATTGATTTTGTAATAGTGGAATTAAATCTATATTTAGATACCCATCCTCACGATTATGATGCCATTCAACAATTTAATGAGAACACTGAAATAAGTATGCGACTTAAGGTTGAATTTGAGCAAAAATTTGGTCCGCTTATGAATTTTGGGAGAAGTTATTCAAATTATCCTTTTAATTGGGTGGATACACCTTGGCCATGGCAAGTTTAATTTCTTTCAGCTAGGTTTAGACGTTCTTTGTGCAAGCACAAAGCCGATTCCAGACGCAATTATAGCGAGGCTTAATTGATTATGAGTAACTAGGAGGAATTATTTTTGTGGTATTACGAAAAGAAACTCCAATATCCAGTAAGGGTGAGTACATGTAACCCTATGCTAGCTAAGTATTTAATTGAGCAGTATGGTGGTGCAGATGGAGAATTAGCAGCAGCACTTCGATATATGAATCAGCGCTATACTATTCCCGATAAAGTAGTTGGGTTGTTAACAGATATAGCAACAGAGGAGTTTTCTCACTTAGAAATGATTGCTACGATGGTTTATAAGCTTACGAAGGATGCCACTCCAGAGATGCTAAAGGAAGCAGGTCTTGGAGAACACTACGCCAATCATGACAGGGCATTATTTTATCAGAATGCAGCTGGATCACCGTTTACGGCAACATATATTCAGGCTAAAGGGGATCCGATTGCTGATTTATATGAGGATATTGCTGCTGAAGAAAAAGCGCGAGCGACATATCAGTGGATTATTGATTTATCTGATGACACTGATCTGAATGATAGCTTGAAATTTTTACGTGAACGAGAAATCGTCCATTCTCTGCGTTTTAGAGAAGCTGTAGAGATTTTAAAAGATGATAGGGATAGTAAGAAGATCTTTTAAAAGAGGTGAATAGGCTGCGTCAAGAGAAAACTCCTTTTGACACAGCCTATTTGATTATTCAATATTTGCGAATAAAGCAATATCCTTCCTGTTACCGATCATTACTAATAAATCTTCCTCTTCAATAATCTGCTCAGGGGAAGGAGAAATGATAATGTCCCCTTCTCGAACAATGGCAATGACACTTACACTATACTTCGCACGAAGGTCTAAATCTCGAAGATTTTGTCCAGCCATCTTTGAAGGAATCATAATTTCTTCTATACTGTATTCTTTTGATAATTCAATATAGTTTAACATATTAGGTGAGAGAAGCTGATTAGCAACTCGCTCTCCCATATCTCTTTCAGGATAGATAATCCAGTCAGCTCCTACTTTATCTAAAACTTGCCCGTGTCTTTTTCCAAGAGCCTTTGCAATCACCTTTTTGATTCCAAGTTCTTTTAATAATGATACGGTTAAAATGCTCGATTGCATATCATTGCCTATTGCCACGATGACATAATCGAAATTGCCTATTCCTAAAGAGGTAAGAGCTTTTTCTTCTGTCGTATCAGCGACTACTGCATGTGTCACATATAGTTCAGCATCTTCGACTCTTTCCTCATTAATGTCGATTCCTAAAACTTCCTGCCCAGCCTCATGTAATCTGCGAGCTATACTTGTTCCAAATCTACCTAGGCCAATTACAGCATATTGTTTGATAGCCATTGCACTCCACTCTCCTTTATGTGATTACCCAATCATAATATTTCCCTTAGGATGACGGAATGCCTCAGATTTCCGTCGTTTTGTTATGGCAAAAGCAATTGTTAATGGACCTAATCTACCAGCAAACATTGTCAATATGATGACTAGTCGACCACCAGGTGATAGCTCAGGAGTTAACCCCATAGAAAGTCCTACTGTACCAAACGCAGAGGTTGCCTCAAATAAATACATCATAAAACTATGTCCTTGCTCAGTAATACTTAAGACAAACGTGACGAATATAACAATCATCATTCCACACATTGTGACTGTCAAAGCCTTTAAAATTGTTTCGTTAACTATTCTACGTCTAAAGAGAACAACATCTTCTTTTCCTCTAATTTGTGACCACATCGTAGCAACTAAAAGCGAGAAGGTTGTTATTTTTATTCCCCCAGCAGTGGAACCGGAACCTGCTCCAATGAACATCAGCAAGATGATTAAAAATAGTGTTGATTGTGCTAAGTCTCCTATAGGAAGAGTATTTGAACCAGCAGTCCTTGGAGTAACAGCTTGGTATAATGAACCAAGAATTTTGCCCCATTCAGACAAAGGTCCAAGTGTTTTACTATTTCCATATTCAAATAAGAAAATTAAAACCGTCGAGCCAACTGTTAAAATAAGCGTTGTGGTTAATACAATTTTTGAATGCACGGAAAGGCGTTTTGTTTCCCGATATTCATATAGTTCATTGATGACGATAAACCCTAAGCCACCAATTGTAATAAGAGCACAAATAGTTAAAACGATAAACGGGTCGTCTACATATGCGGTCAACCCATTAAAGCCTCCCATTAAATCAAATCCAGCGTTATTAAAATTCGAGATGGAATGAAAGAAGCCAAAATATATAGCTTTACCTACAGGCATATCGAACGAAAAACGAATAGATAAAATTAAACCACCTATTAATTCAATTAGTGCAGTAAATAGTAGTATCCTTCTAACCAGTCTAACAAGACCAGCCATTGTAATATTATTGAAGGCTTCTTTTAATAAAAGTCTTTCTTTTAAGGAAATTTTTTTTCCTAATAGTAAAAAGAATAGTGTTGCAAACGTCATAAAGCCTAATCCACCAATTTGGATAAGAAATAAAATAACTAATTCTCCAAATATAGAAAATGTATCACCAGTATCTACAACAATCAGTCCTGTTACGCACGTTGCAGAAGTAGCGGTAAATAAGGCGTCTAAAAAAGAAAGTCCCTCACCATTCTCCGTTGCAATAGGAAGAGTTAACAAAAACGTTCCAATTAGGATAATAGTAGCAAAGCCCAAAACAAGTATTTTAGGAGGATTTAATTTATTTTTCACTGTTTTCATCGTATTCTCCTCAATGATTGGATAAAGATTTTTTTTAATCACTTATAAAATGTTAAATTGACATAATAAAAAGACCAACTGTTTTTGTATGTTTCAAGGCATAAAAATAAACATACTCATAAGCGGTCTAATATGACCTCCTTCGCTTGAGCCGACGAAGTTAGCTGACGGGTAGAATGGCGAAAGAGTTTCTCATTCCTTCTGCAAATGCAAAATTAACCCCAAAATACTGGGTCCTCCGTTCTCATAAATAATTGAGATTTGGCTACTATACAATTGAATGTGATAATTCTACGCCCATATTCTATTTTTTGTAAACCCTAAATTTTTAGGTAACAATACTATTGTTTATTGTGGACAAAATGTAAGCCGAAAATTCCTAAAGAAATAACACCAAAAATTCTCGATATTAATTCGTACACTTTCTATTGACCATTTTTAGACAATACGTTATAATTCTTTAGTACACAGCAGATGGTTATTAGCCTATTTGTGTATTGACGTGTGTTCGGAGGGAGGGAAAGAGAGATGTCAAAAACTGTCGTTCGCAAAAACGAATCGCTTGAAGATGCTCTTCGCCGCTTCAAACGTACTGTATCAAAAAGTGGTACAATTCAAGAAGTTAGAAAGCGCGAGTTCTACGAAAAACCTAGCGTAAAACGTAAAAAGAAATCAGAAGCTGCACGTAAACGTAAGTGGTAATTTAATTTCCCATTAAAAATCCCTACGTTCATAACACGCAATTGTATGATTCACTGAGCAGACAAAAATATACCTGAAATTAATCACATTTTGATTAATTTCAGGTATTTTACATTAAGCTCAAATTTACGTACATATTGAGAAGCCGAATGTAATCCTTGCGATTCATTCGGCTTTTATGTTTGCATAGCTGTTTAGATTGTACAAGCTAAATACGGTTATTAAAGCCCGCAGATTAAAAATTCACTGTATAATAAAATTATTAAGAGATTTGTGAAACTTTTTGCATAGTCAGTCGTATATACAGTAGAGAAGCATGTTAGAAGGGAGGGAAAAAGATGCGGAGATGGAGATTCCTCAGTTATTTATTAGTTATTTGGGTGACATTTTTGTTAGCGTTTCCATTAACGTCGGCTTTTGCAAGTAGCAAGGTCTACCACATACCTATTCATAATGAAGTAGAACGAGGACTTCACGCATTTTTAGAACGAGCTTTTAAAGAGGCGGAAGAAAACGATGCAGAGGCGATTATTTTAGACATTCATACGCCTGGCGGTTTCGTGAATGCAGCAGGTGATATTGCTATGCTTATGGATGCAACGGATATACCTAAGATTGCGTATATTAACAAAGACGCGCATTCTGCAGGTGCCTTTTTAGCCTTACATGCGGATGAAATCTATATGGTGCCAAATGGAACGATCGGGGCGGCTGCAGTTATTGACTCAGTAGGAAATGCGGCAGACTTAAAGGCTCATAGTGCATGGGTTGCTCAAATGGAAGCAGCTGCAGAATCTAAAAAACGCAAACCAATATATGCACGAGCAATGGCTGATGCATCTGTTGATTTACCAAAATTTCGAGCAGGAAAAGGGAATTTATTAACTTTATCTGCTTCGGAGGCAGAAAAAGTTGGTTATTCTGAAGGGACGGTTTCGAATTTCCAGGATCTTTTAAAAGCAACGCAATTAAATGGAAGTGATATTGTACCAATTGAACCTACTTTTGCTGAAAAACTTGCTCGTTTTATTACGAATCCGATCATCGTTCCAATTTTATTGTCGATTGCAAGCTTGGGACTTGTAGTTGAGCTTTATTCACCAGGTTTTGGTGTTCCAGGTATAATGGGATTGTCAGCACTTGGATTATTTTTCTTCGGTCATATGGTAGCGGGCTTTGCAGGTTATGAAACATTACTTTTATTTATTGTAGGCTTAGCGCTTGTAGTTGCGGAATTTTTTGTCCCCGGAGGTATTGTTGGTATTTTGGGTGGTGTGCTAATATTACTAAGTCTAATACTGGCAGGTGCAAACATGATGCAAATGATTATAGCGATTTTCATTGCGCTTGTTGTAGCGATAATAGGAATGGTGATCCTGATGAAATTTTTCGGTAAAAAATTGCATGTTTTAAACAAGCTGGTCTTGATGGATGCGACAACGACGGAAGAGGGCTATGTATCTAACGTGAATCGCACAGAGCTGCTTGGGAAAGTGGGTACAACGATTACACCACTTCGTCCAGCAGGTACAATGCTATTTGGTAATGAACGCATTGATGTAGTATCGGAAGGTGGCTATGTTGACGCTGAGAAACATGTAGAAGTTATTAAAGTAGAGGGCTCACGTATTGTTGTGAGACAAACAGAAAAAGAGATGGAGGAATAGCAAATGGGATTTGATTTAGCTTTAATAGGTCCAATTGTAGGGCTAGTCTTATTATTCATTGTTGTCGCGGTATTCTTTACCTTTGTACCAGTGGCGCTGTGGATTTCTGCACTTGCTGCAGGTGTCCGAGTTAGTATTTTCACATTAATCGGTATGCGTTTACGTCGTGTAATCCCATCACGAATTGTGAACCCATTAATTAAAGCACATAAAGCAGGGTTACCTGTGACGATTAATCAACTAGAAAGTCACTATTTAGCAGGTGGTAATGTTGACCGTGTAGTAAATGCGCTAATCGCGGCTCACCGTGCAAATATCGAGTTAACATTTGAACGTTGTGCAGCCATTGATCTAGCAGGTCGTGATGTATTAGAAGCTGTACAAATGTCTGTTAATCCTAAAGTAATCGAAACACCATTTATTGCAGGTGTTGCTATGAACGGGATTGAAGTAAAAGCGAAAGCACGTATTACTGTGCGTGCAAACATCGAGCGTTTAGTCGGTGGTGCTGGTGAAGAAACGGTTATTGCCCGTGTAGGTGAGGGGATCGTTTCTACAATTGGTAGCGCCTCTAGTCATACTACCGTTCTTGAAAATCCTGATATGATTTCTCAAACTGTATTAGCAAAAGGCTTAGATTCTGGGACAGCATTTGAAATCTTATCGATCGATATTGCAGACGTTGATATAGGCAAAAACATCGGCGCTGAATTACAAATTGAACAAGCGCAGGCAGATAAAAACATTGCCCAAGCGAAAGCTGAGGAACGTCGTGCAATGGCTGTAGCGAACGAGCAAGAAATGATTGCACGTGTACAAGAGATGAAGGCAAAAGTAGTGGAAGCTGAAGCTGAAGTACCACAGGCGATGGCAGAAGCTTTACGTTCGGGTAATCTTGGTATTATGGATTACATGAACTACCGTAATATTCAAGCTGATACAGCAATGCGAGACTCCATTTCAAAAGTAAGCTCAGATAAGTCTGATACAAATGAACCTAACGCATAAAAAAACGGAAAGGAGCGGTACTAATAAATGGAACAATTAATTATATTTGCGATAATTGCCATAGTCAGCTCTATTTTCGGGAAATCAAAAAATAAGAAAGAACAAAAACCAATGCCACCATTTAATAAGGATTCACATGTTGAGCCTCCTGTCATAAAAAAAGAAGAGATGACTCCAAAGCAACGTCCTACTTCTAAACCGCAAAGCTTTGAGGATTTTGCACGTGAATTTTTAGGTGAATGGAAAAATGAACAGCCTAAAGTTGAAGAGCCGAAAAAAATTGTCGAAGAAACAATAAATGAGAAAGCGCCAAGCTATGTAGCACCACCGTTAATCCCAACTGAGAAAGTGAGCCGTACTTCGAATCGAGGAAGTATAGGTCGTTTGGCAGCTGAGAAAAAAAACGTGGTAGGATCTGAATCACAATCGGCTTTTCAATTACCAAAATCAAAAAAATCATTAATGCAGGCTATTGTAATGGCAGAGGTTTTAGGTCCTCCAAAAGCAAAAAGAAAATAACTAGCATGTCCTCCTTTTTCGAAGCATATATTGCCGAAGAAGGAGGCATTTTTTTATGAGAAAACTATTTCAATTAACGCCGCTACTTGAATTATTACAATATGAAACATTAAAAATTATTGGTCCATATCGTTTTCTACATGCCGATGCTTCGTCATGCTCTTTTATCTATGCAGGCTATCATATTACTGTGCGTGGAAAATCAGTGGAAATAAATGCGCTTAAAGAAGAAATGCTTCATCTTTCTGTAGAGGGTTTACAAGAGCTTCATATGAAAATGACAAAGGATATGGGTGTGAGCGATAATGTGGAATAATCGGCCAATTATCATACGTATAAAGCGCCACGAAAATGTTCATCCTTTTATTCAAGCATTGCATGCACAACATGTACCATTAAAACATGTTGTCTTTCGTGAGCAAGAGGTTAGCTTTGAAACAACTATGCACTATCTACCGAAAATTCGTCGCGTACGTAGGCGTTATCGACTTAAAATGGATGTTTATTATGCTGATGAGCTTCACGTTTTTCGAGCACAGCTTTGGACTTTGCTTGGTTTAGCGTTAATGATATTAATACCATTGCTATGTGCACAGATTATTTGGCGTGTCGATATTGAAGCGGCATCTCCAGAGTTAGAGGAACGTCTAGGAAAAACCTTTCAAGATACATTTCAATTAGAAACGCCCATGTCTAAAAAAGCACTACCCTCAGATGCTGTCATTCGTCAGAAGCTATTAGAGGAGCATCGAGATCTTTCATGGGTGCATATTGAAAAGCAGGGCGGACGTGTAATTTTACGACCTCAGGAGTCTCCGAAACAAACTAAACAAACAAATGAAAAGTTAGCATCGCATTTAGTGGCAACAAAAAGTGGTGTTATTACTCACTTTAATATTCAAAATGGTGAACGGAAAATATCAGTGAATGATACTGCTTACGAAGGTGATGTTCTCGTAAGTGGTGTAATTGAAAGTGGTGAAGATCAAGTCTTTGTTGGTGCAAAGGGAGAGGTCTACGCTGATTATTGGCTTGAATGTTCATTTAAAATTCCGACAAAGCTAACGATGGAAACGCTACAACAGAAGCAGTGGCGTGTATTAGTGAAAGGCATTCATAAAGAAAAAGAAAAAGTTGACTATGTGCAAAAGAAAGATTTACCTATTTGGCTCGATCCATATGTTTCGATTGTTGAGGAGCAGAACACTAAAAAAATACAAGTAGAGCTTGATGAGTCCAAAAAAGATTCATTACTCATACCATTGCTTCATGAAAAGGTACTACGTTCATTACCTGCGAAAACGGTTATAAAAAAAGAAAACCTTTTACAGGTAAAGTGGGGGAATGGTACAGTTGAAGGGAAAGTTCTATTTTTAGTCAATGAAAACATTGCCAGTCCAATACAAGGCCTACAAGGAGAATGATTATGTCAGAACATTTAACTGTATTACAAGTGGATAATCCTAACGAAGCGGTCATGCTACTCGGAATATCAGATGCAAATATGAAGTTAATCGAAGAGGCTCTACAAGTCCACATTATTACACGTGGTGAACAGATTCAGCTTGCTGGTGAAGAGGATTCAAAGGAACAAGCTACATTCCTTTTACATGCTCTTTTAAAGGTCATTCGTAAAGGAATTAATATTGATCAGCGTGATGTTGCAACAGCTATTGAAATGACACAAAAAGGAACGATTGAATATTTTGCAGAACTTTATGATGAAGAAATAGCACGCACGACGAAAGGAAAGTCTATTCGTGCAAAAACAATAGGTCAACGAGAATACATACAAGCAATCCGTCATAAAGACGTTGTTTTTGGTATCGGACCCGCCGGTACTGGGAAAACGTATTTAGCGGTAGTCATGGCAACACAGGCGCTAAAAAACGGGCACGTTAAGCGTATTATTTTAACACGCCCTGCAGTAGAGGCAGGCGAGTCTCTAGGCTTTCTTCCAGGGGATTTGAAGGAAAAGGTAGATCCATATCTACGCCCTCTTTATGATGCTCTAAATGATATTTACGGGGCAGAACAAACGCAAAGACTTATTGAACGAGGAACGATAGAAATTGCACCTTTAGCGTATATGCGCGGCCGTACATTAGATGATGCCTTTGTTATTTTAGACGAAGCCCAAAATACGACACATCAGCAAATGAAGATGTTTTTAACACGACTAGGCTTTGGCTCAAAAATGGTCATTACTGGTGACAAAACACAAATGGATCTACCGAAAAATACAGAATCTGGATTAATAGTTGCGGAACGTACACTAAAGTATGTAAAATCTATACATTTCCAAATTTTAGAACAAGGTGATGTAGTACGTCACCCAATAGTAGCAAAAATCATCCAAGCCTACGAAGAACAGCAACTTTAATATGACCGCTTAAGCGGTCATATTAAAGTCTGCACCGAAAGTGAAGTGAAACGGAACGGCAGGTGCAACAGGGTTTAAAAGGTAACAAAGTAACGAGATATACAAAACTTCACAAACATGAAAATGGTTGTAAAATGGGAAAATTTGTGACAGCTATACAATTTGTATAGCTGTTTTTTTGCTTTCTTATACATTTTTCGGGAAAAATGTTTTTTGAATTGGTATGATAGTAGGTAGATAGAGGAGGTGCCAGATGGAAAAACAATTAAAAAAAATTACAGAACTTATTGGCTTCCGCTACTTTTTAATTGTCGTTCTCATCTTAACAGGAGCCCTACAATTTGCTTTAATGTATGGCAATGTTAAAGGTGTTACATATGATTTTAAACCGTTACAACTAGCGCCTGAAACAGTACGATCTACTAAAACGATAGAAGATACTTATAAAACGCAACAGGAACGAGAAAAAGCAGCAAATGCGGTTGAACCAGTATATCATTTTTCTGAGGATGTTGCTAAACAGCGAGCTGCGATTGTAACGTCTTTATTTGACTATGTTCTTGACGTAAAGGCGGATGTTGAGAGTAACAAAGAACCTGTTCCGATTGCCGATCAAGTGGCGCAGCTCCGCAAAAAATTTGAATCTATAGATTCAGAGCAAATGCCAATTATCTTTACCGATTCACAGCTAGAAGGATTGTTAGTACAAAGTGAAGCAGATTTAAAAAGAACAAGTACGCAATTATCAAAACTCGTGCAGGAATATTTACAAAAATCCATTCGACCAGAAAATGTGTTTGCGGATCAAAATGCTTTTGAAACAAAAATTCGTGGACAACGAGGCTATCCAGATAAAATATTTAATACAGTAGTATTAATCGGTCGAACGAGTATTATCGAAAATGAAACGATAAACGAGGAACAAACGAAAATTCGAAAGCAACAAGCGAAGGATTCGGTTGAACCAACTCGAATTCTTCAAGGTCAAATCATTGTACAAGAAGGTCAAATCATTGATAATGAGGCGTTCCGTCAATTAGAGCTTCTAGGTATGGTGAGTAATAAGGCATCTATGAAACCGATTGCAGGGCTGATTATTTTAATACTTCTGGAAATGATGTTCATGTTTGTTTTATTTGAACGTTGGGATGCTGATGAGCACAAGAAACGTAATGCCTTGCTGGTTACAGTAATTGTTTATAGTTTATCCATCCTGCTCATGAAATTTATTAGCCTAGTCTCAGGTGGCTTCGATGTTACTGTTGCTTTCCTTTTCCCAACAGCTTTGGCAACAATGCTTGTACGGCTATTAGCAGATGATCGTGCTGCGATTCTTATTACTGTTATGACAGCGGCATCTGCGGGAGTTATTTTTCAAGAGGGTTATTCGTCTGTCATGCAGATGGAAATTACACTGTATATAATTTTTGGAGGCTTTGCGAGCATATTCTTTTTGGGGAGTGTGGAAAAGCGTTCGCATATTCTACATGCTGTAGGTGTCATAGGGCTAGTAAATATGTCGTTTATCGCATTTTATTTATTGATGACACAATCTTCTTACGGTTTGTCAGAGTTGTCGTTTTACTTTATCGCGGCAATGATGTCGGCACTTTTATCAGGGGCTCTTACAATGGGGCTCTTACCATTCTTTGAATCAGCATTTAGTTTATTGTCGTCGTTGCGTTTAATTGAATTATCGAACCCAAACCATCCATTGCTAAAAAAATTACTAGTGGAGGCTCCAGGAACATATCATCATAGTGTGATGGTGGCAAACTTAGCAGAGGCAGCGTGTGAGGAAATTGGAGCGGATGGATTACTGGCTCGTGTAGGATGCTATTATCATGATATTGGCAAAACGAAGCGTCCTGCCTTTTTCATTGAGAATCAAATGTCTGGTATTAACCCACATGATTCATTGCCTCCAGAAAAAAGCGCGGAAATTATTATCGCACATACAACCGACGGGGCTGAAATGCTAAAACGTTATAAAATGCCACAGGAAATTATTGATATTGCATTGCAGCATCACGGATCTAGTCTGTTAAAATTCTTCTACTTTAAAGCGAAGGAAGAAGGAAAATGTTTAGATGATACAAAGTACAGATATCCAGGTCCGAAGCCACAAACGAAGGAAGCAGCAGTTATTAGCGTTGCAGATAGCGTTGAAGCAGCGGTTCGATCAATGAAGGAACCGAATGCAGAGAAAATTCAAAAGCTGGTACGAGCAATTATTGATGATCGAGTACAAGACAATCAGTTTGATGAATGCGATATTTCAATAAAAGAGTTAAAATGTATAGAGCGAGTACTTTGTGAAACGTTGAATGGAATTTTCCACTCACGAATAGAATATCCAAAGGCAGATAAGTAGGAGGATCTATGATTTTAACAATTGATTTTACAGATGAAACAAATGAAGTGGCTGCTGAGCATATGGAGCTCGTTGCAAAGCTTTTACAGCATGCTGCGAAACTAGAGAATATTGAGCCGGAAACAGAAGTGTCAGTTACGTTTGTTTCAAATGAAGCGATTCAAGAAATAAACCGAGAATATCGTGATAAGGATCAACCAACAGATGTTATCTCGTTTGCCCTGGAGGAATTAGGTGAGGGAGAAATGGAAGTAACATTTGAAGGAATGCCTCGTATCTTAGGAGATATTATTATTTCAACGGATCGTACTAAAGAACAAGCAGAGGAATATGGGCATACATTTGAGCGAGAATTAGGCTTTTTAGCGGTCCACGGTTTCTTGCATCTACTTGGCTATGATCATATGGTGCCAGAAGATGAAAAGGTGATGTTCGGTAAGCAGGATGAGATTTTACAATCTTTCGGCTTAGGACGAGAATAAATGAATGTTCGCAAATTTGTACGCTCTTTTGGGTATGCCTTTAAAGGTATCATTACAGCCTGTACTGAGCAAAATTTTATATTTCACTTGCTAAGTGCGGGAATTGTTTTGATTGCTGGCTATTTTACGGATTTATCACGTATAGAATGGTATATTGTGTTTCTATTAATAGCGCTAATGTTTGCACTCGAAATGATTAATACTGCAATTGAACGAGTAGTAGATTTAGCTTCACCTAATATCCATCCACTTGCTAAGCAGGCTAAAGATCTTGCAGCAGGCGCAGTACTTGTATTTGCGATATTCAGTGCTATAATCGGATTACTCATATTTATACCGAAATGGTTTTAAAAATTATTACTCGGTCATGAAGTGGTAACAATTGTGCTGGAGAATTATGATTATTGGGCTCGTCACCAAAAGGTAAGCGGGGACATTTGTTAATCCATGCAATAAGTTGATTGAAGTGGAGGCTGGGCTACTCCTTGGGGATCAGCGATTTAGAGGAACGAAGGCTAAAACCATCACGTCCTGTGATAACGCCTTCGTGATCAACATCGTTGCTGTCGCTACGTTGCACTACGCTTTCGCACAGACAAAAACACTTTGCTGCCGCTACGTTAACACTACACTTTCGCGCAAAAAACATCTGTTGGCCCGAGACCCTGGAGCGCAAGCGAAGCGGCTTATCGGACGCCCCCAGGAAGCTCTGCTCTGTGCGAAAGCGAAGCGGCAGCGATAAAAGCGCCCAGCCGGAACGGAAATCAACCCACGTTATGGTGATGAGCTATTTTTATGTAGAGGTGGACAACATTAATGACAATTGATATGCATGCATTACTAGAGGAATCAAAAAAAGCTCGTGAAAAGGCTTATGTACCTTATTCTAAATTTAAAGTTGGCGCGGCGATTTTAACGAAAAATGGAGAGGTTATTCATGGCTGTAATGTTGAAAATGCTGGCTATAGTATGACCAATTGTGCTGAGCGTACAGCGTTTTTCAAAGCCGTGTCAGAAGGTATTTATGATTTTGAGGCGATTGCTATTGTTGCTGATACGGATGGACCATGTGCGCCATGCGGAGCTTGTCGTCAAGTGATGATGGAATTTTGCAAACCATCAATGCCTGTTTATTTAACAAACTTAAAAGGTGATGTCACGGTAACGTCTGTAGGCGAATTACTACCGTTTGCATTTACAACGGAGGATTTAGAGAATGCTGGAAAATAATAATGGCTACAAATCAGGTTTTATCTCGATAATCGGTAGACCAAATGTAGGGAAATCAACATTTTTAAACCGTGTCATTGGTCAAAAAATCGCGATTATGAGTGATAAACCACAAACAACACGAAATAAAGTACAAGGTGTACTGACAACAAATGATAGCCAAATGATTTTTATAGATACACCAGGAATCCACAAGCCGAAGCATAAGCTAGGGGATTTTATGCTAAAGGTTTCGAAAAATACATTGCGTGAAGTGGATGTTATTATGTTCATGGTAAATGCAGAGCAGAAACTTGGGAAGGGTGACGAATTCATCCTTGAAATGCTGGCAGGTAACCCAACGCCTGTCTTCCTAGTAATTAATAAAATAGATCAAATCCATCCCGATGAACTAATAGGGATTATTGAAAGCTACAAAGAGCGATATGACTTTGCAGAAATAGTACCGATTTCTGCATTACAAGGGAATAATGTAGAAAATTTATTAACTACACTAGCAAAATATTTACCAGAGGGTCCACAATATTACCCAGCAGATCAAGTAACGGATCATCCTGAGCGTTTTATTATTTCAGAGTTAATTCGTGAAAAAGTGTTACATTTAACGCGTGAAGAAATACCTCATTCGATTGCTGTTGTTATTGATAAGATTCGCCGTGATGAAGAAAATGAAGATAAAATTCGTGTAGCAGCAACGATTATCGTGGAAAGGGATTCTCAAAAAGGGATTGTCATTGGTAAACGTGGAGCGCTATTAAAAGAAGTTGGGATACGTGCAAGAAAAGATATTGAAATGCTTCTTGGTTCAAAAGTGTATTTAGAGCTTTGGGTAAAGGTACAAAAGGATTGGCGAAATAAATCAACACATTTACGTGACTTCGGTTTCCGTGATGATGAATATTAATAGGTAATGCTGTTATGTTACGAAACGACTTCACATCATAACCATGTATCTCTGTAGTTTTAAATGGAGCTGTCCAAAGTTTTTGGAGAGCTCTATTTTCATGCAAAGCTAGTAGAAAGGAGTAGGACTAGTGCTTTATAAATGGGAAGGGATTGTTCTAAAGGTACGTGCCTATGGAGAATCAAATAAAATCGTGACATTACTAACAAGAGAAGCGGGGAAGGTTGCTACGATGGCTCGAGGTGCCAAAAAGCCTTCCAGTAGATTGGCCTCTGTGACACAGCCATTCACGTATGGCATGTTTATGGTACAACATCATACTGGTATGGGGACATTGCAACAAGGTGAGCATCTTAATTCAATGCGCCATATTCGTGAGGATATAATGGCAACTGCATATGCAAGTTATATAATGGAACTTGTCGAGCGTGTAGTAGAAGAGGGAAAAGCTGAGCCACTTGCATTTGATGTGCTTCTTCAAGCATTACAAGCAATTGAGGAAGGTTACGATCCAGAGGCGATTACATTGTTCGTAGAATGGAAAATGCTACCCTATACAGGTGTGCAGCCTATATTACATGCTTGTGCTGCTTGTGGTTCGGTAGACGGTGAATTTGCATTTTCTTTTGCTCAGGGAGGTTTTTTGTGTCATCGTTGTTATCAGCATGATCCTTATATCATTCGATTAACACCGATCCAACTTAAGCTTATCCGAATGTTTTATACAGTACCGATTGATCAGATTGGGAAGTTAGAATTGAAAAAGGAAACAAAGTATTTTATAAAAAAAATAATTACAACAATTTACGAGGAACAAACAGGAATTCGTTTTAAGACTAAAAAATTTATCGAACAGCTTGAGAGAACGCCTGAATTTCAGTTAAGAAGTACTGATCAAGAAAAAACGCCAGAAGACCATTAATGATCTTCTGGCATTTTATTTTTCACTCACTACATTCCATTAAATTCTTCTGGATCATCCATGAATTCATGATAAGTAGCCCATTTACTACCGATTTTTAGAAATTCAATATAGAGGTAGGCAGTTTCACCATTTTTACCTGTAATATGTAAAATAGCGGGACCTTCTGCTATTGGTGTAACATTTACGTTGTTATCCTTTATTGAAGCTTTCACAGTTGCTGGTTGAGCATTTAATTTTTCCAAGGCAACATTTGCTGGCTCGAACGATAGATCTTTACTCGATAACGTTAACTCATCTGTCATTGTAACTTGATACAAATCAATACTACGCACGAAATCATACGTATCGACATCAGCAACCATTATTTGTTGTTGTGTACCATTGGTGAATGTTATTATATATTGACCATTTTTGTAGATAGAAAGTGTAGCTGTATTATTTGCTGATTTAAAATTATATAATTCAGGAGATAAATCTTGACCATCTAGAGTTTGAATACTCACCTCTGTAGGAACAAATTTTAAATCGCTGTCTGCTAAATTGAGCGGCAAGTTTTCTACATAATCCTCTTCATTCACTTTTTGAAGTGTTGTTTGCAGCTTTCCATTTACATTCTTCACATGCACTAAGTAAAAGAAATCAGTAAATTCTTGAGTATCTTCATCGAAGCCTGAAATTACTAATTTCCCTGTGCCTTCTTTTAGCGGTTTAACTGTAATGGACTCCGTCATGAAATCTTCTTCATCTTCATCCCATGTAAAAATATCATTTGCAGGTTTAACGCCGCCATAAGAAGCAAAAATATAATCTTGATTAAATTGACTAGCATGAACGGTAGCGTTACCTTGAGCATTTTCAGCACGTACAACAAAAGATGCTAACTGAGAGCGTTTTACATTATTTTGTGGTCCGAAGGTAGTAGGAGTTGTACCTTTTGTGATGCTGTTGGCAAATAGCGTTTTTATATATGGTTCGTATTCATTGCCTGCCTTGACGTCATTGAAAGGGATGTTAATGCCGTTTGTGATTGATAAGTTAAAGCCTTTCACAATCATTTTTGACATTTGTCCACGTGTAATATTTTTTGTAGGGTAGAAATAGCCATTGGAGCCACTAATAATGCCTGCGTTTGCTAAAGCAGCGATTGCACCATAATTTTCATCGCCAGGTTTTATATCCTTAAAATTAGGGTTTTTTACATGAACTGTATCTAGCTTTAATATACCAGCTAAAATTTTTGCAGCTTGTGTACGAGTAATGGGATTCGCAGGTTTAAATGTGCCATCTGGGTAGCCTGAAATAATGCCGCGTTCGGCTAAGTTAATAACAGCTTGGCCTTCCTCTGTTGACGCATTTATATCGGGGAATACCGATGCAGCATGTGCTGGGGGGGCAATGACAATAGCGCTTGTTGCAAGTGCTGAGGCCATTGCGATTTGATAAAAACGATGAGTCTTCAAATTATTTCCTCCAAAGTAAGTAATAAAAATTTTATAGCTAGGAGCCTCCTGATTTCAATTTCAAATTTAAGAACGATTGAATGTTAATAGGTTGGAATCTCCGTTAAATGTTAAATAATTGTTATTTAACATTTAAAATCTACTATATCAAAATGATGAAGATGAGAATAGAGGGAATTTTATCCTATGAACCTAAGTAAATGCAAAAAACTTGTATCTCACCATGAAGTTGGCTGATTTCCATTCCACTTGCTAGGGCGTCTGATGAGTTACTTGGGACAACATGTGTTTATTGTGCGAAAGCTAAGCGACTGCACAGGAGGTTAATCACGAGGGCGCTATCATTAATTTTGATGCTTATTAGACTTCGGTCATCTAGGGGGCATCAGTGACCCTGATCCTCAGGGAATCACTCTGACTCTATTCCAATCAACAAATGGCATGCATAATGAACAAATACCATCGTTAACTTTTTATTGATGAGCCAAAAGTTAGGTATGATACAAAAAAATGATTAATTTCTAGGTATTTCCATATAGATATTAAGTGGTTATTTTTGTCGAAATGTTAATAATTCTATACTCTTATTGATTTTTTATTAATAGCTTTAGGACAAATTGATTAATCTTTTAGATTTTACAGAAATATTATTTATAATAAAAAATTAGCTGATACTTATAAATATACATTTTTACATTTTGAAATATAGGTCTTTATATCTTTATGATTTCCGATTGATATCTGTTATTAATTGAATTTATTAAGTATAAAGTATTAATTTTAAAAGAGTTTTTAATATAAACATAGTAGTAACTATTCATTCTAGTGCCATATACTAGTTGAAAAGGCATTTTAATCTATGATATTGTAAATGATATAGATGATATTTAAACTATTCTTGTATTCGTATATATTTTGTACCCATTGAAACTAAGCCAAATTATATACATCTGACATGCATATAAAATGTAAAACATGCCTCTATCAGCAAAAGCGTCGTTTTAAGAGCAACGCAGTCTTATGAAAGAAGGAGGGAGTCACATAATGCTTGAACATTGCGTATGTGGCAGAAAATATGCTAAGAAAAGTGACGTTAAGTATTGATGAAGTTGAAGCAAATGATATATTGGCTGAAGATATTTTTTCTGAGTATCGTTTACTAGCTAAAAAAGATCTAGTTTTAACGGAACGAATTATTGCCTTACTTAAACTTAGAAAAGTAGATGAATTATCTGTTTTTTTACCATCTGATTCAGTCCGAATTGTTCATGATTTAAGTGTTCAGCGTACAAAGGAGTACGAAGATGTATTTGCACCACTAATGGATACAAAGGATGAAGTAGATGAGTATAAAGAAACAATAAGTAACCTTTTCATGACAACATTAGAGAATGTTGTGCATGAATTGCGCTATGGTCAAATTTTAAAAAGTATGCAAGATACTGCTTATGTACGAGGTGTTTTTGAAAGAATTTTAGAAAAAAAACATCGCTATGAATTACTCATACGCTTAAAAGAATGGGATGAATATTCTTTTATTCATTCATTTGATGTTTTCGTTTTAGGTACAATTTTTGCGCGTTATTTAGGTTTAACGGATATTGAAACGCTAGCAAGGGGCTATTTGTTCCACGATATTGGGAAAGTATTTATTCCGCAAGAAATATTGAATTTAAAACGAAAATTATCAGAAGATGAGTTTGACATTGTCAAAGCTCACACGACTAAAGGTTATGAACTGCTAATAGAAAATGGGGAAGAGGATATTGCCTATTTTGCACGGGATCATCATGAGCGCTTTGCCGGTCAGGGTTATCCGAATCAGCTTTGTGAGGATGATATGTGTGAGGGCGTTCAATTACTGCAAATTATTGATGTTTATTCAGCATTGACATCAAAGCGTGTATATCATTCTGGATATGCTGCAACAGATGCATTAGCTGTTTTATATCGTGATCGACATTTATATAACGAGAAATATATGCATAAATTTGTAGAGTGCTTAGGAATTTATCCTGTCAACTCAGTTGTTCAATTATCTGATAATCGAAGTGCACAAGTGGAACTTGTCTATGATTTATTCCCAACGTTACCTAAAGTTAAATTGTTGGATGAACAAAAATCTATGATTTTACCTTTGAATTATAGTGTGAAAATTGCGAAAATGATTGATTATCGTGCCAACAGCTTTGAAGAAATTTTTAACTTATTTATAGAACAGTTAATTCGTTGTGACGAAAATAGTTTAAGAGTCTACTTTAATAAACTAATAGATCATTTACATCCTAAAGAAATTGTTTTAAAAATATTTTTACCTGCCTTTCGAATTCTACGTTTATTAACAAGAGAAATTCAAACGGATATGACAAAATATAGGAATTCTATTAATATTCTAAAGAAATTATTAGAAGAGCAATTGAATGTATTGTATATGGATTATCAGCATGAGCAAACAACTATATTAGTTGTGGAATCTTCACTTCGTGAAAATTTCTTCATTAAACTTGTACAAAGTATTTTGTATATTGACAAAATTGTACCGTTCTTTATTAATCCAGATGATGACCAGCGTATTACACAATTAATGGAACATTGTAACGTAAATATAGCTTATTTTATAGAGGATGAGCTGACAGTTGATAGACGAGTTCGTCCAATGAGAGAAGGGACATTCCTTTATTATTCGCTTGCAGATATTGAGGAATTGCTCATTAGCTTAGTCGGTATGAATATGAAAAGGTTTTCATTTGAGGAGAAGATGCAAGAGCGCTTGTTTACATCATTGAAGGCATAACAAGAGGGAGTCGCATTTAAGCGACTCCCTTTTGTTATACTTATTAATTTAGAATTGAAGATGTTTTTCAATGTATGCTTTAACATCTGTAATTGGCATACGAACTTGAGACATTGAATCGCGATGACGTACTGTAACTTGGCCATCTTCTTTTGAGTCAAAGTCGTATGTGATACAGAACGGTGTACCAATTTCATCTTGACGACGGTAACGTTTACCGATTGATTGAGACTCGTCAAAGTCAACTGGGAATGCTTTGCGGAGCTCTGCCCAAACATCAGTAGCCTCATCAGAAAGCTTTTTAGAAAGTGGTAGGACTGCAGCTTTAAATGGTGCTAGAGCTGGGTGGAAGCGTAAAACTGTACGCTTATCATCGCCTTCAGGCTCTTCCTCATCATATGCATCGCAAAGGAATGCTAATGTTACACGGTCTGCACCTAAAGAAGGTTCGATGCAATATGGAACGTAACGTTCGTTTGATACTGGATCGATGTAAGTGAAATCTTCACCAGAATGCTCCATATGCTGTTTTAAATCGAAATCTGTGCGATCCGCTACGCCCCAAAGCTCGCCCCAACCGAATGGGAATTTAAATTCGATATCAGTTGTAGCATTTGAGTAGTGAGATAATTCGTCTTCTTCATGATCGCGAAGGCGCATAGACTCTTCTTTCATGCCTAAATTTAATAACCAATTTTTACAAAATTCTTTCCAGTATGCGTGCCATTCAAGGTCCTCGCCTGGCTTACAGAAAAATTCAAGTTCCATTTGTTCAAATTCACGTGTACGGAAAGTGAAGTTACCTGGAGTAATTTCGTTACGGAATGATTTACCGATTTGAGCAATACCGAATGGTGTACGTTTACGCATAGAACGTTGTACGTTTTTAAAGTTCACGAAAATACCTTGTGCTGTTTCTGGGCGTAAATAAATTTCGTTTGTAGAAGATTCTGTTACACCTTGGAATGTTTTAAACATTAAATTAAATTGACGAATATCTGTAAAATCAGCTTTACCACAATCTGGGCACACTACATCATACTTAATCATCGTTTCTTTCATTTGGTCAAATGTCATACCATCAACAATGATTTCATCGCCTTTAGCTAGCGCAGCATCCTCGATGATTTTATCAGCACGATGGCGCGCTTTACATGCCTTACAATCAATCATTGGGTCATTAAAGTTACCAACGTGACCAGAAGCCACCCATGCTTTTGGGTTCATTAATATTGCAGCATCTATTCCAACATTGTGCTCCGATTCTTGGACGAATTTTTGCCACCATGCTTTTTTAACATTGTTTTTTAATTCAACACCTAGTGGACCGTAATCCCAAGTGTTTGCTAAGCCTCCATAGATTTCAGAACCAGGGAAGACAAAGCCACGATGCTTCGCTAATGATACAATTGTTTCCATTGATTTGTTAGCCATAAAAATAGCCTCCTTCATAGTTTTCAAAGAGTGAATATTTTTTAGCGAATTTATACAAATAATTGATGAAATTCGCCAGAGATAATTTTTAATTTAGTAAGAACTAAATTAAAAATAGCACCCGTCTCCGGGCACAATGAATGCCCAGGGACGAGTGCTAAGACCCGCGGTTCCACCCTGATTGTTTTAAACGAGTTGTTTAAAACCTCTTTTCAAAAAGTTAGCTCAAGGAGTGCCTTTTCTCTGTTGCTGTGTAGACTTTCACTATCTTCTACTCGCTTTAAAATGGAACAGATACTTTTTTCCCATCATCGCCTGTATAACGCAAATCGCTCGAAAATACATTTAGAGCAAGCGTATGTGTCAATATTGTAGCATGTAGTTCTTTTCTTCGCAATAATTATTAAAATAGTATATAATAATTGAGCATAAGTATAACACTATTAGATTTGAGGCGGTGAGTCCAATCGAACTCAATAAACGTCAGGAAGACATTTTACAAATTGTGAAAGAAAACGGCCCAATTACAGGCGAACATATTGCAGAACGTCTCAATCTGACAAGAGCGACTTTAAGACCAGATTTAGCTATACTCACAATGGCGGGCTTTTTAGATGCTAGACCTCGTGTTGGCTATTTCTATTCAGGTAAAAAAGCATCCGTTACATTGATAGATAGTATTCACAATTTAAAGGTGAAAGATTTTCATTCAGGACCTGTTGTTGTACCGGAAACAATGACTGTTTATGATGCGATTTGCTTCATGTTTTCGGAGGATGTAGGAACACTCTTTGTCGTAGATAAGAATGAATTTTTGACTGGGGTACTTTCTCGTAAGGATTTACTACGTACAAGTATTGGGACACAGGATTTAAACAAAATTCCTGTACATATTATTATGACACGTATGCCAAATATCTCGTACTGTGAGAGATCAGATTCTTTAGTTGTCGCAGCGAATAAACTAATTGAACGAGAAGTTGATTCGCTACCAGTAGTAGAGCCACAAGATGGTGGGTTGACAATAGTTGGTCGACTTACAAAAACGACGATTACACGAGCATTCTTATCACTTGCACAGAATGTCTAAATATTTGAAGGAGAGCAGCATGAAAAGACTACGGGTTTTTGTTGTATCTGATTCAGTCGGTGAAACTGGCGATCAAGTAGCGAAAGCAGTTATTAGCCAATTTCGACCTGGTTTGGAAAACACGGCAATTCGTCGTTTTCCTCATATACAATCAGAGGAGCTCATTCGAAAAATTGTGTGCCTTGCAGCAAAACAGAAGGCATTTATTGTGTACACGCTTGTTCGACAGGATATGCGATCGTTATTACATGATTTGTGTGAGCAAGAAAAGATATATGCTGTCGATATTTTAGGACCTGCTTTAAAAACTATGGCAACATTTGTGGAAGAATTCCCATTAGAAGCACCAGGGATCGTTCACCAGCTAGATGATGATTATTTTAAAAAAATTGAGGCTATTGAATTTGCAGTAAAATATGATGATGGTAGAGATCCACGTGGTCTATTACAAGCTGATATTGTGTTAGTCGGTGTTTCACGCACCTCTAAAACACCGTTATCACAATATTTAGCACATAAACGCTATAAGGTGGCGAACGTACCTTTAGTACCAGAAGTGGAGCCACCCGAAGAACTATTAATAATTGATCCAAAAAAATGTTTTGGTTTAATTATTTCTCCTGATAAATTAAACTCAATTAGAAAAGAGAGATTAATGTCTCTTGGATTGAATGACGATGCTATCTATGCGCAGCATAATCGGATATTAGAAGAAATCCAGCATTTTGAAAAAATTGTCGCTAAAATTGGTTGTAAGGTTATTGATGTGACAAACAAAGCTGTTGAAGAAACAGCAAACGTCATTATTGAGCATATCTCGAACTGTAAATAAGAAACGAATGATGATAAACCACCTCGGTTGTGAGGCGGTTTTTTTGAGTCGGTTTTGAAAATAGTATAGATTAAAACTAATTTATGTTTTATAATAATAAAATTGTGGTAAAAATATTTATTAAGAGAAAAATCCTATTTTTTTGTCGAGAAATAAAGGATTTTTAAATCGGATAGCGAATTGTGTTTTAGAACGTTATTTAAAGATGGTGATGGATTTGGCAGGGAAGATTCCTGAAGAAGTGATTGAACAGATTCGCACACAATCAGATATTGTAGATGTCATAAGCGAATACATGCAGCTTACAAAGCGTGGGCGCAATTGGTTTGGTCTCTGTCCATTTCATGGAGAACAAACGCCATCTTTTTCTGTGTCATCAGACAAACAAATTTTTCATTGCTTTGGTTGTGGTGCAGGTGGTAATGCTATTACTTTTGTCATGGATATAGAAGGCGTTTCTTTTCCTGACGCAGTCGTGAAACTTGGTGAACGTGTTGGCATACATTTAGATGTGGGGCCAAGTTTACCTGAAGTAACGAAAAAGGTATCTAAAGCAGAAGAAAGGATGAAAGAAGCACACGCTTTTGCTGCAGATTTCTTTCATCATTTACTGTTAAATACGGAAGATGGTGAAGAACCTTTAAATTATTTGCTAGAAAGAGGATTTACAAGGGAACTTATAGAATCTAATAGCATTGGATGGTCTCTTCCAAGCTTTGATGCATTAACGATATTGCTTGAAAGAAAAGGTTATAACTTACAAGAAATCGCGGAAAGTGGTTTAATAATCAAGCGAGAAGGGGAAGAACGCTATTTTGATCGTTTTAGAGGGCGTATTATGTTTCCCATTCGTGATGAGAACGGTAAGATTATAGCATTCTCAGGACGAATACTTGCATCGACTGGTGAAGAGGCAAAATATTTAAATAGTCCAGAATCACCGATTTTTCAAAAGAGTGAAGTGCTATATAACCTAGATAAAGCACGAACCTCAATTAGAAAAAATCGTCAAGTAGTATTGATGGAAGGATTTATGGATGTTTTAGCAGCAACCTCTGTTGGTGTAACGAATGCTGTAGCAACAATGGGCACTTCGCTTACGAATCAGCATATCACAAAGCTAAAGCGCTTAGTAGAGCAGATTACGATTTGCTATGACGGTGATAATGCAGGTTTTGATGCGGCAAAAAGAGCGGCACAGTTACTTCAAACGGAACGTATGAAAGTTAATATTGCGGTGTTACCAGATAAGCTAGATCCCGATGAATACATTCGTAGTTTAGGTGGACAAGCATTTAAAGAACAAATTTTGGAAAACCCTCATGCGTATATTGCTTTTATGATGATGCATGCTAGACGAAATAAGAACTTTCAGTTTGAAAATGATACGCTTCAATATATTCAAGAGGTTCTTGAACAACTGGTAGGAAGATCATCACCAGTTGAACGAGATTTGTATATAAGACAGCTATCGAATGAAACAAATATCTCGGAAGAAGCGATTTATGCTCAATTCCGAAAGCTAGAGGCAAATCAGGTCCGTTCTGCAAAAGTAGAAATGCCTGTTCAACCGCCTTCGATGCCGGTCACTCCGCAACATAAGCCTATGGACGCAGCCGAACGTGCCGAACGTTTATTACTGGCTCATATGCTTCATAATATAGATGTAGTGGACAGGGTATTACGTAGTGAGCAAAAAGATCCGTTTGTACGAGATGCCTATATGGCAGTTTTTGTTCGCTTAGTAGGATTTTATGAGGAATATGGTCATCCTGATTATCAGCGTTTTGTTGAGATATTAGATGACTCTGAATTACGAAAGATTGTAATGGAAGCGGCTTTAGCGGAACGGGATCCCGACCAAGCAGAGGCTGAGGTCGCAGATTCAATACGTCAGCTGCAAAAATATAGAATTGAGCAAGAAATTCAACAAAAGATGCATGAGTCAAAGGAAGCGGAGAAGATGCATGAGTATGTGCGTGCACTTGAAATCGCCCAACAGATTATTCATTTAAGAAAATCGTTATCGGCGATTTAACCCGATTCGGTTGTTAGAAGGAGGAAGGTTTATGGCGGACAAGTCAGAACGTTCAAAAGAGGTAGAAGTAGAAATTACATTAGATGAAGCAAAAAAATTACTACAAGAAAAAGCAAAAACAGAAGGTGAAATTTCTATGAAAGAAATTTCAGAGAAACTAGCGCCTTATGAATTGGAGAATGAAGAGATTTTCCATTTTGCTGAAGATCTTGAAAAGAATAAAGACATTCAAATCATCGGAAAAGAAGAATTTGAAGAAGAGAGCTTAATGAAAGAAGAAGCAAATGAAGAGACTTTCGATTTAAATGATTTGAGTGTGCCACCAGGTGTTAAAATAAATGACCCTGTACGAATGTATTTAAAAGAAATTGGTCGAGTTGATTTACTTTCTGCCGAGCAAGAAATCGCATTAGCGGAACGTATTGAGCAAGGTGACGAAGAAGCACGTAAACGTTTAGCAGAAGCAAACTTACGTCTTGTTGTATCGATTGCGAAGCGATATGTTGGCCGTGGTATGCTATTCCTTGATTTAATTCAAGAGGGGAATATGGGGCTTATCAAGGCTGTTGAGAAATTTGATTACCGTAAAGGCTTTAAATTCTCCACTTATGCAACATGGTGGATTCGCCAAGCAATTACACGTGCAATTGCGGACCAAGCACGTACAATCCGTATTCCAGTGCATATGGTAGAAACAATTAATAAATTAATTCGAGTACAACGACAATTATTACAGGACTTAGGTCGCGAGCCATCTCCAGAAGAAATTGGGGAAGAAATGGATTTAACACCTGAAAAAGTACGTGAAATTCTAAAAATTGCGCAAGAACCAGTATCTCTTGAAACACCAATTGGAGAAGAAGATGATTCACATTTAGGGGACTTTATTGAAGATTCTGAAGCTCAATCTCCATCTGACCATGCAGCTTATGAATTGTTAAAAGAACAATTAGAGGATGTGTTAGATACATTAACTGACCGTGAAGAAAATGTCCTTCGCTTACGTTTCGGTTTAGATGATGGTCGCACACGTACTTTAGAAGAAGTAGGGAAAGTATTTGGTGTAACACGTGAGCGTATTCGCCAAATTGAAGCTAAGGCGCTTAGAAAATTACGCCACCCTTCTCGTAGCAAACGTTTAAAAGACTTCTTAGAATAAAGATAAATAGGTTGGGGCTATCTAATTAGGATGACTAATTGGGTAGCCCTTTTTATGCTTCTTTAGAATCAGGAGAATACGCGAATAAGCAAAGTTTATCAAAAGAAAATATTGTTTAGAAAATATTTATATCGTGTATTAGAGTTAGACAATCAAAATATTTTTGCTACTTTATACAGATGTGTTTTTTTATATTTTGAGATAAAATTGTAATAACAACCATTATAAAGCAATGTTTGGAGTAAACACTATGACAAATCCTCGAAAAAAAATAATCTTGAATGAGATTTTGTTTTGGAAGCAGAATAAGCTATTACCAGAGCATTACTGTGACTTTTTAGCGGCTCTTTATGCAGAGGGGGAAGATCTAGAGGAGTTAGAACCAGTACATCATAAACAAGCCATATTGCCTTCAGAAAAAAGAAAGTTGTTACTTTTAATTGCAAGTATATGTATTGCAATGATTGCGCTGTTAACTATTTATTTTACAATATCATCTGTAACGTTAACGTTAATTTTAACGATTGTCGTTGGAATAGCTGCCTTGATATTATTTCTAATGGCGTTTCGAACGGCACAAAAAAATGATTTATTAGCACCTGTTTTCCATTTATTAGCTGCAATTTTATTGTTTAGTATGTCTATTCGTATTTACACTACATATTTTAATGGAAATAATATTGCCTTGTTTTGCTTGATTGCAGCAAACTGTGGGGTTTGGCTTTGGTCAGGTATAAAAATGAAGCTACTTTATTTCACGGTCTCAGGTGTACTAGGTTTACTAGCACTGATTGGCTATTATATCATAAACTTATTATAAGAAATTCACTTCGTAAATTAGTTTCACTGACAAGACAAGAATCTGTTTGCTTTTAAAAAGCTTACGGATTCTTTTTATATCAAAATTTGTATTTGAAATGATCTTACATTAACTTCCCCTAAAAGCCTTATTGTAGACTAATAATCAGTGAGATGAAGAAAACCCACTAGTATTTTGAGATAATAATTTAGCTAATGTAAAAAAAAGATATTTTTATTTTCTTGGTATATGAATGTGCAAAGAGAGGAAAGATAAAAGCATGTAAAGAATCTAATTGTTAAAAAGGTAATGGTTAGTCCAAATATTGGAGATTTCAAGACATATTTTATCCAATAGTTACAGAAATGTCGAATTTGTTACAAACAAAGGAAAACTTAGCGAATAGGGCTTTTCGTTTCATGGTTAATGAAGTACAATATTAGATGTTGACTGATTCTATATTATCATAGAAGTAGATTTAAAATGAGGAGGGGAAACATATGAAAAACAATCCAGTCGTTCCTTACATCTTAATTTTAGCATTTGGTATTGGCCTTATTTTCTTCATGTCTTTAACAGGCGCAGAGAACAAAAAAGAAATCGCTGCTGAAAAAGAAGGTGGTGGCGAAAAAACAGAAGCTACTGATGACGGTGCTGCATTAGTACAATCTTGTATTAGTTGTCACGGTGCTGACTTAAAAGGGGCTTATGGTCCAAATCTACACGGCAAAGATGAAGCTCGTATCGTAGAAGTTTTAACAAAAGGTATCCCAGGAACTCCAATGGAGCCTGGTATGAAAAACGAAGCGGAAGCAAAAGCAATCGCTAAGTACATTTCAACTCTAAAATAGTCTAAAAATGTAGCTGTACTGAAAGCGTTTAAGCGTAATCGGTACAGCTACAATTTATTTACCTTCATTTCAATTCATGAAAAAAATGGAGTTGCTCAAAAATTTGAGTCAACTCCATTTGTTTTTTTTCACGACATCATACATACTAAGAATGGACACTATTTAAGACAGGCGGTAAAAAAATGAATGCACAAAAATTATCAAAGCGATTAGAAACAGTAGCAAAATATGTACCCTCTGGTGCGATTGTAGCTGATATTGGCAGCGACCATGCATATTTACCATGCTACTTAATTCATAAAGGTATTGCTTCTTATGCGATAGCTGGGGAAGTTGTGAAAGGACCATTTGAATCAGCAGTAGGACAGGTACAAAAGGAAGGCTTAACAGAAAAAATTACAGTAAGACTTGCGAATGGCTTAGCGGCAGTGGAAGAAGCTGATCACGTAGATACAGTTACTATTGCTGGGATGGGTGGACCTCTTATTGTCTCCATTTTGGAGAAGCATCCTGAAAAACTGCAAGGGGTAACAAGGCTTATTTTGCAACCAAATATTCATGCTAAAGTGATTCGCGAATGGGCACTAGCACATAATTGGGCAATACAAGACGAAGAAATTTTAGAGGAAGACGAAAAAATTTATGAAATTCTTGTATTGCAAAGAAGCTCAATGACGTTAACGGAACCAGAAATTTTATTTGGGCCGAAATTAATGCAACGAAAATCACCAGCATTTATTAAAAAGTGGTTACGTGAAAAAGAAAATTGGCAGCGTGTATTACAGTCCATAGAAGGGGCAGATCAAACACCTGAAATTGAAGAAAAACGGGCAGAATTAGTGGCTCTACTCAATATAGTAGAAGGGGTTCTGTGAGATGAAAACAGTAAATGGTCAGGAAATTATCCAATTATTCGAATCATGGTCACCTAAAAAGCTGGCCTGTATGGAAAATGACCCAATTGGTCTTGCAATCGGTACATTAAATAAACCTGTAAGTAAAGTATTAGTCACATTAGATGTTAATGATGCAGTAGCTGAGGAGGCTATTGCTCAAGGATGCGAGCTAATAATAGCGCATCATCCACCGATTTTTAGACGTCTTTCGAATATTCGTACTGACAGTCCAGCAGGGCGTTTATATGAAAAGCTTATAAAAAATGATATTGCCGTTTACGCAGCACATACGAATCTAGATGTGGCTGAAGGTGGTGTCAACGATTTACTAGCAGATGCTCTACAGCTTGAAAACCGTTCTATTTTGGAAGAAACATATGCGGAAAATATGTTGAAGATGGCAGTTTTTATACCGACTGCAAATGCCAATGATTTACGTGCGGCATTAGCAAAGTCAGGTGCTGGTCGTATTGGAGATTATGAAGCGTGTAGTTATACTACTTTAGGAGAAGGACGTTTCCGTGCACTGGCAAGTGCAAATCCACATGTAGGTTCTATTGGTGAATTACATGTTGAAGAAGAAGTGAAAGTAGAAGTGGTTTTTCCGGAACCCATAAAAAATCGTGTATTAAAGGCAATGTTAAACGCACATCCATATGAAGAACCTGCCTATGATATCATTCGCCTAGACCAGCAAACGAATAAAATGGGCTTAGGACGAGTTGGTTATTTACCACAAGAAATGACACTTCATGAATTTACACAATTTGTTAAGCAACAGCTAGATGTACCTGCTGTCCGAGTTGTTGGTGATTTACAGTCAAAGGTGAAAAAAGTCGCGCTTGTTGGTGGCGACGGCAATAAATATATCTATTCTGCGAAACGTGCTGGGGCAGATGTATTTTTAACGGGAGATATGTATTTCCATACTGCCCAGGACGCTCAAGCAATTGGTCTACAAATCGTAGATCCAGGTCATCATGTTGAGAAAGTGATGATTGCAGGAGTAGCTAAAAAGATGGCAAGAATGTGTGAGGATAAAAAATATTCTGTTGAATTTGTCCAATCTACTATTCATACAGAACCATTTTTATTCGTGTAAGAGAGGGGAATAGGCTGTGGCGACTGAAAGACCTGCTGGCAATAAAGCTGGCAAGTTATGGATTATGATTGGTTTGCTAATTGCTGTGTTTGGCGTAGGTATGACATTCATGACGAATACGATGAATGCCAAAAAAATTGATGCTATGACCGAGCAATGTGAAAAAGATGGTGGAGAAGCCATTGTTTCAAAGGAAAAGAATTTTCTATCAACAAACTATTCATTTAAATGTAAACAGTAATAATAACAAGGCTGAATTATAGTATTAGATATAATTCAGTCTTTTTGTGTATGCATGCATTAATTTTAGAATGTTATGATAGGTAAGTATAAATTGCTATGAGAGGAGAGTTTTGAATTGTTTATTCGATTAACAAAAGAACAACAGGAAACAATAATAGCTGATATTCAACGATATTTCTATAATAATCGTGATGAGGATATTACAGAATTTGAAGCAGAAAGAGTATTTGATTTTATAAAGGAAAATATTTCTCCGCATATATATAATGCGGCTATCACGGATGCAAAATATGTTGTAGAAAGACAATATGCATCGATTGAGGATGAGCTTGCAGCATTAGAAAGACCTATTAAGATAAAATAATTTTACTCGAATCAAATAATTGGCAATTTTTATAATTATATGATATTTTTATCTTGGATTAAAGATAATTTGATTCAAAGTAAAAAATAATGATTTTAATTAACCATCCATGCAATGAATAAAGGAATGGATTCCTGTACAACATGGCTAGGAGAACCGTTTTTAAATTCAAATGAATGATTCGGTCACAATATGAGGGATGAATGAAGGAGGAGTAATATGTTAAAAATTGGGGTTATTTTAGGAAGTACACGTGAAGGACGTTTAAGTCCACAAGTTGGAGAATGGGTACAGGCAGTAGCAGAAAAACGCGGTGATGCAGCATATGAAATAATTGATATCGCTGATTTTAAATTACCACTTCTAGGTGAGCCAGGAGGAGATACTTCTGGAGTAGCTGCTTGGTCAGAAAAGGTAGCTGCCTGTGATGGTTTTGTATTTATCGCTGCAGAATATAACCATTCCATTACGGGTGCATTAAAAAATGCTTTAGATTATTTACGTAACGAATGGAATAATAAAGCAGCAGGTATTGTTTCTTACGGCTCTGTTGGTGGTGCTAGAGCAGCTGAACATTTACGTGGTATTCTTGGTGAATTATTAGTAGCTGATGTTCGTGTACATCCTGCTTTATCATTATTTACAGACTTCGAAAACGGCGCGATTAAACCAAAGGATGTACAAACAGATTCAGTAAATCAAATGTTAGATCAACTTATCCCTTGGGCAACAGCATTGAAAACAATTCGATAAGAGTTTTAAGCAGTATGTACAGTAAAGAGTGCATATTGCTTTTTTTATGGAAAAACGCATTGGTTGTTATTAACTGTTTTTAAAACATAGAGATCGAACATCACTCTCTTTCAATTTTTTAAATGGAAAAACGTTTTAGAATTACTTAGGTTTTTTTATGAGCTTTGTCTCAGCTACGATGCTTTGAATTTATGAAACTTTTCAAGTGGAAATTCGTATCCATTAATGTAAGTGAATTGGGTATTAGAGAAGAAGGATTGGAGTGTAATGTGTGATACAAAAAAACTAAGAATGAATTTTGAGTATGATTTAATGCAATGGGACAGATTTAAAAGGGAAAGGAAATGCATATGAAAATTATTACTGTGCATCATTATGATGCGTTTAGCGTGATACCTAATATGGGAAATCCAGCGGGTGTCGTCATAGAGGGAGATCAATATAGTGAAATAGAAATGCAAGCGATTGCTATGCAAGTAGGCTTTAATGAAACAGCTTTTGCGCTAAAATCGGATAAAGCAGATTTACGTATACGTTATTTCACGCCAGGCCATGAGGTGAATTTATGTGGACATGCTACAATGGCAACGATTTATGCACTAAAAACAAAAGGATTACTAGTAGATAAGCCAAAAATAACTATTGAGACAAAAGCGGGAATTCTTCCAATTGAGATAAAAGAACAACAAGCAGGGGAAATTTACATTACTTTGCAACATGCAACACCTCAGTTTAAAGAATTTAATGGTTCAAAAGCTAAGCTTGCACAATCAATAGGATTATCAGAGCAAGCAATACACCCTGATTTACCAATAGTCTATGGAAGTACGGGGATATGGACATTGCTCATACCTATTAAAAATTTATCATACTTTAAAAAAATGACGCCGCAATCCGAAGATTTTCCAACCATCCTAGAAGAAATGCCGAAAGCATCTTTGCATCCTTTTTGCTTAGAGGCGTTTGATATTAATGCTGATATGCATGCAAGGCATTTTTCATCTCCTTACTCTGGGACAATTGAAGATATTGCTACAGGTACTGCCTCTGGTGTTATGGGAGCGTATTTTGCAGAGTATATTCAACGACAAGCACAATTACCGAAAACGCTAATCGTCGAACAAGGTCAGGAACTTGGCAAGGATGGACGTGTCCTTGTTCATGTAAATAGTGATGAGGGGAAATTGAATATTTCGATCACGGGAACTGCTGTGCATGTGAAGGAACTAAAGGTGCAATTATAATAAGAAGGGCCGCTTAAAGTATTTTCATCACTTAAGAAGCGGCCATTTTTTCTGAAATGTCATCCATTCCATTAATGTTTTATTTCTTCAATGACTTTTTCTTTTAAATCTGCATCCATAGAGGAAAGTTTAACGTTATTTGTGAGACGTTCTTTTAATTCTCTATCTGTCATAATACCACGTTCTTCTAAGATTTGTACAAGTAGATCTAATGTCATTAAATTTTTAATGTCCGCTGCTTTTGTATCCATTTTAAATACCTCCAAAGTATAGTATTTCTACCTCTTTAGTGTACTCCTTTTTTAGAAGGACGGCGTAAAATGGTCAAAACAAAGCGAAAATATTTCGTGTCCCGGAATATATTGAAAGATTCTAGCAGTAGTGGAAGACAAGTAATAGCTAAAAAATTTTTCATTATCTATTTAAACCGGTATGTATTTATGTTATTTAGAAGCTTACTCTCTGTTGATAGAACTTTGTTTTCCGTGCTAGAGCCGTCCACTTCGCCGCCAAAACTGCTATTTCCGCCGCTAAAGCCGAAACGGAAATCAACCTCATTCTATGACGATAAGCCTCCTAATTACTCATTGAAAATAATGCCTGATACAGAGTTGCAAGCAAAGCAACAAAAAGCGAATCATCTGAGTTAAAAAGCTTAAAAGATACACCAGTACGTACAAGTTCAGTTTCTATATTACTGGCGCTTGCTATTTTTTCATCGTTACAATATAAATAGGCAGTCGAAGTAAAATCCTTTTCAAAGCGAAAAGCGAGTCCATCCATTGTAAAAGAGTAAGAGGATTCAAGTAATTGAACCGTCTTCCGTTGTATCGGTAAAATTGATCCATCTGGCATAATAAGTTGATGGCTAACACCCTTTGTTAATAGTGTAGATTGAACTTGAAAAAGTGGTGCACCTAAAGTAGTGCGAGTTTCATAGCGATGTGGTAATGACTGTTGTGCAGCAACTAACATTACCGCGTTGATTACCTTTCCAACGGATGAACGTTCTACCTTTTGTAGCACACAAACAGTCTCATTTTGTTCATTCACAATAGGAATATTTGAAAAGCTTTCGAATGCTTTTGGGTAAGTAAGGGTAAATGTAGACATATATAAACCTCCAATTTACTTACTATACGAGTAAGCAGCACTGGAGGTTTCATATTGAAAAGGAAAAATAAAAGGCTGACCGAATGTGAATTTTTCACGTATGGCCAGCTTTCATTTTTTTTATTGAGGTGTGACTTTTCCAGCAAGAGCACGTTTTTCTTGCTCTGGATCGAATTCTTTTTCCATTTTTGAAACGACAACTGTTGCTACCCCATTACCAATTAAGTTTGTAACGGCGCGAGCCTCTGACATAAAGCGGTCGACCCCGATTAAAAGTGCAATCCCTTCCACTGGAATCATAGGGAATGCTGCTAATGTTGCTGCGAGCGTAATAAAGCCTGATCCTGTTACACCGGCTGCTCCTTTAGAGGTTAGCATTAAAATAGCAAGCAATGTAATTTGATGCCATATATCCAAATCAACCCCATAAGCTTGTGCGATAAAGATAGCCGCCATGGATAAGTAAATGGACGTACCATCTAAGTTAAAGGAGTACCCTGTTGGAACGACAAGACCAACGACCTGTTTAGAGCAACCATAGTTTTCTAATTTACGCATCATCGAAGGTAGTGCAGACTCTGATGACGATGTCCCAATAACGATAAAAATTTCATCTTTAATATATTTAATAAACTTAAAAATATTGAACCCGAAGTAACTTGTAATTAGGCCGAGGATGACTACGATAAAAATAAACATCGTAACATAAACGGATAACATTAAAAATCCTAAGTTTCCAAGAGATTTAAGACCGAAATTTCCGATTGTGTAGCTCATTGCACCAAATGCACCAATTGGGGAAACCTTCATGACCATATTAACAATTTTAAAGAATATATCTGCTACTTGTTCGAAAAATTTAATAACTGGTTTAGCTGGTTCACCAATAGCAGCAGCCGCTAAGCCAAATAAAACAGCTGAGAATAATACGGGTAATAACTCTCCATTTGCAAGTGCGCCGACAACATTATCAGGAATAATTTGCATAATAAATGCACCAAAGCCATGCTCTGTAGCGGCCGCCGCCTGTGTATATTGGGAAATATCTGCACCGTTTGCAGCAGCTGTATTAAAGCCTTTACCAGGTTTTACAATATTGACAACGATTAAGCCGATTGCTAGTGCGAATGTAGAGACAATTTCAAAATAAATTAATGCCTTCCCGCCAATTTTACCAACTTTTTTTACATCGCCCATACTACCAATTCCAATAACAACTGTTAAGAAAATGATAGGAGCTATTAACATCTTAATTAATTTAATAAAAATATCTGCTAATATTTTTAACTTCGCTCCGAACTCTGGAAACGTAGCACCTACAATAATACCTAGCACAATGGCAATCAGTACTTGTACAGTTAAGTTTTTAAAATTTATACGCATGAAGTTCTCCCCTTACTCTATTTATGAATATTATGTGAACGCTTTCATGAGGTTTATCATAGCTGAAATTTTCCGACAATAGTTTTTATGACCGTAATGTTTCTATTGTTCATTTTGTTCATTTTTAGTCGGATGGCGAATGAACTTAGGAATAGCAAGGGTTAGGGGCTGTTTTATAGTAGTTTGTAATTTTGGGATCTATTATAATACAAAAGAAAAAAATCCCCACGCTAGTGAGGATTTTATCATTAATGAACAAAAGTATCGATTCCATAATAATAGGGAATGTAGAAAATCCCGCTGATTAAAGTTGCACGTTAACGGGAAACTATATTTTCAATTTCCGATAAAACATCGTTATTTTGTACATTGTTTCTATAAAAATCATAGACAGGCGCTAGTTTTTCTTTAAAGCGTTGGCGTTCCTTATTGCTCATCGTATAAATCTCGAAATTATCCTGCTGTTCAAGTTTTTGCAAATCTTCTTCGTTCATTTTTACAGCCTGTTTAAATTGCCAGTCTGTTGTTTCTTTCATAGCCTCTATAATCTGTTTTTGGATTTTTAAAGGTAAGGACTTCCAAAACCTTTCGTTCATTAAAACAGTATATCCTAAAATGCCATGATTAGTTAATGTCATATTCTTCTGCACCTTATAGAAACCTTTAGAATAAATATTTGATGATGTGTTTTCCTGAGCATCAATAGTATTCGATTCTAAATCAGTAAAAACCTCGCTAAAGGAAGTCGGGATTGGTGTAGCCCCAACAGCCTCGAATTGCTTTTGAAGAGTTTTACTTGGCATTGTACGGACACGCAAGCCTTTTAAATCTTCAAATTTATGAATAGGGTGATCGACAGAGGTTAATTGTTTGAAGCCATTATGCCAAAAGCCCAGTCCTTTTATGTGAAAAGGTTTAAGCTCGTTTAACAATTGTTCACCGATCGAACCTGTAAGTACCTCATGAACTTCATCATCCGTGTTAAAAAGGTAAGGTAAATCAAGAACCTGCCAATTTGTTATGTAGGATGTCACCTTTGAGAAAGAAGGGATAATCATTTCCACTTCTCCATTTTGCAAAGCTTGAAACTCATTTTCATCATTAAATAAGGAGGAGTTTGGGTAGACGTGTACCTTCACCTCACCATTTGTTTTCTCTTCAACAAGCTCGGCGAATTTACTTGCAGCTTGTCCTTTTGGTGTATTCTCAGCTACAACATGACTTAAATGAATCGTAATTTGTGTATCCAAGCCTTTTTGTTCATCGTCATAGGGGAGGGGTTTGGCGAATAGTAAGCCTTGTTGAACACCAATTGCTATTGTTAATAGTAGAACGGTTGTTATTGTTCCAATAATAAATTTTTTCATCTATTACACCCATTTTATTCGTATTTTCTGATGTTTTTGTTATTCTAACATATGGAGTAAGCTAAAATATAGTAAGAGGGAGGCGTACATCTTGAAATTTCAAAAATTATCGATGAAGAGAAAAATCATGTCTCTGACTTTTTTTATTCTTATGCTCTCCTTTAGTATAGGTGGTACATTTTTGCTAGGGTTCGTAATGAATGAACAAAAGGATAAGCTTGGAAATCAGGCTTTACTTGTGGCAAAAACAGTATCGCAACTTCCTGAGCTGAAAACTTACATTTCAAATAATAATTTTAACGAGGCCACTAAACATATTAATCCTGTAGTGGATGAAATACGAGATATAAATGGCGCACAGTATATTGTTGTACTTGATATGCAAAGGCGCAAGTACTCACATCCAAATACAGAGGAAATCGGACAAATCTCGAAGTCAGATGATCTAAATGCTGCGTTTTCTGAGCATTATTATTCATCCATCGCACATGGTGAACATGGAAATATGGTACGAGCATTCGTCCCGATCATGAGTAAAGAAGGTAGACAAATAGGTGTAGTAGTAGTAGGCTATAGTGTTTTAACTGTTGCAGAGTTACTACATTCTATTCAAACAGAATTAATGATTACTATCTTATTGTCTCTTTTCTTTAGTGCATGGGGGGCTCAAACTTTAGGACTCCATATGAAAAAGCAAATGTTTGGGCTAGAGCCCCATGAAATTGCTAAAATGTATGTAGAACGAACAGAAACCTTTAACTCGATGCATGAAGGTATTATTGCCATTGATAATGAATTGACAATCACAATATTTAATGAAAAAGCATGTGAAATATTAGGTGTTCACAAACAACCGTCCACATTAATAGGGAGGAAAATTATTGACATATTACCTGATACACGATTACCAGAAATTTTGGAGCTAGATCAACCCATTTTCAATCGTGAGCTCTATATTAATGACAACAGTATTATGAGTAATCGCATTCCTATACAAGTTAATGGAAAAACGGTTGGAGCAGTGGCCATGTTTAAGGATCGTACGGAAGTGAAAAAGCTTGCAGAGGAATTAACCGGTGTTAAGGCATTTGTACAAGCATTACGCGTACAAACACATGAGCATAAAAATAAATTGCACACTATTGCTGGACTTTTGCAGCTTGGTCATCATGAACAAGCACTTTCTTACTTAACGCAAGTTAAAGAAGAACACGATGAAATTACAAACTTTTTAAATGAACGGATAAAAAATGAAAATATTTCAGGGCTATTGCTTAGTAAAATTTCCTATGCAAAAGAACAGGGAATTCTACTGGAGATTGACAGAGAAAGCCGTTTGACAACATTCCCTAACAATTTAGATCATCATGATTTCGTTATTTTATTTGGTAACTTAATTGAAAATGCTTTTGATGCCTTAAGGGATGTACAAATTGAAGAAAAAATGATCCATGTTTCTGTTGATGAGGATGAGGATGTGCTAGCCATCTTAGTAACGGATAATGGTATAGGCATGACAAATGAAGTAAAGGCACAGATTTTTGATAATGGCTATTCAACAAAAGAAAATAAAGGTCGAGGCATTGGACTTTTCTTAATAAAAGAAATTGTACAGAAAGGAAATGGCGAAATAGAAGTCATAAGTGAACCGAATAAGGGAACAAGCTTTTTAATAACTTTTTATCATACTTAAATAGTTGAAGTAGAAGCGAGAAATTCTATGGGAAAAGTGTGGTGCTCTCTTAGATAGCTTCCTTAAGTGAAAAATTGCACATATAGAGATAGAACAGAGTGTATGGAGGGCTAATAGTGACACAAACAAAGGTTTTATTAATAGAGGACGATCCAATGGTGAGAGAGGTTAATCGCCAATTTATTGAAAAGATAGCTGGATTTGAAGTAATTGGACAGGCTTCAAATGGAGTTGAAGGGATTGCTCAAATTCGGAAACTTAAACCAGATTTAGTATTTATGGATATTTTCATGCCAGAACAGGATGGAGTGACAAGCTTACGCAAAATTCGTGAACTCAAGTTACCAGTAGATGTAATTACGGTAACTGCTGCAAATGATATGGAGACTGTAAAACAGGTCCTGCATCTTGGCGTCTTTGATTATATTATGAAACCTTTTTCATTTGAACGAGTACAAGGAACACTTGAAAATTATTTGCGCTTTAAAAAACAAATGCAAACTGAACGTGAGCTAACACAAGGCGAGCTTGATCAGTTATTCCATTATCATGGTGGGCATAATGAGGTTCAGCAATCAAATGTCTTACGGTCAGAAAAAAATTTACCAAAGGGTTTTAATCGTGCAACACTTGAGAAAGTTGTGCACTATTTGCAATCTGTAGAAGGAGCATCTGCAGAAGAAGTTGCTAGTGGCATTGGTATTGCGCGCGTAACAGCGAGACGATACTTAGATTATTTAGAGAAACAAGAGGAAATTACAATGGATGTTCATTATGGTGGCATTGGTCGTCCAATCAATTATTATTTTAGTAAATAATGAAAAAATCCTGATTGTCAGTTTTGCAATCAGGATTTTTTCAGTTAGTAAGGCATAATTTTTTCAACAGGCTTTGGCGTTTTAATTTTAGGTAAAATTTTATCTAATGTAACTGTACGATTAATGATATGTGTTGATTCATCATTTTCATCGAATTGCTCTAGGAATGAAATAACCTCTTTTACAATTGGTGTTGGCGTTGAAGCCCCTGCTGTAACAGCTACGGAATTAATTCCTTTTAACCATTCAATTTTTAGCTCAGAAACGTCTGCAATTCGATAGGATGGTGTCCCTGCTATTTCAACAGACACCTGCGTTAAACGATTCGAGTTATTGGATTTTGGATCACCAACAACAATAAGTAAATCTGCTTCCCCAGCTTGCTGAGCAACTGCCTCTTGACGTACCTGTGTTGCCAAACAAATCTCCTTATGCACTTCAATATGTGGGAATTTCTCTTTTAAACTATCCATTAGATGAGCAACATCCCATTGACTCATCGTCGTTTGATTCGTTACTAGTAATTTATCATTCGTTAAATTTAAAGCATCAATATCAATGGATGATTGCACTAAATGTACATGATCTGGTGCAACGCCAATTGCTCCCTCAGGCTCAGGATGGCCTTTTTTACCGATATAAATAATATCATAACCAGCGGCTGATTTTTCACGAATTAAATCGTGTGTAACTGTTACGTCAGGACATGTAGCATCAATGGATACTAAGCCTTTTCGCTTCGCAATTTCACGAATTTCGGGTGAAACACCATGCGCTGTGAAAATAACAGTGCCAGTTTCAACTTGTTCAATAATTTCTAAACGATTCTCGCCATCTAATGTGATGATGCCATCCTCTTCAAAGGCATCCGTGACATGTTTATTATGCACAATCATACCTAAAATGTAGATAGGTCTTGGTAATGTTTTATCGAGTGCGGCGTTTCGAGCGATGACCATCGCATCAACAACACCGTAGCAATAGCCACGTGGATTAATTTTTAATACTTGCATGGTTGTGACTCCTTTCAAGCGTACCTATCTACATTATAACGGACAGGGACGGCGAATACAAAGAAACGTTCATCTACATAGGTGGCTGAAAAATACGTGGCTTGGATGGAAGTGGGTCAGGAGGATTAAATGCTGCACTTTGCCGCGACGCTCTTCGACTTTTAGTAGAAGCTGCTCCTTCGCTAGCCGCTGCTCCAGCTGCTACTGCTCCTGTCCCTGCGGCAGCTCCTGCAGCAGGGAGACCTTGAAATCCTTTATACAATTTTAAAAGTGACGGAATATTTTTTACCATTGGCATTGCTTGCTGAATGTAAGGAGTATATGTTTTCGCTGAGTTAAATAAGTTATTCGCCTGCTGTAAAAATGAACCGATTTTTGAAGGTTCCTGTACTGGCATTTGTCCTCCAAATGATCCTATTCCACTAGACATTGGAAAGCCACCCGGCATTCGTGGATTTGGGAAGCCTCCAGGCGGGAAAAAGGATTGCGGTGACATTTGTGGAGGTGTTGGCATTTGCATGGGCATTTGCATGGGCATTTGCATTTGCATGGGCATTTGCATGGGCATTCTCATGCCACCAGGATACATCGGGAACTGTGGTCTAAATACCATAACGATCTCCTTTCGATAGTGATTTATCATTGATGACATACCTGATTATAAATATGATATGCAGAAGGGTAAGTTAGCGTTCGACACACACAAATTAATAACTAGGGCAATTGTAAATGCACCTCACTATATCCTGTAAGGTTTACTTATTTCATATTGTAGTCAATATGTAGTTGAAATTCTTAAAAACTACACATTTATTTCACTTTTTTGGCCGATCGTAAGGGTATAATGTTATGTTGGTAAGATTATCTTTGAAAAAGATGATTTTTGTAAGTTAATTAAGTGAAATATATTACATTAATGTAAATAAATTGTTAAAATATTCTTGCTAGACTAAAATAGCAGAGGTTAAAAATAGGAGGTATTCTGTGACAATTAAAGTTAGAAGTATAGTGTCATTTGGTCTTATTGTAATATTAGTTTTAATAATGGGGATTTTCCAAGAACAAAATGCCAAATCCCAACTTGAGCAAGTACATTTAATGAAAGAAAAAACACTTCAAACGACATTACTAGCAGATGAGATGAAGTTGTCGGTAGTACAGGTTCAGCAGTATTTGACTGATATTAGTGCCTCAAGAGCACTCAATAATTTAGATGATGGATTTGAGCAAGCAGAAAAATATAGCAAAGTTTTTTATCAGAATTTGGAGAAACTGAAAAATTTGCATCCGCAAGATCAGAAAAGATTAGAATCGATTAAAGTAGCGTTTGATGAGTATTATAGTACTGGTCAGAAAATGGCTAATAGCTATATTCAAGGTGGACCTGAGCTAGGGAATAAAATTATGCTAGAATTTGACACTACATCGGTTGAGATTAATGAAAAAGTAGATATGTTTCAGCAAGAAAACATTACAGAAATACAAAACTCTTTAGCGAATGTTGAAAAACTCATTGATGATAATATGCAGTGGTTCTTATGGATGTTCATCATTATTGTAATTATTTGTATAGTAGTTGGGGTTGTATTTGCACGTTCCATTGTTGTTCCTGTAAAAAAGCTAACTTCTGCAGCTAAGGTAATTGCTAAAGGAGATTTATGTCAAAAGGATATTGAAGTCAGGGCAAAGGATGAAATTAAAGATTTGGCAGATTCTTTTAATGTGATGAAGTCTAATTTACATTCACTAATACATAGCATGACCGTAAATGTTGAACATACAACATCAGCAGCAGAACAATTAGCAGCAAGTACAGATGAAATTTCACATTCATCTCATGATATTGCAAACCTCGTAGAGAGAATGGCCATCAGTGATAATCAAGCAGCTTCTACTGGTCGTGAAAGTTCGGTAGCAATGGATGAAACAGCACAAGGGGTTCAACGTATAGCAGAGGCTACTCAAATGCTTCATTCTAAAGCAGTAGACACACAATCTATTGCAAACGATGGAGAACAAACGTTGCATATCGCAGAAAACCAAATGTCGATTATCCAACAATCTTCAAATACAACAAATGAACGTATTAAGAAGCTAAGCACACAATCGGCTGAAATCGTTAATATAACGAAAGTAATAACTGAGATTACTGAGCAAACAAATCTTCTAGCACTAAATGCTGCGATTGAGGCGGCTCGTGCAGGAGAGCATGGAAAAGGCTTTGCGGTCGTGGCAGATGAAGTTCGCAAATTAGCTGAGGAATCCAAAACATCTGCTAATCAAATAGTGGATGTAATCGCACTTATTCAGCAAGAAACGAAAGAAGTAGAAAAGGCGGTAAGTGTTACTGTAGTGAATGTGGATGAGGGTGTCACATTTATTCAAAATGCGCAAAATTCCTTTGATGAAATTTTACATGCGATTGGTGATATGACATCTCAAATCGAGGACGTGTCAGCTTCTACACAACAAATTTCAGCAAGTATTGAAGAAATGGCAGCATCGGTCAATGAAATGTCTTCTTCTGCGGTTCATGCCGCAGAGCAATCTGATACAATTGCATCGACAATAGAAGAGCAAGCTGCAACCATTCAAGAAATTAATGCAGTTGCAAAAACATTAAGTGACGAAGCGGTGTCCGTGAAGGAAGAAATCAATAAATTTAAGATTTAACGATAGGGGACTATAGTGAACAAGACACTATAGTCTTTTTAATCATACTCTAGTACGTTAGACAGAAAATTTAAAAAAGCGAGGTAGCCTTCAAAGGATTTGGAACTACCTCGCTTTATTTTCTACAAATTTATTTATGGGTAACATCATTCAGTTTAGAAGGAGGGGCACAGACGTTAGAAGAACAACTCTTCTGTAAGGAGCATGCTGCGCATTTGCCCTTCTTCTGCTTTTTAATGCTCTTATATAAGGTAATACCAGCATAGCCAAAAATAATACAACCGATTAAAATATTAATCAATAAAGTCATTCTCTACACCTCACATCAATAAATTCCCGATACCATAAATTATAAGTGCAATAATATAAGCTACAGCAAATGGATAAAGTGTTGCAAATAGAGTCCATTTCACAGACTGTGTTTCCCTTTTTATTGCACCTACAGTGGCTAAACAAGGCATATAAAGTAACACAAAGGCCAAGAATGTATAGGCGCTTAAAGCAGTAAAATGAGTTGTCATTGTAGACGATAAGACACCTTCACTTACGCCATAAATAATCGCCATTGTCGAAACAATTACTTCTTTTGCCAGGAATCCAGCAATAAGGGATGCACCGGCTTGCCATGTTCCAAAGCCAAGTGGGATAAACAACACACCAAAAGCGCCTCCAATAATTGCTAAAAAGCTGTCATCCATATTGACATTAGCACCATGTGGTCCTAAATAAGAAAGAAGCCAAATAATAACGGAGCCAGCAAAGATTATAGTACCAGCTTTGCGGAAAAATCCTTTTCCTTTTTCCCAAGTGGAACGCCAAAGTGTTTTAAGCTGTGGTACATGATAGGCTGGTAATTCAACAATAAAAACAGAAGTTTCATTTTTTAAAATTGTCATAGATAATATTTTTGTTACAATAAGCGCTACCACAATACCCATAACATATAGGGAGAATACTACTAACGATTGATGTGCAGAAAAGAATGCTGCACCGAATAAAGCATATACAGGTAACCTTGCTGAGCAGCTCATAAACGGTGCAACAAGAATTGTTAATAGTCGTTCTTTTGGCTGTTCAATTGTTCTCGCAGCCATTACACCAGGAACGTTACATCCAAAGCTTACAATCATCGGAATAAAAGCCTTGCCATTTAAGCCGAAAAATTCCATAAGACGATCCATAACAACAGCAATTCGTGCCATATATCCTGAATCTTCTAATAGTGAAATAAAGAAAAATAAGACAAAGATTTGTGGAATGAAAACTAAGACGCCGCCAACACCTGCAATGATCCCATCACATATTAAATTAATAATAAAAGGGGCTGCACCAATAGCTTCTAAGCCTTGAGTTACCGTATCTGTTAGAGGGCCACCAACAAAGCCATCCAAGAAATCCGAAAGCGGGGTACCGATCCATGCAAACGTTGCTTGAAACATTAAAAACATAAGCGCTAAGAAAATCGGAATACCTAAAATCGGATGTGTTAGAATTTTATCAACTTTCTCTGACCATTGTGTTTCACTTTTCTCTTGTATGATTACTTCACTGTAAATATTAGAAATATATAAATCACGTTTTTTAGCAATAGCCTTATTTAATGGTTCACCTATTTGCTTCTCTAAAGCATCTCGCATTGCAGCAAGCTGTTCAAAGTATTCCTTTTCTTTCAAATAAGCGTCAACAGCTTCATTTCCCATTAAAAATTGAATGGTACACCATCTTCTTTGTTCCTCAGGAATATACTGTAACAAGGCTTCCATTTTTGCGATACCTTCTTCAATTAGGTCATCGTAGGTTAATGTAAAACGTTGTTGAGTACTATCTGAGGTTTGAATCGCGGTATAAATACCTTCGACACCTTTCCCGGTACGAGCACTTATTGGAATAACAGGTACTCCCAAAGAACTCTGTAATTTCTCGACATCAATTGATATGCCTTTCTTTTTCGCAACGTCTATCATATTTAAACAAACGAAAACAGGCTTCCTAAGTTCAAGTATATCCACAGTTAATTGCATATTTCGTTCGAAATTAGAGGCATCGATAATATTTAAAATTCCATCTGCCTGATCTTCAAGTAAAAATGTAGTAACAACACTTTCATCTCTTGAAATGGGGTTAAGAGTATATACACCAGGTAAATCAATAATTTCCTTTTGTAGTTTTTTTACTTGTCCTACTTTTTTTTCAACGGTTACACCACTCCAATTGCCAACGTATTCATATGAATTTGTCAACGTATTGAACAATGATGTTTTACCGATATTGGGGTTTCCTATTAAAGCTAATCTACTCATACTTGTTCGACCTTTATATCCATTAAATCTTTTTTTCTAAGTCCAATTTTCTGTCCTTGACATTCCAATATACAAGCTCCAGAAAACCATCCTTTTTGGACCATACAAATTTGACAGCCTTCCTTTATACCAAAAGCATTTAATCGTTTACATAAAAGAGTGTCAATTTGATGAAGATCTTTCACTTTAACTTTTTCACCCAATTGAACCGCGTGAAGGTTCATAAGATCTACCTACTTTCATTGTGAGTGATAATCATTATCAAATAAATAGTATCATTTTTTATCCAGTCTATCAATAAGAAGTTTACGGTTTAAAGTAATATTGGATTAGCAAAGTTAAAGCAAAATCAAACCTTATTCTTCATCATGACACCGAAGCATCCTATACCCAACGCGGACATGTGTCTGAATCAACTTTGAGTTAGCTGGATTGTCCTCTATTTTCTTTCGAAGAGTAGCCATAAAAACTCTTAGACTTGGAACGTCCGATTGAAGTGCGTTGTGCCAAATTTCCTTTAAAATAAAATTATGTGTTAAAACTTTACCGACATGCTTTGATAAAATAACTAAGAGTTTATATTCAATAGGTGTTAAATGTACTTCTTTTCCATTTACAAACACTGTATTTGCTGCGTAGTTTATTTGTAAATGACCATTTACAAAGACAGAGTGTTCATTATCTAACTGATGCTCAAAAGACATCCTTCTCAAAGCTACTCGAATTCGGGCTAATAGCTCTTCAACACTGAAAGGCTTTGTAACATAATCGTCTGCACCGGCATCTAAAGCATTGATTTTATCGTGCTCTTCGCCGCGTGCACTAACTACGATAATAGGTGTTTGAGTCCAGCTTCTAATTTTCGTTATAAGCTCGACACCGTCTATGTCTGGTAGTCCTAAATCCAAAATAAAAACATCTGGTTTCATGACGAGAGCCTTTTGCAGTGCGCTGCTACCGTCTCGTGCAATATCGAATTCATAATGCTGTGTAGCTAAAGTCATTTTAATTAAATTGCCAATGGCTACATCATCTTCTATTACAAGAATTCGTTTATTCATCAAATTTCATTACTCCTTTTGGTGCATCACCATAACGTGAGGTTGATTTCCGTTCCGAATGGGCGCTTTCCCTGGGGCGTCCGATGAGCGGCTTGTGCCAACAAATATTTTATGTGCGAAAGCGAAGCGACAGCAAAAGGGGTTCCTCTGTTGGCTCGCTCCAGGGTCTTGGGCCGACACGATGTTGGTCACGAAGGCGTTATCACAGGACGTGATGCTCTTAGCCTTCGTTCCTCTAAATCGCTGACCCCCAAGGAGTCGCCCATTCTCCACTCAACTTATATACACGACATATTTTTAATAAATGTCATTCCTAACTTTTGGTAATGGACCTTTTTTCAGCGTAAAGTTAAAAATCGTTCCTTTTGGTTTATTATCTGAAACTGTTATTTCACTATCATGTAATTTTAAAATAGTTTGACATAGCGCTAAGCCTAAACCCAAGCCTCTTCGACTATCGCTACGCTGTACTTTTCCGGTAGTAAATGGCTCAAAGAGGCTGTTTTTTATAGCATCATCAATGCCGGGTCCATCATCAGAAATGCTAAAGTGTACTAAACGTTCAGATTCTTTTACCTTTATACTAATAACACTACCTGAGGGAGTGTAAGTCAATGCATTATCAATAATATTAATTAGAACTTGAATAATCAGTCGCGCATCCATTAAAGCAAATAAAAATTCTGGTTCAATATGATAGGATATTTCATGTGTATTGTTTAGACGAACGACATGGGTCAGTGCCTCTTGAATAATATCTTCTACAAGTTCTAATTGCATTTCCAAAGCAAATTGTCCATCTTCTAACTTAGACACAGCAAGTAAATTTTCAACCATTTGTACAAGCCATTTCGAATTTTTATAAATATCCTCATATATTTTGCTTTTTTCATCCTCTCGAATTTGTGATGCATTGGATAGTAATATATCTGCATTACCAGAAATAGCAGTTAGTGGTGTTCTTAAATCATGAGAAACTGCGCGCAAAAGGTTTGCTCGCATTTGTTCCATTTCAGCTTCTCTAGCTACTTCTTCATTGAGTTTTTGTAAATACCATTTATCAAGTGCGAAAGAAAAATCATTGATAATGGCATGCAAAATATTACGCTCAAATGCAGGTAATGCTAATTGTTTTGACAGTGCAATGCCAATAACACCCTTAACATTTCCGTTAGAAATAACAGGTAAATAATAGGCATTCACTTCAGGAAATATATCAGTAGACACTCCTGCTACATGCTTATTATTTATGACCCAGCTAACTACACCATGTTCATTCGGATTCTCAAATAGGGAAGCTTTCTTTTTATTTTCAATGCTAGACATGCTCTCGGAACGGAAAAAAATAGATTTCACAACTAAATTATTTTCTATTTCAAAAAATTGTACTGGTTTTTCTACTAATTTAACGATTTGTGACATGCCTTCGGTAATAATTTCTTCTATTGACTTAGCATGTTGAAGCCTGCGATTTGTATCAAGGAGCACCTCCATTCGATAAGATTTACGAACAGCTACAATGGTTTGCTCCTTTATTTTTTTTGTTAAGCTACTTGTAATCACTCCTGAAAGGAACATGATAATAAAGGTTATCGGATAGTCGCGATGATAGGCCTCAAATGAAAAACGTGGTTCTGTAAATAAATAATTAAAAAGCAGTACTGCTATGCTGGAGCTAATGATGCTCATCAGCCATCCAGATGACCAAATGGCAAGAATTAAGACACCTAAAATATAGATCGTGATAATATTCGAATCACTTACACCAATTGTATAGAAGTACAACCCGATAATTGATGCTATCGCAAACACAATGATCATTTTAAATATATCAAGCCATTCAATTGACAACTTATTTTTCACATTAGGAAAGTAAAATTGTTCATTTTCCTGATCTGGTACTATGTGTATTGCTAAATTCGGTACTAATTCGTTCAGTCGATCGCTGATTTTTGTGCTTGATTGCCACCATTTTTTTCTCATGCTAGTTCTACCAATGACAAATTTAGTGACACCACTAATTTGTGCATAATTGGCTAGAGCAGCAGCTACATCATCTTCCTGAACTATTACGACATGGCCGCCAAGCTGTTCAACAAGTTTTATATGCTGCTGAAGCCGTTCAGAATTAGCGTTATTCCTATCATGCTCCTGTACGTTTTGAACGTAAAGAGCTGTAAATTTCCCATGTAATGCCTGTGCAAGTCGCGCGGTAGTTCGAATAACCTTGGCATTAGTAGGAGAGCTACTAATTCCAACAAGTAAATGCTCTTCGATTTGTACAGATTGCTTCATAGATTCACTGCTGTTAACCTGCTTATAGTTAATCGTATCTGCAGCTCTCCGTAGTGCAATTTCTCGAAGGGATACTAAATTTTGTTTACGAAAAAAAGATTGCAACGCTTTTTCAGCTTGTTGTTTTACATAAATTTTCCCTTCTTGTAAGCGTTGGATTAACTCATCTGGTTCAATATCGACAATCTTTATTTGTGCAGCTTGATCAATTAAATAATCCGGAATACGCTCTCGTACTTTTATTCCGGTTATTTCCTCTACTAAATCGTGTAGACTTTCAATATGTTGAATGTTTACTGTTGTATAGACATGAATACCTTTTGCAAGTAATTCCTCTACATCTCCAAAACGTTTCTTGTGACGCATCGTTGGAACGTTGGTATGTGCTAATTCATCAATAAGGATAATTTCCGGCTTGCGCTTCAGCACTGCATCAATATCTAATTCCTGAAAAGGTTTCCCTTTATAAATTGTTTTTTTCGTAGGGATTTGCTCAAGCCCTTCGAGTAAAGCTAACGTATCTGGACGAGGATGTGGTTCTACATAGCCAACTACCACATCTTTACCAAGTTTCTGTGCTTGATGTGCTGCATCTAGCATTGCATAAGTTTTACCTACTCCAGCAGCATAACCGAGAAAGATCTTTAGTTTTCCTGCAAATTGTTCCTCCTGTTGAAGCCTTGCTAAAAACGTCTCTGGAGTTGGACGTGTATTTTCCATCCTCTTTCACCTCATTTGTATTATAGCGTTATCTGCCATTAAGAAAGTGTTAAGATTTTCGCTCTTTATAATTTCTTAATAGAAAAAGCGATTTCCTAACACTACATTAATTTGAAAGTCAGTATGATGAGAGCATCCTAATTGGAAGAGGGGTGTTTCGATTGATGGACTTTTATATGATTGGCTTACTCATCATAAGCTTTGCATGTCTGTATGCGTTGACAGCTTGGTGTTTCAAGCTTGTCGAAGAAAAGTAAGGGGGAATAAAAATGTGGATCATTATGGGGATTGTACTTGTGTTCCTTTTCGGTTATCTAGGGCATGCATTACTATATCCTGAAAACTATTAATAGGCTGGTAGGAGGTACTACAGTATGTGGCAAATCGCCATTGTATTAATTATTTATTTACCGCTCGTGATTTTAACTGGGCACTATCTTTTTCGGGTGATGATGCAACAAAAAACATGGCTTGATCCAATTATGGATAGATTTGATGCAGTTATTTATAAGTTATGCGGTATTAAACAAGACGATATGACTGGTAAACAGTATGTATTTTCATTAATTCTTTCAAATGCTTTTATGGTGTTTATTGGATATATTCTATTACGCATTCAAACGATGCTGTTTTTAAACCCAAACGATATTGACAATATGGAATCAACACTTTCATTTAATACCATTATTTCATTTATGACGAATACGAATCTTCAACATTATAGTGGCGAATCAGGACTCAGTTATTTATCACAAATGCTAGTCATTATCTTTATGATGTTTACATCTGCAGCTACTGGTTATGCCGCGTGTATGGCGTTCTGCCGTCGTCTAGTTGCTAAAACTGACACTTTAGGAAATTTCTTTGTGGATTTCATTCGTGTTATTACACGTGTGTTAATGCCCCTATCTATTATTGTTGCCATTTTTTTAGTAGCACAAGGTACTCCGCAGACCCTTAGTGCGAATAAAACTGTCCAAACAATAGAAGGTAAATTACAAGATATTGCCATTGGACCTGTAGCTTCTCTTGAATCCATCAAGCATATAGGCACTAATGGTGGTGGTTTTAATGGAGCGAATTCAACGACGCCTTTTGAAAATCCAACGGTCATTTCTAATATTGTGGAAATGCTATCTATGATGTTATTACCAGGTGCTTGTGTAGTTGCATTTAGTTTAATGGTCGCATATAGAAAAAAGAAAACTATATTTGGGCAACAAGGGCTAGCCATTTTTGCGGCAATGGGTGTGCTGTTCCTAGTCGGACTTGCGACTGTGTATGTAGCGGAGAAAGCTGGTAATCCAATCATTAGTGAGCTCGGAATATCGCAGGAGCTGGGAAGTATGGAAGGCAAAGAGATGCGCTTTGGGGTAGCGCAATCAGCGTTATTTACAACAGTGACTACTGCTTTTACAACGGGGTCTGTCAACAATATGCATGATACATTAACGCCGCTTGGTGGCCTTGTACCGATGTTTAATATGATGCTTAATGTTGTGTTTGGAGGCAAGGGAGTTGGCCTGATGAACATGATGATGTATGTGTTACTAACGATATTCATCGCCTGTTTAATGATTGGTCGAACACCTCAGTTTTTAGGTAAGAAAATTGAAGAGAAGGAAATGAAGCTAATTGCTCTTTGTATATTGATCCACCCTGCTATTATTCTACTATTTTCAGCGCTTGCAGTTGCAACAACAGCAGGGGTAGCGGGAATAACGAATCCAGGTGCACATGGTTTATCACAGGTTCTATATGAATTTGCATCGGCCTCTGCAAACAACGGTTCCGGTTTTGAAGGATTAGCTGACAATTCAACATTTTGGAATGTGACGACAGGTCTTGCCATGTTCTTTGGACGTTATTTAACGATTATTATTCAACTAGCTATAGCGTCTTTACTTGCTAAAAAGATGTTTCATAGTGATTCGGTGGGGACATTGAAAACGGACAATACTATTTTTACATTTTTACTTGTTGCTATCGTTTTAATGATTGGTGCTCTTACATTTTTACCAGCATTAGCTCTTGGGCCAATTACAGAGCACTTACAACTTTATCTTCATTCATCTTAAGACTCCCACCTTTTAGTGTGGTGAGATGAATACGGATGTAGCAACAGCGGCAAATGTTTTCTGTAGCGAAAGCAAAGCGACAGCTACAAATGTCTTCTGTAGCGAAAGCAAAGCGACAGCTACAAATGTTTTCTTTAGCGAAAGCAAAGCGACAGCGGCAAATGTTTTCTGTAGCGAAAGCGAAGCGTCAGCTACAAATGTTTTCTGCGCGAAAGCGAAGCGACAGCGGCAATTACGCCAAGGTGAATTTGATTTTTAATGAGGAGAGACACTTATGGAAACAACAAGAAAAAGTTTTATTACGGGCAAAATGTTTAAAAGCTCGATAATAGACGCTTTAAAGAAGTTTAGCCCAGTTTATATGGTGAAAAATCCTGTTATGTTTGTAGTAGAAATCGGATTTATGTTTGTCCTGTTATTAACCTTTTTTCCGAATATATTTGGTAACGAAGTAGGGGGACATGACCGATTGTATAATACGATCGTCGCCGTTATTCTTTTTGTAACGATTCTATTTGCTAATTTTGCTGAGTCGATTGCGGAAGGACGAGGGAAGGCACAGGTTCAAACGTTAAAAAAGACGAAAACAGTGACACAGGCTCGCGTTTTGCTTAGTGATGGCACTGAAATACTTAAACAGGCACATGAGTTAAAAAAGGGCGATATCGTTTTAGTTCAGGCAGGAGAGGTTATTCCGAACGATGGAGAAGTCATTGATGGAATTGCTACCGTCGATGAATCTGCGATAACGGGTGAATCTGCACCAGTTGTAAAGGAGCGGGGCGGTGATTTTTCATCAGTTACAGGTGGTACGACAGTTACAAGTGATTGGCTGATGATCGAAATTACTTCAATGCCTGGTGAATCATTTTTAGATAAAATGATATCGCTCATCGAAGGAGCTAGTCGTAAAAAAACGCCAAATGAAGTAGCGCTCAATACACTTTTAGTAAGCTTAACAATTATTTTCTTATTAGTTGTTGTGACACTCTATCCAATGACAACTTATTTAAATGTACCGATTTCTATCGCAACGTTAATTGCCCTGACAGTTTGTTTAATTCCTACAACGATTGGTGGATTATTGTCGGCGATCGGAATTGCAGGAATGGATAGGGTTACACAGTTTAATGTAATTGCGATGTCTGGAAGAGCCGTAGAGGCGTGTGGAGACGTGGATACATTAATATTAGATAAAACCGGAACGATTACTTATGGCAATCGTATGGCAGCTGAATTTCTGCCAGTAACAGGCGTGGAAAGTAAAAATTTAATCCGAGCTGCATGGCTCAGTTCCTTAACAGATGATACACCTGAAGGAAAGTCTATTTTATCACTTGCTTGCGAATTAGGAGTAAATACTGACGGTGAAGAAAATATTATCAAGTCAAGTGAACATATCCCATTTACTGCACAGACACGGATGAGTGGATTGGATATGAAGGATGGCACAAAAATTAGAAAAGGAGCCTACGATACGATAAAAAAAGAAAGTATGAAAGCAGGTTATAGCATTCCTGCAAATTTGGAACAGCTGATCCATCAAGTATCTTCTGTTGGCGGGACACCGCTTGTAGTAACGTTAAACGACAAAATTTTAGGTGTTATTTACTTAAAGGATGTTGTAAAGGCCGGACTTAAGGAACGCTTTGAACAGCTTCGTGCAATGGGTATTAAAACGATCATGTGTACAGGAGATAACCCACTTACTGCAGCATCTATCGCAAAGGAAGCTGGAGTGGACAGCTTTATTGCAGAAAGTAAGCCGGAAGACAAAATTCAAGTCATTAAAGATGAGCAGGCACAAGGGAAAGTCGTAGCTATGACTGGTGATGGTACGAATGATGCGCCAGCACTAGCACAGGCGAATGTAGGGCTTGCTATGAACTCAGGTACGAATGCAGCGAAGGAAGCTGCTAACATGGTCGATTTAGATTCAAATCCAACTAAAATTATTGAAGTTGTAGAGATTGGGAAACAATTGCTAATGACTCGGGGAGCACTAACGACTTTCAGTATTGCCAATGATATTGCAAAGTATTTTGCCATTATCCCTGCTATGCTAATGGTCGCTGTACCTGAGATGAGTGCATTAAACATTATGAATCTCAATTCACCTTCAAGTGCTATTATATCTGCATTAATTTTTAATGCGGTCATCATCCCATTGTTAATTCCAATTGCAATGAAAGGCGTAAAATATAAGCCGATGAGTGCTGCAAAATTATTAAATAAAAACTTACTTGTTTATGGTGTAGGAGGAATAATAGCTCCCTTTATTGGCATTAAGTTAATTGATTTACTAGTTGGGCCATTATTCCGAACGTTTGGGTTATAGGAGGAAAGTATATGCGGAAATTTTTTGAGAACTCAAAGCAAGCATTATTAATCACAATGACCATGTTTGTTCTATGCGGTTTTATATACCCGTTTGCTGTGACTGCATTAGCTCAAGGGTTATTTCATCATAAAGCAAATGGGAGTTTAATAGAAAAGAATGGTGAAGCTGTTGGTTCAGAATTAATAGGTCAAGCTTTTACAGCACCCGAGTACTTCTGGGGACGTGTTTCATCCGTTAATTACAATGTTTATACGGAAGAGGATACGATACCAGATGAAAATGGCCAGGTGAATTATAGCGGCATTAGCTCAGGGACTTTTAACTATGCACCATCAAATCCAGAATTGAAGAAGCGAATAGAAGCAGATATCGAGAAGTTTTTACAAGCAAACCCAACCGTTGAACGACAAGACATACCTGCAGATTTAATGACTGCTTCTGGTTCAGGGTTAGATCCCCATATCAGTGTAAAAGCTGCACAAATACAAGTAAAACGTATTGCCCAAGCAAGTGGACTCTCTGAGGAAGAGGTTGAAAAAATTATAAATGCAAATACCGAAAAACGGTCATTTGGGGTTTTTGGAGAAAATAAGGTGAACTTCCTAATGGCCAATCTAGATATTATGAAAAAAATGGAGGGAAATGAGGCCCATCAATAAAAGTTGGGATGACATATGTTAAAGCGTAGTCGCCCCCATGTTATGGTGATGAGTAAAAAAGGATAACAATGAACAAATCAAAAACAGGTAGAGAAAAGTTTCTTTATTTTCTCTACCTGACTTTATTTTACGCTTGTGAATTTACAAGGATTTTAATATGGTTTCGCTCTTTCATTAGTGCTTCGAAGCCTTCTGTTACGACTTCATCAAGAGCAATTCGTTTCGTAACAAGTTTTTCAGCAGGGAAGTAACCTTGTTTCATTAATTCCATAACTGCTGGGAAAATATCGCGATAAGCAATAATCCCTTTTACAGAACGCTCTGTCAGCACGATATTGTTTGGCAGAATAGAAGCTTCAGTTTCCCAAATAGAAACGATAATTGTTTCACCTTCGAATGTTGTTGAATCAATTGCTTGTTGTAATACTACAGGGACACCTGTTACTTCAAATGCAACATCTACGCCACCATTAGTTAATTCGTGTAGGCGTGCTACTGCATCCTCGTCTTTAGGATTAATAACTGCTGTTGCGCCTAACTCTAAAGCCTTGGCAGCACGCTCTGCTGAAAGTTCTACTGCGTAAATTTCAGATGCTCCAGCAGCACGCAATGCTTCGATAACAAGAAGACCGATTGGACCTGTACCAAAGACCGCTGCTTTATCACCAGCTTTTAATTTACTTTGACGAACTGAATGTAATGCTACTGCTGCTGGTTCAACTAGTGCACCTTGTTCATAGGAAAGCCCCTCTGGCATTTTATGTACCATTTTTTCATCTACCATTGTATATTCAGAGAAACCTCCGCCACCGCCAGAAAGACCGTGGAATCCTAAGTGCTTACAAATATTGTATTTTCCTTTTTTACAAGCAGCACACTCGCCACATGCAAGAATAGGTTCTACAACTACAGGATCACCAACTTGTACTTTTGTAACACCTTCACCAACTTCTACTACTTCACCAGAGAACTCATGTCCCATAACAATTGGCGCAATATCCTTACTTATAAAGTGAGGTTGTTCCACTGGAATGAAAATTGGGCCAGCTGCGTATTCATGTAAATCACTTCCACAAATTCCTGTCCAATGTACTTTGATTTTTACTTTTCCTGATGCAATTACTGGTTCTTCAATGTTTTCTACTCGGATGTCTTTTGCTTTATACCATCTTGCTGCTTTCATGATAAGTCAACCTCCTCTAGTATCTTACATTTTTATCGTATCATATGGTAATTCTACGAGGCATTAGTTAACAATAAATTGCCATAAAAAATACTAATTCTTGGCCTTCTTTTCGACAAAATATAAATAAAGTGTATCGAAAAAACAAATGTTGATTTTCACTCCGAGTAGTGTTTTTCGCGCAAGCTCATCCCGAAGGAGTCGACACTCTCCGTGAGTTCATCATTATAATAAGTAGCAAACTGAATCAAAATAGTATTAGTTTTTAGTAATATCGACTAAATTATATTGGAAACTCATCCTAGAAGAAAACGAGTCAATTTCGATGTTCCTCACAAAATGGGAATGTCGAGGTCTTTCGATTACATTATTAAACAGCTTTATGCAATTAGGAGTAGCGTTTGTCTAAAGGTCTGAATGCTTTTTTTTATTGCATATTTACAGCATTTCGAGTAACTTTGATAAGGGCTTCGCTACAGCTATGATAAAAATATAAAATTATGTTCATGCTTAGATAATAGGACGTTAATATACCTAAAAGTTGAATCATGATACAATGGGAAAGATGTTAGGAGGAACGAATTATGTCAAAATATACTGATTATAATTTTCAGCCATTTTTGCAGGACGCAATTGCAAGACTTGGCTTTACAGAACCAACGCCGATTCAAAAGGAAATCATTCCGCTATTATTAAAAGGAAAGAGTGCAATCGGTCAAGCGCATACAGGGACGGGAAAAACACATAGTTTTTTAATTCCGATTGTGCAACGAATTAATGTTGATAAGCAGGAAGTACAAGCTGTTATTACGTCACCTACACGTGAGCTTGCACAACAAATTTTTGATGCATTAAATCAATTAATAGAAGGAACAACTATTCAAGCGAAACTATTTATTGGAGGTACGGACAAACAACGCTCCATTGATAAGTTAAAAACGCAACCACAAATTGTTGTCGGAACGCCAGGACGTATTCGTGATCTCGTTTCAGAGCAAGCGTTATTTGTGCATACGGCGCCAATTTTAGTTGTCGATGAGGCAGATTTAGCCTTCGATATGGGCTTTATAGAGGAAATCGATGGTTTTGCTTCCCAAATGCCAGAAAACCTTGAAATGTTTGTATTCTCAGCAACAATTCCAGAAAAGCTTCAGCCTTTCTTGAAAAAATATATGGAAGCACCTGTTCATATCCATATGAACGATAAACGACCGGTCGCAGAAGGAATTGACTTTGTGCTTGTCCCAGTGCGTTCTAAATCTCGTAACAAACGTTTGTTGGAAGTTATTGAAGGGATCAATCCATTTTTAGCTGTAATTTTCACTAACACACGTAAAACAGCAGAGCACGTTGCTGGCTACTTAAATGAAAATGGAATTCGCTGTGGTCAAATTCATGGTGACTTAAGTCCACGTGATCGTAAGAGGATGATGAAGCAAATTCGAGAATTGGACTATCAATATATCGTTGCAACAGACCTTGCAGCACGTGGTATCGATATTCAAGGAATTTCACATGTCATTAACTACGAAATTCCAGAGGACTTAGAATTCTTTATTCATCGTGTGGGACGTACAGCGCGTGCAGGGAATAAAGGAACGGCTATCACGTTGTTTGAGCCATCAGATGAGGATGCAGTAGTACGTGTTGAAAAAATGGGCATTCCATTTGTTCAAAAAGATGTAAAAGATGGCGAATGGTCTGAACTAAAAGAGCGCCATGCACGTAAAAATCGTGTGAAGCAAGAAAATGAAATCGATGTGAAGGCTAAAGCATTAGTGCGTAAGCCGAAAAAAGTAAAACCAGGCTATAAGCGTAATATGAAATGGGAAATGGAAAAAATTAAAAAACGTGAACGTCGTTTAAAAGCTCGCGGTAAAAAATAAGGAGGCATTCAAATGCTACTTGGATCACATGTTTCAATGAGCGGAAAAGAGATGCTGCTTGGATCAAGTAAAGAGGCCCTTTCATATGGGGCAAATACCTTTATGATTTATACAGGTGCACCGCAAAACACTCGTCGTAAAGCAATTGCTGATCTTAATATTATGAATGGTTTACTACACATGAAAGAGCATGGCATGACAAATATTGTTGTCCATGCTCCATACATTATAAATATTGCGAACACAGAAAAACCTGAAACTTTCCGTCTAGGTGTAGATTTTTTACAGACTGAAATCGAACGAACAGCAGCATTGGAAGCAACACAAATTGTTTTGCATCCTGGTGCTCATGTAGGTGCGGGAGCAGACGCAGGTATTGCCAAGATTATTGAAGGTTTAAACGAAGTGTTGTCACAGGATTTCCCTGTACAAATCGCATTAGAGACAATGGCGGGGAAAGGAACTGAATGTGGTCGTTCCTTTGAAGAGCTTGCTAAAATTATTGATGGTGTAACACATAATGAACGTCTTTCAGTTTGCTTTGATACATGTCATACTCATGACGCTAGTTATAATATTGTAGAAGATTTTGATGGCGTCTTAAATGAGTTTGATAAACTAATAGGTGTTGATCGTATCAAAGTCCTGCATATCAATGACTCAAAAAATGTCCGTGGTGCAGGAAAAGACCGTCACGAAAATATTGGCTTCGGTCATATTGGCTTTGATGCATTAAAATATATTGTGCATCATCCACAATTAATGGAGATTCCTAAAATCCTAGAAACACCATTTGTCGCATTAAATAGTGATGCCAAATCAAAATCGGCTCCTTATAAACATGAAATTGAAATGCTTCGTAATGGAGAATTTAAACCAGAGTTAATCGATGCTTTAAGAGGATAGAATAAATAGCCCGAAATCAGCTAGCATAAGACTGATTTTCGGGCCTTTCTTTTATTTCGTAAACAATGCAATTAGTTGTCTGGAACGCTTTCTACCTAAAACAGCTTCAACCTCTACAAGAATATCTTTTGGAATACCTAAAAAGAGCCACGTAAATGAGAATTGCTCCAAATAAGGCCGGAGTTTTCTTACTTCAGAACTAGTAATTTCAAATCCTTCAGCACGTGCAATCGCAACAACTTCCTTATCACTACTTTGTGTTAATTGCTGTAAAAATTGAATACTCAAAGCTAATCCTCCTTTTAAAATTGTTTAGTTCTTGAGACAAAATCATTCTTGTGAACGTCGTAATGGCTTTGGAAATCCTTTACATTAGTGTGCCGGAATTAATGTCTATAACAACTTGAAAAATAAAATAGTAGAATAGCAATCTTATTTTCTTTACAAAAACTGTACTTTCATTTATACTTACAATTTGTAAATCGTAATGATTTTGAATTAGAAAGAAGAGAATATACATGAAAAAATCATTAATTGACATTGAAAATGTGTCATTTCAATATGACTATACGCAAGTACTAAAAAATATCTCTTTCCGTGTAGAAGAGGGAGACTTTTTAGCACTTCTTGGTCCAAACGGTTCAGGGAAATCTACATTATTAAAAATTATTTTAGGGTTACTAAAGCCAATGTCTGGAGAAATAAAGTTATTTGGTGAACCGAGTACGACTTTTAAGCATCGTGAATGGATAGGGTATGTGTCGCAAAAATCTAATGCCTTCAATTCCGGGTTTCCAGCAACCGTCCAAGAAGTAGTGAAAAGTGGATTATCCAAAAAATTAGGGTTATTTAAAAGACCTGGACGAGATGCAAAGGAAAAAGTGTTAGAAGCATTAAAAGCTGTTGGAATGGACGCATTTATGAATCGTAATATTGGTGAGTTATCTGGTGGGCAACAACAACGTGTCTTTATTGCAAGAGCGTTAGTTAGTGAACCGAGGCTATTAATATTAGATGAACCAACTGTCGGCATTGATCATGAGAATGTGCAGTCATTTTATGATATGCTGGCAAAATTGAATCGGGAACAGGGAATTACAATGATTCTTGTTACACACGATGTTGATACAGTATCGAACCGCATCAGTCATGTGGCATGTTTAAATCAAACTATACACTTCCACGGTTATAAAAATGAATTTGATACAATTTCTCACGATGCGCTTGATGCTTGGTATGGCCATTCTGTGAGAAAGATTCACTAGAAGGAGAAGGCATAATGATTGAAGCAATTTTTAACTATGAATTTTTACAAAACGCCTTTTTCTCTGGGCTATTAATTGGCATAATTGCACCACTACTAGGTGTATTTATTGTCGTTCGCAGGCTTTCGCTTATTGCTGATGCCTTGTCACATGTAACACTGGCAGGTATAGCGGGGAGCTTATATATCAGTCAATCAGTTACAGCTTTGGCAATGCTAAATCCAATTTACTTAGGCATACTGGCCTCTGTCAGCGGTTCAATTTTAATTGAGCGTCTTAGACGTTTATATAAGCACTATGAAGAGCTTGCCATTCCAATTATTATGTCAGGTGGGATTGGTATTAGTGCTATATTTATCTCGCTTGCAAGTGGCTTTAGCACGGATTTAATGAGCTATTTATTTGGTTCAGTGTCAGCTGTATCACGTCAGGATTTATGGGTAGTAGTAGGAATTGCTGTTGTTGTCATTATCTTTTTATTTATATTTTTTAAGGAACTTTTTGTTTTATCTTTTGACGAGGAATATGCAAAAGCTAGCGGTCTGCCTGCACGTTGGATTCATCTCTTATTTATGATCGTTACAGCGCTTGTTATTGCTGCAAGTATGCGCATCGTTGGTATTTTACTTGTATCATCACTTATGACGTTACCAGTTGCTGCTGCAATGCGACTTGCAAAGGGCTTTAAGCAAACAATCATCTATGCAATTGTCTTTGGCGAAACGGCTGTGTTAATCGGTTTAGTCAGTGCTTTTTATTTAGATTTAGCACCTGGTGGTACAATTGTCGTTACTTCTATCTTAATTTTGTTACTTGTTATACTAGTGAAGAAAATAGTATTTAAAATAGCGGCAAAACGGGAGGAGGTAGCGCAGTGAATGTTTCTAGAGCGTGGGAAATTTTAAAAGAAAACGGCTTTAAAAAAACAGATAAGCGGGAGTTAATATTAGATATGTTTGCAGCAACAGATAAATATTTAACTGCTCGAGATTTATTAGATGTTTTGAAAAAAGATTTTCCTGGTATGAGTTTCGATACTATTTATCGCAACCTTGCAACGTTTGTGAAGCTAGGAATACTGGAGGAAACTGAGTTATCTGGAGAGCGAAATTTCCGTATGCATTGTGAGTCTGAACATCATCACCATCATTTCATTTGTATGGATTGTGGAAATGTTAAGGAGCTGAACCTCTGCCCTATGGAAATGCTTGGAGAAAAGCTGCCAGACTATGAAATTGAAAATCATAAATTTGAGATCTATGGAAGATGTCCAGAGTGTAAGCATGAAACTTTGTAAAATCTGAAATGACAATATTTGAAGAAAGGGGTAGTTCCTAGTGAAGTTTCACTTGGAACTACCCCTTTTTTATAGTAGCTATGCTGTTATAAGGGTAGCTTCCCCGACTATTATTGCGCAATACTCTAATAACCTATGATTTTTGAGTGAAATGAGATTGGTAATATGTCCGCTAGGCATTTAAAAAGATGTATTCCTTAAAAATTGAATAGAAGGTATTTGTCTTCTTTCCGCAAATATTAAAAAGACGAATGATTACGTGAGTAAATCATTCGTCGATTTTTTTATTATTGATGTTTTTGTTGGAATTCTACCATAAAGTCACGTAATGCTTCACAAGCCTCTAACGGTACAGCGTTATAAGTAGAAGCACGGCAGCCTCCTACAGAACGGTGTCCATTAAGTCCAACAAATCCTGCTGCTTTTGCTTCAACAAGAAATTGTTTTTCAAGCTCTTCATCAGCAACACGGAAAGTGATGTTCATTAAAGAACGGCTTTCAGGTGTTGCATGACCTGTATAGAAACCGTTGCTATTGTCAATAGCATCATAAATTACTTTTGCTTTTAACTCGTTATGCTTTGCAATTTCAGCAACGCCGCCTTTTGATTCTACCCATTTTAATACCTCACCTAACATATAGATACCAAAAGTTGGTGGTGTATTGTATAAAGAGTTGCTGTCAGCATGCGTTGAATATTTAAGCATTGTAGGAATATTTTTATTCTCTTTCTCTAACAAATCTTTGCGAATAATGACTACTGTTACACCAGAAGGACCAAGATTTTTTTGAGCACCTGCATAAATAAGACCAAATTTACTTACATCGACTGGTTTAGAAAGAATATCACTAGACATATCCGCAACTAATGGTACATTACCTGTTTCAGGGAATTCTTTCCATTGTGTACCGTAAATCGTATTGTTTGAAGTGATATGCACATATGCATCCTCTTCATTGAATTGAATGTCTGCTAAAGCTGGGATATTGCGATATTGATTTTCTTTTGTACTAGCAGCTTCTACGGGCGTACCAAATAATTTAGCCTCTTTGAATGCTTTTTCAGACCATGATCCTGATAATACGTAGCTTGCTTTTTGATCTGCTTGTAGGAAGTTCATCGGTATCATAGTAAATTGAAGACTAGCTCCACCTTGTAGGAAAAGAACTTCGTAGTTTTCTGGGATAGCATAAAGCTTTTTCAATAAAGCAATTGCTTCATTATGTACTTCGTCGAAAATGGCACTGCGGTGGCTCATTTCCATAATTGACATGCCTGAGTCACGGAAGTTTACTAATTGTTGTTGGGCTTTTTCTAATACTTCTAGTGGTAGGGCAGAAGGGCCTGCGTTAAAATTGTATGCTCGTTGTGTCAAAGTGGTACACTCCTTGTTTGTTTTATAAGGTTAAACCTTAATTATAGGGTTTTTAGCCCCTACTAATGATCTATCAGGCTTTTACAATCAGTTCATAGTCATCTAGCTAATTTTTTTCATTTATAGATAATAGATTAAGCGGAATACTAACCGATAAAAGCACTTTACTGGATTATAACTCAATTTTCAAGAGAAAAAATAAAATTCTCACTATTCAAGCAGAATAATGACAGGCTCGCAACAAAATGTACACAATTGAGTTAAAATTCATATTAGCCTTTTTGGTTTAAATACGAACAAACGGAAATATAGATGGACATATATGAGTTAATATTTCGTGATTTACATGTTGCTTAAACAGTGAAATTATAAAATGTTCGTGTTTGTTCGAATGGAATTTATCCTATCAACTATGTGCTCGCTTGCACATTCCACTCCAGAAGGACGCTTCATCGGGGGTAGTCCAAGCTCTTATAAGGTATGGATTAATACATTGAAAAGGAATAGTTACAGAGAGAAAGGAATATAAAAAAGCAGCCAACATTGCCTACCTTTCATTAAGTTTTTACACTAGCAATAAATGTTCTATTTATTTATGTAATTCTATCTATATATCATTAAAAATTATAAGTTATATGTTTCTAAACGAAAAAAACTTTGAACGAATTTTAAGATGGACGGAAAATTTCTAACCTTCAACATAAACCAAGTAACTTTCGGTATAATGAATTGTGAATATAGATATGAGGGGTGTTTTAAATGTTTACAATAGAAGAAGCATGTTTAGTTGTCGTTGATGTACAAGGGAAGTTAGCGACAATTGTTGATGAAAGTGAAGCGATGATTGATAATGTGGCCAAGCTGGTACAAGCTATGCAAGCATTGGAGGTACCTATTTTATGGCTCGAGCAAAATCCTAGTCGTTTAGGTGGGACTGCGTTAAATATTGCTCAGCATATTCAAAGTCAACTACCTATTGCTAAAATGGCTTTTAGTGCGTGCCAGGAACAAGAATTTGTTGATGCATTGAAGGCAAGTGGGCGTTCTCAATTTATCGTGACAGGTATCGAAACTCATATTTGTGTCTATCAAACAGCCCGACAGCTAAAAGAACAAGGGTTTGAAGTTGAAGTGGTTGCAGATGCAGTCTCGTCTCGTACTAAGGCCAATAAAGAGATAGGGCTAGAGAAGATGAAGGCACTTGGAATTTTACCAACGAGTGTGGAAATGATTTTATACGAGTTACTAAATCGTGCAGATCATCCACATTTTAAAACGGTGCTACAACTGGTTAAATAACAAAAAAACTCATCATCACGATGAGTTTTTTTGTTATTAAGCAGGCATATCAGTAGGTGTTGGTTTTGCATAGCCTTCTTTATATGAGTTATCAATTGTTTGACGAATTTCTTTCAGGCTCATACCATCTTTATGCATTTTTGCAGACTGTACAGCAATTTCTAGGCAGACGAGACAACGAGTACCGTGGTCATCCCAAACAATTGTGCCATCCTCACGCTTTTCCTGAATAAAGCAGTTTAAATTGCTTTTATGTCCAGCTGATTCGCCACATCCACAATAGCATGGCATCCATTCTAGAATTTCTGTAGACTGTCCAGCAATTTGATACACTAATCGAATATCTTCTGATTTATTATCTAAAAACGAAGGTAAAACATCCGCAGATGCTGTTTCCTCCTGAATATCTCCGGAAGCATGTCCATGTTCTTCATGTGAAGCTTCTTTTTGCGCTTCATTTTGATTTTTTTCAACAACCTTTTTATCTTCACTACAAGCACTTAACACTAATAACGACAAAACAAAAATAGATAGAAATTTTTTCAACAAAAGCGCCTCCTAATGTTTACAATATTGCCATTATAACATCGTTCGCATAAACATTTATAGGAAGCGCAAGTGAAAATCAATGAAATATATCTAATCCACGTGTTTTGTTCATTAAAAGTTCCATTTTCTCACTCAGTAATTTTTTCAAGAAGAAACCAAATAGAATAAAAATGATCCAGAAGGAAGATAAAAAGGCAAGATCAGCCCATACCTTTGACCAAATAATACCACCAACGGCCTCTCGCATCATCCCAATTGCATAAGTGAAAGGCAGAAATGGATTTATCATTTGGAAAAACTTAGGTAGTAATTCTACGGGATATGTGCCGCCAGAACCTGCAATTTGTAACACTAACATGACAATGGCTAACGCCTTTCCAACATTTCCGAATACGGATACTAGCGTATAGACAACCGTAATGAACACTAAACTAATAAATAGTCCAAATGGAATAAAGAAGTAAGGTGCACTAATTGATCCATCTAAAAAAATAATATCTCCTATTGTAATAATGAGTGTTTGAATAAATGAAAAAGTTGCAAATGTTAATAAACGTCCAAAGTATATTTGGCGAATACTGTATTGATTATTGTCGTGAATATCAACAGATAAAAGAGAAATTAATAATAAACAACCAACCCAGATGGAAAGCACAGTGTAAAACGGTGTCATAGCTGTTCCATAATTAGCAATTGGAAACATTCTATGTTCCTGAAGCTTAATAGGCTCTTCAAAGAAATCTCGCTCAGCATTGACGTCGTTTTTCAATAACTGAACGATTTCAGAAATATCAGCTTCACTTTCTAATTTTCTCAGCTTGTCTGCAAGAGCCTTTATTTTTGTACTTAAAGCAGGGAAATCTGATTGTACTGTACCAATTGTCTTATTAGCTGTTGCTAACATATTTTTAGCATTTGTTAAACGATCTGTTGCTTGAGGCAGAAAACCTTTTACATTCGTTAGCATGGTTGATGCATTTGTTAATGTATTTTTAGCAGAAGATAAGGTCGTATGAATTTGTGGCTCTAGACTATCGTTATAATGCGTAAGGAATTGATGAAGATTGTTAGAAGTATTTTGCGCAACACTTTGAACATCAGCGAGATCTTTTCTGATCGTTTCGACATCAATATTATTCAACTGCTGTACTTTAGTTGAAACGTCTGTTAGTAATGTGTTTAGCTGATTTAGTGCGGTTAAAGAGCTTAAAGAATAATCGGTTAAACTAGGATTCGCCTTTAAATCTCCACGAATAGCTTCAAGTTGTTCAATAATTTTATTATTAGCTAGCAACGTCTTAACATCTTCAGAATTGCTTTGCTGTAGCGCCGTTTGGATGTTTTGCACCTTGTTTTCAAGCTGTTTACGAGTCGAAGCATCAGCTTGTGTTAACTTTTGAAGTGCTTCAAGCGTTTGGATGCTAGTATTTACTTTCTTTCGAGATGCATCTAACTGGTTATTAATCGTATCCTTTATTTGTGCAATCGTAGCTGAATCTACATTAGCATTTTGTAGCTTCCCTATTATATCTGTAAATCGTTGAGCAATATCTTGCGCAGTTTTTAGATCTTTTTTTATGATAGGGGACAACTGGTTGAACAATGTATCAGCTTCATTAATCAATTTTAAACCTGAGTTAATAGTTGTTAGACCATCATTTGTTAATTTTTCAACCTCAGGAACTTGGGTAATCGTATGATTCAGTAATGTCTCAGCTTCTTTTCCGCCTTTTGCAGACTTCGCTATAAATGTTTCAATATCAGGAAGATGATGTTCGATTGTAAAAATATAATTTTCGAATTTCTTAAAATCTGGAATTTCCTTTTCCATCTCGACACCAATCGTATTAAAAATAGAAAAAAGTGTTCCATTGACAGTAGAGATAAACTCACTAGATACTTGTTGCGTCAGACCGCTTGCACCTTTACTTGTAATTTTGGGTGCGATTGGATTTATTTTTTCATTTACATAATAATCGATATGCGCTTTAGTAGGTACATTTGACAGTATGGAGGTTAGCTTTTGAGAAAAATCACTCGGGACAACAATAACCGCAAAATAGTTACCGTTTTTTAGATTATCAATGGCTTGTTCATGAGTTGTAAATTCCCAAGTAAAGTTTTGATTTGTACTTAAATTGTCTACCACTTCATTACCAACATTAATATCCTCTCCTCTAACATTTGTCCCTGTGTCTTCATTAACAATTGCAATTTTCATGTTGGCTGTATGCGCATAGGGATCCATAGAGGCATAGATATTGAGCCACGCATAAAGAGAAGGTAAAAAAATAAGGCCACCAATAATGACAGCAACTACCCAGTTTGTTAAGATATTATGGATATCACTTTTATAAATTTGAAAAATATTTCGGATAGTGTGTTTCATTTTACCACTCCATATTCGTATTGAGCATTATATATGTATGTTCCCAAATTTGGGCCAAATTATGTTTGAATTATGGAAAAACTTAATTTTAAAGACTAATTAGTTTACTAGGTTTTAAAAACACTTTATAATCAATCGCGAATACACTAAAACTAGGGTTTTTTTGGTGTGAAAAGGAGGAACATATTCTAGTGAAAAAATTACTAATTATTGGCTCAGTTATTGTTTTGTTATTTATAGCAATTATTGTGCTAACAAATGTCTCGAACAACAACAAGTTAGCAAACGCAAAGAACCTTTATGGCGACAAAGAACTAAAACAAGAAACAATTGATCAATTGGATGATGAAAATTACCAAAATATTATGTTACCTGACGAGCTTGAAAAAAAATTAAAAGCTGGAGAAGATGTAAATGCTTATTTCTTCAGTCCAACATGTATGCACTGTAAAGCTTTTACACCTGAGTTAATGCCGATTGCAAAGGAGCTTGGTGTTGATATTGCCCAATTAAATATTTATGAGTTCGATGGTTTAGCTGATAAATATAATATAACTGCGACACCAACATTCATTCGCTTTGAGGGTGGCAAAGAGGTTCAACGTTTTGAAGGTGCATTACCAGAAGAAGAGTTACGTACATTTTTAAATAAAGAAGTTTTAAAAAAATAAGTAAAGCTGAGACTGTATCAAAAGTTATTTTTGATCAGTCTTTTTTATTTTTGTTGTATACTAAATATACTGAAGAGTTGTACATTGGAGGAATATTGAATGACAATGGATGATTATTTTTATAATGGTGAGCTAATGAAGTGCTATGAGGAGGCTAAGCAAGTTACAAATGAAAACGAGAAAGCGTTAGCATATAAATATATTAAATTATTGGAAGAGTATGATTTTGATAGTTATCCAAAGCCTACACTGGGTGTTGAAACTCAGCATGCAGAACGAGCGGATGAAAGCTATCCTGAATCAGATACCGTCGTCGAAATTCGTGCGATAAAAGATGAAGAAGCATTTTCTAAGCGTATTAAAGAACTAGAGGATGTAGCGACCATAGGTACTCCAAATGAAAAGGCACATTCATTTTTTATACAGGGTGAACTGTTTTTGTTTGCACATCATTACAATGAGAGTGTCCATTGTTTTAGACAAGCAGTAAAAGAAAACCCTAACAAGGCGTTATATTGGGGCATAACAGGTCAAACGATGCATCGCTTTGGATGGATGCCATTTGATGCACTTGGCTATTTAGAGCAAGCTATTAATTTAGATCCAAAAAATGCGCGTTGGAAATGGAATAAAGCACTTGTCCTTATTCAATTAGCGAAGGATTTGCAGATGGCACCGTTTATGGCAAATGCTGCGATTATATTAGAAGAGGCAATTGCTGATTGTGGCGAGCATCAGTGTTCATTAAAAGATGCTGTCCAAAATACAATAGATAATATGGATAGCTATGTATTTTCATAACATTCAATAGATGCCTCAATAAGTTGGAGGGCACTGAAAAAGTCTATATCTTCTCACATTGCGAGGTATTCAACGATTTAATCGTTGAATACCTCGCTTTTTTCATTTGGCATTGTGACTCTACTGTTGTTTTCCGAAGCATTCCGCTCGCTTTCCGCGGGCGAGCGCCGAGCCTTCTCCTACACTTCGCTTCGTGCGGGGTCTCGTCTGACTCGCTTTCCCGCAGGAGTCGAGCGATGCTTCTCCAAACAACGCAATGTATCACACTATTATTTTAGTTACGCTTTCCTTTATAATAAAAGAATTAATGTGCAGGTGGTACCCCTGATGATTCCAAATCAAGAAACCCTTAATTTAAGTCCATATATGGAGATCTACGATATTGTTGTGCCAAAAGATAATAAACTTCGCCAAATCAATGAACTTGTTGATTTTTCATTCATTTTAGAAGAGTTAAAAACAAAATATTGTTTAGACAATGGGCGTCATGCCATTCCCAAAATTCGTATGTTTAAGTACTTATTATTAAAAGAGATTTATGATGTATCAGACGTCGACCTAGTAGAACGCTCAAAGTATGATATGTCATTCAAATATTTCTTGGATATGGCGCCAGAAGATCCGTTGCTGACGCTACGCTTTCGCACAAAAAACATCTGTTGCTGACGCTACGCTTTCGCACAAAAAAACATCTGTTGCTGACGCTGCGCTTCGAGTGGCTCATTGGGCCTGCATATGAAGGCTCTCAGTCAAACAGAATTATACAATATTTTATGATAATGAGCCTATTTTTCCATATTTTATCCCTATTTCTTTTCGGTTTTGAGTTTTGATTGAAAAGTCGATATTTCATGGTAATCTTAAAGTATAATTATCCCAAAATTTCTATGCGAATTAGATATCATGGATTTATTTAAGGTGAAACTCGTTATTTTTCTAGAACTACTAGCTAGGTGAATTCAACTTTCGATTTGACGGTAAATATAGTTAATCAACACATCTGTGAAAATGTTTGGGATCATAGGAGGGTGTTAAATGTGGGAATTTAATGAGAATTTTTCATCTTTGAGGCATGGCATTCAATTCATCCTATTATCAATGATTTTCTTAATCGTCATTGGATTAGGTGGTGAAAAATTTTATGGCATATTTGGTGAGAATAACTATGTCACGATTCATTTAATGATGGAGATTTTCATCATTGTGGTGACGATGGCTATTTCGATTCAGACGTGGTTAATTTCACCGTATATTTTATCTAATAGGGTTCTTTATGTTGGGGCATTGTTTTTAACATTTAGCTTAATAGAAATGGCGCATGCGCTAACTTATAAAGGAATGCCGTATTTCATTACGGAAAGCGCACCTTATGCTGCAACTTGGTTTTATATGCTCGGTCGATTATTATTATCGATTGGATTTCTTACTATTTATTTTGTTAAGGAGAAGAAAATCAAATTAATTTATCGTTGGTTTATTTATAGTTTGCCGTTTGTAATAATCGCTTTTTGTGTTGTTATCATTTATGCACCAACGCCAATATTGCCACCTCTTATAATAGAAGGTGAAGGTCCTACTGTTTTAAAAAATACTTTGCAATATATAGCTATTGCGTTCTTGTTGGTGATTATGGTCCTATTGTTGAAAAATTTCAATAAAGCACCGAAAATTGTATTTTTATTATTAGGTAGTTCAATTTATTTAATAATGAGCGATTATCTATTTACAATTTATCAAGATGTTTATGATATTAAAAATTTCATAGGACATATTTTTGAGTTAAGTGCATTTTATCTTTTATTTAGAGCTGTTTATTTTTCATCTATTGAAAAACCTTTTCAACAATTAATTGATACACAAGGGCATTTGGAAAAGTCTCGCGAAAAGATGCGTTATATGGCTTATCATAATGAAGTTACGAATTTACCAAATGAACGTTTTTTGATGGAATTATTAAAAAGAAATTTATACATATCTAAATCTCAAAAGGCTATTCTTGCTATCGGGATAGAAAGAATTTCTGCTATTAAAGCATCTTTAGGCAGTACATATGCGGATCAAATGATCAGTCTAATAGCGCAAAGGCTGAAAAATGTTTTACCAGAGGAGTATCCTCTATGCATGCTGAGAGGAGATTATTTTGTTATTTATATTGATGAGGTGAATAATACCCATCAACTAACTCAGTTAAGTCAACAACTTCAGTTTGTCATGGAAGAATCATTCCAAATACAACATTTTTCTCTAAATAGTCAATTAAATATTGGCATTGCGTTATTTCCTACAGATTCTTACAAGGAAGAGGAACTCGTAAGATTTGCAATGTATGCTATGAATGAAGCACATAAAACGCCTACACGAATACGGTTTTATGAGTCCTCAATGTCTAGCGGAATGACAGAACGACTTTTATTAGAAAATGATTTACACGATGCATTAGCTAATCAAGAGCTTTTTTTAGAGTATCAGCCACAACTAGATTTACATACAGGCCAAATTAAGTCAGTAGAGGCTTTAGTCAGATGGCAGCATCCCAAAAAGGGTTGGATTTCACCAGGAGTCTTTATTCCAATCGCTGAGGAATCGGGATTAATTATTCCTATTGGGCAATGGGTGCTAGAAACAGCCTGTAGACAAGTGAAGAAGTGGGAAACAGCTGGGCTACCGCCAATTAAAGTAGCAGTCAATCTGTCATTAGGTCAACTTTTTCAGCAAAATTTAGTTGAAATGATTCATAATGTTCTTGAGAAAACACAATTAGAACCACGATATTTACAGCTAGAGATAACCGAAAGTATGACCATCAACATCGATCATATGACGACAATCTTACACAAATTGAAGGCACTTGGGGTTACAATCGCAGTAGATGATTTTGGGACGGGCTATTCGTCATTGTCTTATTTAAAGGATTTCCCTATCGATTGCTTAAAAATTGATCGGTCCTTTGTTCAGAAAATACAATCGAATTCCACAGATAAGGCATTAGTAGATATGATTCTTTCTATGGCAAAGCATCTACAGTTAAAGGTAGTTGCAGAAGGAATAGAAGAGATAGAACAGCTATCGTATCTAGTAGAAAGCAAATGTGATACTGTACAGGGCTTCTTATTTAGTAAACCAATACCTCCAAATATATTACAGGAGAACTACGAAACACTTCACAATGATGCAAAGTATATTTTAAATTCAATTACTGTATCTGAATAATATAGTGTTATTTTCAAAACATCCTTGTTTCATCTTATTACAAGGATGTTTTTTTGAGCTACGAAAATCTATTATAATCTACATTGCAGAGCTAAACGTTACCCGTTTCTTTATGTTCTACAATCATGGTATGATAATGGGGAAAAGATTTGTAGATATAAAGGACGGGTTTTTTGATGGCACAAGAAGTGGCAAATAAATTTATTGAAAATGTATGTAATCATTTAGTACGCAATATGAATATTACGAAGGTTGAAGAACACTTTAAAGAGACAATAGAGATACAACGTAAATCAGCGCAATCTCAAATTGATTTTTGGGATAATTTAATGATAAATATGCTGTATTTTACTGAAATTGAGCAAGTTTGGGAAAAAGAATTTTTGAAGATGCTCGAAAAGAAAGAGTGGTTAAGGGCCACTGTACTTGAGGAAGAACTATTAATGCATCAAATGCGTATTCGTCAGCATGTCGCGGAGCAAATGGATGTTGCTAAAGAATTGTTCCATAAGCAGTATGAGACAGAAAATGTTACAGAGGAAGATATTGTTTATGATTATGCTTATAGCTCTGCTGGACATTCAATGCGCGTAGATTTATTAACAGTACTTGTCTCAACACCAGAACAATCAAAAGTGCTATTTAACGCAGATCCACAAGAAACGATTCGCATAATTAACGGCTATATTGCTTATCACACTGACGGGATTATTAATAAAGTGAAACTTTAATAGCGAAGAGCCTTTGTGGGATGGCGAATAATGAAGCATCCTGTTTTTGACCAGGTATTATATGTAGTATAATAAGGTGGTACTAAGTTTCACCTGAAAGGAATTTAAATCATGAATACACCATTTACATTTAAACATACACAACCAACGAATATGGACCCAAATAAAAAATATCCAGCGATTTTTTTATTGCATGGAATGGGAAGCAATGAAGACGATTTACCGCAATTAGTGCAGGACTTTAAAGAGCAATGCCATGTTTTTAGCTTACGTGGACCTATTACACATAAGCCGGGCTATGCTTTTTTCACGATTCAAGAGGTCGGTAAACCAGACCGTGAAATTTTCGATAAAGTGTTAGTTGCTCTACAACGATTTATACTAGAGGCTATTGATGAATATCAAATTGATCCACATAAAGTGTACTTGCTTGGATTCAGTCAAGGGGCAGTTTTGGCACAGTCACTTGCTTTTGCAATGGGGAATTTAATTACGGGAATAGTAGCATTAAGTGGCTACACGCCAAAATTCGTGACAGAGGAATATGCAATTCGCCCAGTCAATCATTTACATGCATTTATTTCTCATGGTGATTATGATTATGTCATCCCGTCGCAATGGGGCGCTGAAAGTAAAGAAAAATTTGAGCAATTTGGTGCTACTGTGACATTTAAACAGTATCCAGATGGTCATGGTGTTACACCGGAAAATCTGCGTGATCTAACTGCATTTTTAGCACAGGAATTACAAGGTAATATTCAATGAAATGAAAAGCCGAGACACGAATGATGTCTCGGCTTCCATGTTTTTGAAAACTATTATAATAAATAAAGTATGGTTCTTAGCCAAAGCGAGGGGTTGATTTCCGTTCCGGCTGGGCGCTTTCCTGGGGGCGTCCGATGAGCCGCTTCGCTTCGCTGCAGGGTCTCATCTGTGACGCTGTGATCCCCAAGGAGTCGCCCAGCCTCCACTCCAATCAACCACTTCACTCAGCGTGCATTTTCTGGCATATAACTCTAATTAATAATGATAAAACTAAACTTCAGTAACAAGTCTTATGCGGCTGCAACAATGTAATCTATGCAAAAGCGCAGTGCAACGTAGCGACAATTACAATGAAAGGCTAAAGCTTACCCACAGGAAAACTGCTCCGCTTTGGAGAAGAAGTGATCAGATAAGCCATCTCCTCTCATTGATAAAGAAGCGGCGCTCAAATAAATCCTAGATCTGAAAAGAAAAACACCTTTATTTAAAACACGCAGCATTCACAAAATTCTCTTGACTATTTTGTTTTCAACAACATGAAAAGGAGGCTGGGACATAACTAAATGGTTCCTTTATAAAGCCGAATAATCTCTAAATTAACAAAACACGATAAATAGAAAAACCGAACTATTCCGAAACACTTCATGAGCGTTTCATTGGATAGTTCGGTATTTTTGTTGGCTGAAACACTTTTGTCCCAGCCTCTTTCATTTTTTTCTTTAGTAGATTAATCAAGCGCTATTTTGATAAGCTTCGATCTTTGTCAGTCACAGCAGCTACTGCATCGTGAATCGTTGTTTCAAAATGATTGCTTTGTAAAGAGGATACACCTTGAATAGTTGTCCCTCCCGGCGAGCATACCTGATCTACAAGTGCCCAAGGATGTTCCTGTGATTGTAAAATCATTTTTGCACTGCCGAGTACTGCATTTGCCGCAATATCAAGCGCCATGTTTTTTGGCATCCCTTCACGTACAGCAGCACGTGCTAAAGCGTCAATATACATATAGGTGAATGCTGGTGATGCACCACCAATCGTTGTAAATATGGAAAATAAGTGTTCAGGCACTTCGATAATTGTACCAACTGTTTCAAATAGTGAAATGACACGCTGAAGCTGAACATCTGATACTTGTTCACTCACTGTATAGCAACTTGTCGAGGCACCGATAAGCGCATTAATATTTGGCATTACACGAATAATAGGGGTAACTTCAGATAGGTAACCTTGTAAATATGTTATATTTTTACCAGCAGCAATTGAAACAATGACATGGTTGTCTTGTAAATGCTTTTTCACCTCTGGTAAAACATCTGGTAACATTTGGGGTTTGACACCGAGGATAATAACGTCACAATTTGACATAATATCTTCAATAGAGCTTGCGGCTTGAATACCGTAAGAGGTTGCTAATTTAGTTGTTTTTGCTTTGGTACGATTATAGCCGTAAATTAAAGTAGAATTAAAATCTCCGCTTTTACACATTCCTTTAATAATGGCTGTAGTCATATTTCCAAGGCCGATAAATCCGTATTTCACGTGTTAGACACTCCTTCACATAGTTAAAACATACACCTTAGTATAGAGTAGATTGTTTTACTTGAATAGTAATATGCAAAGAATCAAGTCAATTAGGTTCAAATTCATGTCAGTCGGTGGTATCATAGAAGATGTTGTGAATGAACGTGTATCTCTATGTTCATTAGGTAGAATATAAAGGGTAAAGAAATCATGTACTTTATGTGAACATTGAGACAGACTCTATCTAAAAGAGGTAGAATAATAATTTGATATGTAATGCAAAATTTGTCGCTTTCTAATGGCAAAGCGTTTAGAAATTAAGAGAGAAAAGGAATTAAGATGAATGGAACAAAATCTAAAAACGGAGCAAAAACTACAATCTTCCAAGAAGTCATTGGAGAAGTCCTCACGCTCTTCTATTTTAGCGCAAACAGTAAAAACAGGAATCATTAAATCCAATCTAATCCCTATGTGGGCTGGTTTAACGCTAGGTATGTACAAAAATAAAATGACTTTTGTAGAGAATATACCTGAAATTATTTTCGCAACGATTGGCTCAGCACTTGTTATTGGTGCTGCTGGGGCATTTAATAATGTGTATGACCGCGACATCGACGCTATAATGCCACGTACGCAAAGTCGACCAACCGTAACTGGTGAAATGTCAGCTAAATCAGCGTTGATTTTAGCATTTGCCATGCTCATTATTGGGGCAGCTGTGTTGGCACTTGCTTCTCCATTAGCTGCAGGATTTGGTCTCTTAGGGGTATTTTTATATGTAGTACCTTATACAATGTGGACAAAACGACATACGATTTATAATACGGAAATAGGGAGTATAGGTGGGGCGATTCCAGCTTATATTGGTTGGGCCGCTGTTTCTTCTGATATTACACATCCTGCGATACTTGGCCTATTTTTCGTTATGGTTATTTGGCAGATGCCTCATTTCTATGCCATCGCCATTCGTAAGCATGCCGATTACGAAGCGGCCAGTGTTCCAATGCTTCCGGTTGTTAAAGGGATGCGACGCACTTATTATCAATCGAACTTTTATTTAATCTTATTAATATTATCAAGCTTATTATTTGGTACTTTAAGTGTAGGCATTATGCTTGTTGCACTATTGTTAAGCATTGCATGGCTTATTATGAGTATTTACGGTTATCACAGTAATAAAGATCAAATAAAGTGGGCGACAAAAATGTTTGTTTTCTCACTTATCCATATGACAATTTTATTTACAACGGTTATTGTATACTCTTTAGTAGGTGTTATTTTTAAATTGTATTAAACCTATATCTAGCACGAAAAGCCAACAGGTTATTCTACACTTGTTGGCTTTACCTTTTCCACTGATGTTATTTGACGACTTGGCCAATCCAATGCGTGTAACTTACCTCCAAAAACAGCTCCACCATCAATACCGATAATATTATTTTCACCAAAATAGACACTGTAATCTGTTGGATTTTGGTGAAGTCGATAGGTAGGTGTATGGCCAAAGATTACAGTTTTCTCACCTTGATAACCTACATGAAATTCTTCACGAATCCATAGAAATTGTATAGGATCTGTCTCTGCCAAAGCTACTCCAGGCACAACACCGCCATGTACAAAAATGGCATCCTCTAATTCGATGTAAGTATCAAAAGTTTCGATAAGTTGTAAATGTTCTTCGAGCTTTGGTAAGGTCTGAATAAAGCTAGATAACGTATCGTTTTCAATGGCTTCCTTAAAATCTTCTAATTGATATCCATAGCTTGCAAGTGTGGCATTGCCACCGCAAAGTCCCACCCAATGATTCCAGGGTTTAGGATGGCCAGAGCGACAAGCTTTTAGCATTATGGCTTCATGATTTCCTAGTAGAACACGTGCACCTTTTGCTTGCAATTCACCCACTAAGTTTAAAACGCCACATGATGCAGGTCCTCGATCAATATAATCGCCAAGTAAAAATAACTGATCCTGCATAGTATCATAATTAGCTTTTAATAATAATTCTTCAAAAAGTTCTAATTCCCCATGTATATCACTAATTGCTAGTATTCGATCCATAAAAGAGCATCCTTTCCAGTATTAGAGAAGCTGTTATTAAGTATAGAGAATAGTTTTACAAATTTCGACTAATGTAACTTTAACAAAAGGTTGAAGGTAAGTTTCTCACTCCATACTATCGGTTTCTAGTTACACTTTAGCATATGACAAAGTGATTCCATTTCTTTATTCAATTGTCTTTAGGGTTTGAATAGTGAAGGGGGAGAATTAGATGCTACAGCCATCTCAGCAAAATATGAAGAAAATAGTGATGCCATTTTAAATAGATTTATCTTCATCCAGTGATATTTTTGTAGCGAAAGAAAAAGATAGCCTCTCTCTAAATGCCGGAGATGAAGGTAATTTAAAGACACAAGGTATAAAGGCATTGTGAAAAGGGATAGTAGGGGGAGAGGAAGCCATAAATAAAGAAAAAGAGCGAATGGAGAAGATAGTGGCACAAGTGTAGCATTACAAAGTTTTTTGCAATGCTAATACTACTCGGGCATAACGTAGAAGTATTTGTATGTAATGCTTATACGTTATGCAGAGTATTTAATTATTCTTGAAGCTTTTCCCATGCTTGCTTGGCTATTGACTCGTCAAATGTTGATACTAGTCGATAGTTTTCTGTATCTAAAATTCGAAAATGCTGACTAATGACATTTTGCTGTAGGCGATAACCATTGTACTCGCTAAGATTTTTCCACCATATGTATCCACCCATCGTTTTTTCCTTAGGTTGTAGTGTTCCATTATTAGCGATTAAGTCGACAACCTCAAGTGGATCGCCGCCAAGCTCATGCTGTAAAATTGAGCTTTCTCGGCATAATGCGCAAACCGCAACCGTTGTAGTCCAACCAGTATGAATACGACCTTTTTCAATTTGAACAAGTGTTTTTTTAGAGAGGCCTAGTAAATCACTCATTTGATCCTGTGTTAAATCTTTTTCGGTACGGATTAATTTCAGTTTTTCTGAAATAAGTGTGATTAATTGTTCACGATCCATCCAAACACCCTTTCTTTCAGATAGTTAAATACTATTATACATGAAAGTGTGAAGAGGTGGTTTCTGTTTCGAGAGTAACTGAGGTTAAATTGCGAGTAGAGAAATTAATAATTGTAACGTAAAAAAAGACTGTCCCTCAATCTATTCATTGGGACAATCTGTTGGATGTTTAAATCTCGTATTTTTTCGTGTCAGAAATAACGCGGAAATGAATACCTTTAATTTGAGCGCTTACTTTATGACGTAGTGTATCAATATCTACTAGCTCATCGTTATCATTGACACATTCTGCAATTTCTTGTAATAGCATCGTAAATGCCTCTTTGAAGAGTAAACGCATATTATCGAAATCTAAACTACGGAAGTTTCCGTCAATATCAAATGCCTCTACAGAATTTAATTGCTTTGAAGCACCAGCAAAGCGATCATCGTACACCGTATAGTTTTCATCTGTTACTACGATAATATATAATACTTCACCTGTAATTGTTTTTAATTCAATGTTAGTTTTGTGTTTTTTGACGTCGGTAATGATGTGAATACCGTCCGAATGATATAGCTTAAACAATTTCATATGTAATACCCCCTGAAAATAGAATCATATCCATATAATTATTATATATGGATATGCCTAATAATGGAATAAGACAAAAGTATTTGGAAAAACTAGAATAGCCCTATTTGAATGATAATTGTAATGCTAAATTTGTTAAAAACTAGCGAAAAATTGTATCGTATTATGCTTCTAATACAGTAGGTATAATATTGCGAAGGGGACGAACCTCGATGTAATGAATTCGATGGCCTTGCTGCTCATAAATACTAAATAGATATGGGGCTAGCTCAATATTTTTAGTTGCTTTAATGCCATTATTCACTGTTAAAAACCAACCGCCCAATGTTTCGACTTCTTCTGCTTCAAGTGTCACATTTAATAGTTTTTCAACATCTTCAATGAGCATTTTTGCATTTAAAATATAGTGATTGTCACTTACTTTTCGGATTTCTGCAATTTCATCATCATCGAATTCATCACGAATCTCACCGACAATTTCTTCTAAAATATCCTCGACTGTTACAAGTCCTGATGTCCCACCGTATTCATCCATTAAAATGGCTAAATGAATTCGCTCTTTTTGCATACGCACAAGTAAGTCTTGAATTGGAATAGTTTCAATTACTCGTATGACAGGATTAATGAAATCTTCAAGGACTAATGAATCATCTGTAAGTTGCTCAAGCAAACCATGAGTAAACAATTCCTTGGCATTGATGAAGCCTAAAATATTATCACGATCACCATCGTAAATAGGATAACGAGTATATTTTTCAGCGGCGATAAAATGAATCATATTTGTAAAAGTTTCATTTTTTTCAATTCCAACAATCTCTGTTCGAGGAACCATAATTTCACGAGCAATACGTTCATCAAATTCAAAGACATTATTTACAAACTTTAGCTCTGTTTTATTGATTTCACCATTTTTAAAGCTTTCAGATAGCAGTAATCGTATTTCTTCCTCTGTATGTGATAACTCGTGCTCAGAAGCAGGCTTCATACCAAATATGCCAACTAATACTCGAGCTGAGCCATTCAAGAACCAGATAAATGGATACATCACTTTATAGAACAACATAATAGGCTTGGCAAAATGAAGTGTAATCGTTTCAGCTTTTTGAATCGCAGCAGTTTTTGGTGCCAACTCCCCGACAACAACGTGTAAAAATGTTGCAATGGCAAACGCACTACCAATTGTAAAAACCGTCATATATTTATCTGAAATGCCGATCAAATCAAAAAGAGGGTGTAACATAAATTCAAAGGTTTTTTCACCGACCATCCCGATACCAAGTGCTGTTACAGTTATACCAAGCTGACAGGCAGATAAGTACTCGTCTAAATGATTAACAACATACTTTGCAGAAATGGCTCTTTTATTGCCTTCCGCAATCAATTGGTCAAGCCTTGAGGAACGCACTTTTACAATGGCAAATTCTGTTGCCACAAAAAATCCAGTTAAAGTTAATAAAATGGTGAAAATCGATAAGTTGAGTATGGTCTCCAAATAGTCGTTCTGTATGGACAGAACGTCACCTCCTAATTATGAATAAGTAAAAGTAAAGATTGCATGAGTGCAATACTTTCGGGTGAAACATTTTTTTTTATTTTTTCAATATCTTTATTATCTTGTTTGTTTATTTGTTCAAGTAGAGAAGTTACATCCTGCTCTAAATCTTGCATTTTTACACGTAGCATTTGTACATTGATTTCTTCATACGGTGTGATGTTTAGTTCATGTTGTATTTCTATGAGTGAACGACCTTGTTGTTTGCGTTGCTCTATAAAATGAAGTCGTTCAATCATTGAAGGGGTATAGTAGCGATAATTGGATGCAGAACGTTCTGCTTCTAATAAGCCAATGTTTGTATAATAATCGATTGTTCTTTTTGTAATGCCTGTTTTTTCTGCAAGCTCGCCAATTTTTAATTTCTCTGTCCCAATGCAAACACCTCCAAACCATCACGTGATACTTTGATTATAACTTGCTGGTTTAGTTAGTTTCAAATAGAAGAGCCCGATATTTCTAAATTGTAAGATTTCTTGAAGGGGGGTGGGCTTATTTACAAAAGAACTGCCACCGGGCGAGATTGTTTTAGGCGCAGATGTTATAATTATATTTTGGACATCAACAATACAATTTTCTATTCTGAGCTCAGTAACTGTCTTTTTATATTTATTCCACAGACTATTTAATAAAAGATATAAAGAGTAGTAATAGCAACAATCTTTTAGAAAACAGCTTAAAAAACAATCTCATATATTGAAATTTGCTACAGATAATGTATATCATGTCAATCGTTACAGTGTATAAGGGAGGTTATTATGAAGAAGGTATATAAGCTTATCACTATATTGCTCGCGGCAGTGTTTGTTTTTTTTCTTTGCCTACACTTACTTATCGTGTCTCAAGGCAAAGATACTGCGAAAGAAAATGCAGATTACCTCATTATTTTAGGTACACGTTTATCGGGGGATCAACCGTCTAGTCTGCTGTTCGAGCGCATCAAGACCGCAGCTACATACTTAAAAGAAAATCCAAATACAATTGCAATTGCTTCTGGTGGCCAGGGGCAGGACGAAATTGTGTCTGAAGCTTCTGTAATTAAAGAATCATTAATGCAATTAGGTATTGATGAAAAACGAATTATCACCGAATCAAAATCTACTCGCACTCTTGAAAACTTTCAGTATTCATTGGATTACATAGCCAAAGATTCCACAGTTGTAGTTGTGACAAACCGATTCCATCTATATCGAGCTGAATCCATTGCTAAAGATTTAGGACTTAACGTTACCGGCTTACCAGCTGCAACACCATCAGAATATCGTATTAAGTATTACTCCAGAGAATATTTAGCTATCGTGAAGTATTATTTAGAAAAAATACATATCCTCACCTAGCATCACATTCTTCTCGCGGTTCACGAAGTATCAAAACAAAAAGACAGAATTTAATCTACACGTTTTGTAGATTAAATCTGCCTTTTTTAAATAGTAACAATCTTTGAACAGCTTTGTTTAAAAACCACGGAGTTTATTTTTGTAAATATGTATCATATAGGTGATGAAGCGCATCTTCGCCAGTCATTTCTAGAATAGTTTTGTCATTAAAAATAAGTGTTACATTTGTGAGAGTGCTATCAATTTTATTGTTCTTAATAGTGCACGTAACCCTTACTACTCCTGTTTCTGCTAGTTGTTTTTTCATCGAATCATCCCACTGTTGTTCAGAAAATAGAGGTGCTTGCCATGTACCTCTCACATGAAGCTCATTTTTTTCAGCGTCATAATCCCAGCGTACGTCACGTAAAATAGTTTTAAATAGGTCATTAACCGTAAAAGATGTATCTTTATAGTTAATGTCAATTGCTCGTATAGCATGTACATCACGACCAACTGCACTAGCTGCAGTTTCTGCTGCTGAATTTATGCCTGAAACCGCTTCTTTAATTTCAGAGAGCGAATTATCACAGCCAGCTAGCAACGCACAAAGACATGTTATACAAGCTACTTTTGTCATCCATCTCACAAGTAGTCCCTCCAATATTGCAAGTTGTTATTACTATATTAACGAAAAGAAAACGGTGAAGAAAGGGCATGAGGACGGTAGATTGTGACGGTTTTGCAACGATACGACCTTCGCTCGAATGGTCAAGAAATTGGAAGTTTTAGTATCTGAAAATTTAGTTAATTCATCTACGTTCAACAATATTTTCTATAGTGAAAGCTACAATTACACCAAGGCGAAATTGATAAAAGAAAGGGAGCGGTTTGTGATGAAGATTAATGATGAATTACTGGAGCGATTAGGAACTTATTTCGTGTACCATGCTGTTTATGAAAACTATGGTATTACCTTTGAAAATTTTGTTGAGCGTTGGTTACGAGGGATACTTGTGGTATAAAAGAAGAAGAGTCGTGTCCATGAACACGACTCTTTTAACCTATTTCAGCAAAAGTCTTTGATTTATTTAAAATAGTTAGTGATAAATTGGTTGGCTTCTTGCCAGTTATAAACTCGTACGACATTGTCCGGAACAGCAAGACGGTTATATGGAGTGTCAAATAATACGACCGGTATTTTTAATTCCTCCGCAAGCATGACCGCATTATCATGTTTATCTTCAAAAAATGCCTCAACACCATGCTTTTTTGCTACAGAAACCTTATCATGACTACCGATGAGCTCGATATGATCGTACGGAATAGATTGTGATTTAAACCAATTTACCGTAACCTCTGATACATTTTCACCACGAGCAGAGATGTAATAAAGTTCGTAGTTTTCTTTCCACGTATTTAAAATATCTTGTGCATCTTTAGCCGCTTCAGATACTTCGTACATAAACGGCTCATTTTCTTTAAACCATGTATTAAATGCTACACGATCAACGGGGTGGGGGAATGCTGATAAAAAATCATATTCGCACACATCGTCAAGCGTAATATTTACATTGTATTGTTTATTTATATGTGGAATGAGTGTACTAGGACATGTCACAGTTCCATCGATATCAATACCAAAGCGGGGCTTTTTCATGCTAGCACCTCCTTAGGCGTTTGCTTTTTCTGCTTCTTCAGCTGCGCGTTTTTCTGCCATTTCAGCTGCTAATTTATCGATTTCCTTTTTCAACTCTTCAACCATTGTTTCTTCAGGCACTTTACGAACTGTTTTGCCCTTCATAAATAGTAAACCTTCACCACGAGCACCAGCAATACCGATGTCGGCTTCGCGTGCTTCACCAGGACCATTTACCGCACAACCAAGAACAGCGACTTTTAACGGTACATTAAGTTTAGAAATATATTCCTCAACTTCATTGGCAATTGAAATTAAATCAATTTCGATACGACCACATGTTGGGCAAGAAATAAGGGTTGCCATATTAGAAGCAAGACCGAATGATTTTAATAGCTCACGTGCTACTTTTACCTCTTCAACAGGGTCTGCAGATAGTGAAATACGTAACGTATTACCAATACCTTTTGAAAGGATTGCACCAAGGCCAGCCGCTGATTTTACAGTACCAGCAAATAATGTACCTGATTCAGTAATTCCTAAATGTAGAGGATAATTAAATGCTTTAGCCGCTTTCTCATAAGCTTCAATTGCTAAATTTACGTCTGATGCTTTCATTGATACGATAATATCGTGGAAGTCCAAGTCTTCCAAAATTTTAATATGATGAAGTGCAGATTCTACCATACCATCTGCAGTAGGGTAACCATATTTTTCTAAAATGTGACGCTCTAATGAACCAGCGTTTACCCCGATGCGGATTGGAATACCTTTAGCCTTAGCTGCATTAACAACAGCCTCTACTTTTTCTTTACGTCCAATATTACCTGGGTTAATACGAACTTTATCGATACCATTTTCAATTGCTTTTAATGCTAATTTATAGTCAAAGTGAATATCAGCTACTAATGGAATATGGATACGTTTTTTAATTTCTGCAATCGCATCAGCTGCACGCTCATCTGGTACTGCTACGCGAACAATTTGACAGCCTGCTTCCTCGAGACGAAGAATTTCTGCTACTGTTGCTTCGACATCATGTGTTTTTGTTGTACACATACTTTGAATGAATAATTCATTACTACCACCTATTGTTAAGTTACCGACACGCACGGGACGTGTATTTGTACGGTGACAAATTTCACTCATTAACTTTCTCTCCTTTTCGGGCCATACTTTCGACCGTCACTGACATTTATTTTAGCAGTGTAAGAAAATAAGGACAAGGAAGAAACGCTAACTTTTCATTTTCCGCATTTATTTTCAAATTCAAATGATAGAGGAAGCTTAATATTTTCACCAGGAATAAGTGCCTGTAATTGTAAGTGCGGGTTTAATTCATAAAATAGCTGTAAACGTTCAGGAAAGGTCATGGGTACTTTTGCAGGATGAAGTGCAAATAAACTGTGAATGGTATCGCCTTGTATAGTCTGTATAGTGATATAATTTGGCTCTCGCTGCTTTTCACAAAGGGCGTTTTCTGTATTTTTCGGATACAAGGTAGCAAAATGTAATGATCCTTCTGTTAAATCTACTTTCACGACAAAAGCAAAAATAATGATGATAGCTGTTAACACTAAAGCACGCAAAAAATCCCCTCCTTTTCTAACACTATATTTAGAAGAGAGGGGAATCATGCACATTATTTTTTTGCAATTGGTTGTTTTGGGTATTTTGTGATGGCTACGATTAATAGAGTCACGGTTAAAAGTAGAGAAAAAACAGAGATAATTGTACTGTTAATCGGTAGATAATCTGATAGCATACTTATAAGAACTGCCCAAGTCATGGCAAATGTTGTCGTACGCCAAATATGACGGTATTCTCCGCGACGCTTCATAACTTTTAAGATAAATAGTCCTGCCAGGGCATAAAGGGCAATTTGTGCAAAAATAAGCATCGTTGTAAAAACAAAAAGCATGATGAATGTCACGGGGTATAATAACCATTTAACGCCTTCTATGTATTCAGTTATACCATTTAAACTATTCATATCAAATGTATCAACAGACATACCAGCCGTAAAACGACCAAAAGAGAAAACTGTAACAACAGTTATTAGAAGAAAGGTATATTGAATGACTTTTCCGATAGGTAATATACGATAAGCAGCAAGTTTTTTTGGATGTATTAAGCTATCGATAAATAGTTGTGAGTGTTTCATAACATATCTCCTCCAATCGCTATTTTACCATGTTCAACTTTGACAAGATATGAAATAAGTAATAATAACTGAGAATACGATAATTAAATGTTAATATTGTGTAAAGAAGTTAAAGGTTTTCTTTACTTTTTCTATACTATCATTTAAAGATTAGGAATAGAGTAGTAGAGACGTAGGAATTGGAGCGAATACAATTGACAATAGATTGGCAAAGCATACTGTTTCAATTTTTAGGTGGTTTAGGAGTCTTTTTATTTTCCATTAAATTCATGGGGGATGGGCTCCAAAAATCGGCAGATGATCGACTGCGTGAATGGCTGAATCGTTTTACAACAAATCCTTTAATGGGAGTGTTAGTGGGCATTGTTGTGACGGTTTGTATCCAGTCGAGCTCTGCAACGACAGTGATTACAGTTGGCCTAGTTAGTGCAGGGTTTTTAACATTGCGTCAAGCAATCGGTATTATCATGGGAGCAAATATTGGCACGACAATAACCGCATTTATTATCGGTATTAATATTGGGGTTTATTTTTATCCGTTATTGGCAATTGGTGCTGGGTTGTTATTTTTCTTTAAGAAATCAACATATCAGTATATCGGGCAAATATTATTTGGCTTCGGGGGATTATTTTTAGGATTAGAGTTAATGAGTGCAAGCATGCAGACACTTCATCAATTAGCGGACTTTGCATCATTAACGATACATCTAAGCGATCAGCCAATTATAGGAATTTTTTTAGGAACAGTTTTTACATTGCTTGTTCAAAGCTCAACAGCGACTGTTGGTGTGCTACAGGGCTTATATGCTGAGCATTTAATTGGCTTAGATAGTGCTTTACCTATTTTATTTGGTGAAAATATAGGTACGACCATTACAGCAGTATTAGCTTCACTTGGTGCTTCTATATATGCTAAACGTGCGGCAGCGGCGCATGTGCTATTTAATATAATAGGTACTTTCATTTTCATGGTGTTCTTTACACCATTTATGCATTACGTTCAGTGGATTAGCGGGCTATTTCATTTAGAAGCGAAAATGCAAATAGCGATAGCGCATGGCTTATTTAACGTGATTAATATGATGATTCAACTACCATTTATCGGAGGATTGGCTGCGCTTGTCACGAAGCTAGTTCCTGGCCATGATGGAAATATTGATGTGACAACGAAGCATTTAGATCCATCATTTATTGATTCTTCTCCAGCGATTGCACTTGGGCAAGCGAAGGAGGAGGTGTTACGTATGGGAGAGCATGCACTTCATGGTTTAGAAGAAACATTTTTATATATGAAAACAGGTGAGGCTGCTCATATTCCTACAGTTTTACAACTAGAGATGGCTCTAAATCATTTAGATAAGGAAATCACGAATTATTTAGTGATGGTGTCTAAGCAGCCACTTTCTCGTGCAGACTCAGTAAGACACCATACACTTCTAACAAATGTACGAGACATTGAACGTATTGGTGATCATTTTGAAAATATTTTAGAGCTTTTACAATATAAAGATCATCACGAGGTAAATTTAAGTAAGTCAGCTCGACAAGATTTAATAGGCATGTTTAGCTTAGCTATTGAAGCTGTACGAAAAAGTATAGCCGCTCTGGATACAGCTAGTTTGAGTTTGGCACAGGAAGTAACTGAACTCGAAAGTTTGATAGATGATATGGAAGATAAGCTAAGACAAAAGCATATTGCACGCTTAAATACAAATGAATGTAATGGAGCGGCGGGAATCGTCTATACGGATATCGTTAGTAATTTAGAGCGTATAGGAGATCATGCTGTAAATATAGCTGACTCTATTTTAGGAATTAGACATTAGGGCGTAATTGTTGCTATAGCTGCGCTTTCGCTACAGAAAACAACCGCTGAATGAAGATAAATGAAACCTTTAGCTTTGTAAATCCGTATGAAAGGCACTGCACTATTAAGCGGGTTAATTAGGATTATTGACTGGTAAAAGGATTTCTTTTTGAGATTGAGCTATGTAAGCCTATTTTTAGTTGATTGTAGCGGTGGAAGTGGCTCAGCTCTCGCTTAAAGCGAAGATCAGCGTTTTCTAATTAACTAACCTGGTGAGACAAAGGAGAGATTTTTTTATGGAAGTAGTTGGCTGGATCTTAGTGATTGCCTGTTTTATCATTTCATTCGTTGGATTGGTATACCCGATAATTCCAGGTGTGCTTTTTTTACTCGGTGGTTTTTTAGTATATGGATTATTTTTTTCATTTGCAGAGTTAAGCTGGTGGTTCTGGGCGAGTGAAATTATATTTGTTGTCATAATATTTGTTGCTGATTCTGTAGCAAATGCCTTTGGTATTAAAAAATTTGGTGGTTCAAATGCTGGTATGTGGGGCAGTACCATAGGTTTATTAATAGGTCCGTTCGTCATTCCGGTTGCAGGTATATTAATTGGCCCATTTTTAGGAGCGGTAATTGCAGAGTTAATCGTAGAGCGTCGTACGTTTGGGGAGGCTGTGAAAAGCGGTGTTGGGTCTCTCGTTGGCTTCTTAGCATCAACACTTTCAAAAGCAGTAATTCAAATCGTCATGATCGTTTTGTTCTTTATAGCGATATGATTTTTTTTGTATGAAGTTTATCAATTATGCCGAGGCATAATTGATAAAACAACAGGGTAAGATAGTAATCGTATTGGTTTTTCAGTCAAAAGGCTGAAATCTTCAATTTGAAGTATTTTTCGTTGAATGGTTTGACCAATTTTGATAATCTATGAATGTACTAATTATTTCTTTACTTTAGGGAGGAACTTAACAATGGCTTACGAATTACCACAATTAACTTACGCTTATGACGCATTAGAACCACATATCGATGCAAAAACAATGGAAATTCACCATTCGAAACACCACAATACTTATGTAACAAACTTAAACGCAGCAGTAGAAGGCACAGAATTTGCTGAAAAAGACATTAACGATCTTATTGCAAACATCGATGCTCTTCCAGCTGACAAACAAACTGCTGTACGTAACAACGGTGGCGGACATGCTAACCATACATTATTCTGGGAAGTAATCGCTCCAGGCGGTTCAAAAACTCCAGTTGGCGAAGTTGCAAAAGCAATCGATGCTAAATTCGGCTCTTTCGATGCATTCAAAGAAGAATTTGCAAAAGCTGCTACAACTCGCTTCGGTTCAGGTTGGGCTTGGTTAATCGTTGATGGTGACTCAGTTGATGTTACATCTACACCAAACCAAGACTCTCCAGTTATGGAAGGTAAAACTCCAATCCTAGGTTTAGACGTTTGGGAGCATGCTTACTACTTAAACTACCAAAACCGTCGTCCAGATTACATCGGTGCATTCTGGAACGTAGTAAACTGGGATGTAGTGGAAGCTAAATTCCAAGCTGCAAAATAATTTTTGTCTAATAGAAGGCTATGTCAAAGGTGATGAGTTACCGAGGCATAGCCTTTTTTGCTGTCTTTTTTTAGGTTCTATATTCTTTGGAGTATCCAATATAGTTTAAGATGGAGATGAATGTCCCAACACCCTGCTGAAAAAATTGGCGGTTAGTCAGCTGAAAAGGGAGGGGCGGTAGCCGGAACATTTGGGTGGAGCTTCACATTGTACCTCACCCTCCAATATTTAATGTAAAAACTATTTTTCAAGCAATCGGTAAAAAACAGAAACTTTTCATCTTAAAGTGCCGTCAAATAAATGATGTTTTCAATGATAAATTCGCAAGTGCATGCTTTCCTGTCGTACCTTCGAATGGTATACTAAATATCGTGTGTATTTAAATTGTAATTAGATGAGGAGGGGAATACATATGCGCAAAGCACCGGGAAAAAATCGCGCGACGAGTGTTAAAGCAAAACATCATTCTAATTTAACATTTCGTATGAATGTCCTTTTCTTTGCTATATTTATCGTATTTTCGATGCTAATTTTTAGACTTGGCTATATGCAAATCGTAAAAGGGGAAGATTATGTACGCGATTTAGAGCGCAAAGAGGAGGTAGCTGTCAATACAAGCGTGCCAAGGGGACGTATGTATGATCGATACGGGCGTATTTTAGTGGATAACCAACCAGAAAATGCCATTACGTATACAAAAATGTCGACGACAACAACAAAGGAGATGCTAGGCATAGCCGAAAAGCTGGCACAATTGATTGAGCAGCCAACAAACCGTGTCACTTTACGTGATAAACAGGATTTTTGGATCATAAAAAATCATGACGCTGCCTATGCAAAGGTAACAGAGAAAGAAAAAAAGAAAATTAGAGCACAAGAAAATGTACCAGAAAGTCAAATCAATGCACAGATAGATAAGCTTGTTCGTGAACGAATTACAAACGAAGAATTATTGCAATTGACAGAAAAGGACTTAGAGGTATTAGCAATCTATCGAGAGATGGCATCAGGCTACAATTTATCACCGCAAATTATTAAGAGTGAAAATGTATCAGCCGATGAATTTGCACGTGTCTCTGAGCGTTTAACTCAACTACCAGGCGTTAACACAACAACTGACTGGAAGCGTCTGAAATTATCATCACTCGCTATTTTAGGACGCACAACAGTACCAGCAAAAGGCATTCCAAAAGAAAAGCTGAATTATTATTTAGCTCGTGATTATTCACGGAATGACCGTGTTGGTGAAAGTTATATTGAAGCGCAATATGAAGATTTACTGCAAGGACAAAAATCAGTTGTTAAAAATATTACGAATAAAAAAGGACAGGTAGTCGATACTATTACGACCTATGAGGGTGAGCCTGGGAAAGATTTAAAACTTACAATTGATAGTGAGCTACAATTAGAAACGGAAAAAATTGTCGAGCGAGAATTACTTAAGCTAAAATCACAAGGGGGTTCTTATTTACTTGATCGTGCCTTTTTAGTCATGATGGACCCAAATACAGGCGACATTTTAGCGAATGTTGGTAAAAAAATTGAGAAAAATCCTGAAACAGGGAAAAATGAAGTCGTCGATTATTCGTATGGTACCTTTACAACAGCTTATGAGTCTGGCTCTGCAGTTAAGGCAGCGACATTACTAACTGGGTATAAATTAGGAGCCATTACTCCAACAACTGTATTAGGAGATGAACCAATTTGGTTAAAGGGTACTGATGCGAAAAAATCCATTTTTAACCATGGTGGCTATATTGCAATGGATGGTTTAAATGCCTTGGAGCAATCTTCTAACGTTTATATGTTTAAAACAGCTTTGCTTATTAATGGAACACCATATAGCCGTGGGATGCCACTTCGTTTAAATGATGATACATTCCCCAAAATGCGTAATTCTTATGCGCAATTCGGGTTAGGTGTAAATACAGGGATTGATTTACCAAATGAATTTAGTGGAGTACAAGGTCCAACTGGTCCAGCCTACGGGGGGAAAGCACTTGACTTAGCGATTGGGCAGTATGATACGTATACACCGTTACAATTGGTACAATATATCTCGACAATCGCAAATGGCGGCTATCGTATTCAACCACATGTTGTGAAAGAGGTACGTGAGCCATCAAAAGATGGGGAGTCGCTAGGTCAATTAGTAACAGAAATAGGACCAACAATTTTAAATCAAATTGATAATTCTTCAGATGAAATTAATTATGTGAAAAAAGGATTACGTCGTGTTTATACGGGCGCAAAAGGTACAGCAAAAAGACAATTTGGAAATGCACCGTATACAGCGGCAGGGAAAACAGGTACAGCAGAAGTAGTTTACTATGGGCCGTTAAAACAATATTTTGGTACAAATACCATTAACTTAACTCATGTTGGCTTTGCACCGTATGATAATCCTGAAATCGCCTACGCAGTTGTTATTCCATGGGCAACGACTAACACAAGTGTGCATTTATCAAATAATAATGTCATTGCTCGAGAAGCTGTCGATAAATATTTTGAGTTAAAAGAAAAATATAAAGCCGAAAAAGTAACTGATAGTGATGTAAAACAACCAATTTTACCAGCTATTTCAAAAGACAAAATTGGTGAAGAAGAGCAAAAATAAGAGAAACCGCTAGTGCATTTCAATGCCTAGCGGTTTTTTTACAGTTTCAGAGTATTATTGAATACCCCGCAAAAACACGGTATGAAAGATTCCAATTTTCATACCGTGTTTTATTTATTTTTATATAGAAGACTTTTTATACAGATAATTGTTGAATAGCTATTTCGAATTGTTGTTTCGGCTTTATTCCATAAAGCTCTATATTATTACAAAAATAAGACTCTACCATAAAATCAACGGCTTCCTGTAGAGTAAATTCCCGATGTTCCATAACAAGTGTTAAATATGTTTTAAAGTAATTGGCATTTTGTACTTTTGCATGATTAATCACAAAGTCAAACTCCTCATAGATTATTTCTTGACACAATTGCTTATTATAGCATCTTTCCAATAGGAAGCAAGTTTATCTTCATTCAAAAGAAGACTCCCACCTCTGAAGGGGAAGATTGATGCGGATGCGGATCAATTTCAGTGAGTGTCTAGAGGAACTCAGTCTAAGAACACCACGTCCTGTGGCAATTTGTCTGTGCGACAGCGGTAATTACGCCAAGGCGATATTGATAGCAATTGTAAATTCATCTTTACAATCGTTTACAAAACATCACATTCCTTTACATCTCTTTTACGAACTGTTTATACGACTTCAACATTCAGTCATTATAGTAAAGATTGTAAGACAAACAACTATAAAAATGTTAGTAACGGAGGCAAATGAGATGAAAAAGTGGAAGTACTTAACGATGACAGCGGTAATGGGTTCAGCATTAATGCTTGGTGCATGTGGTAACGACTCTGCACAAAAAGGTAACAATGCAGAAACAAGCGCACCAGCGAGCTCAGGGCAAAGCGCTGCTGACGAAAAACTGCAAGGGGCTGTAGCTGGAGATGGCTCATCAACAGTAGCACCAATTATTGAAGCAGTTGTTGAAGAGTATGCAGGGACTCAACCAGATGTCAAAGTATCGGTAGGTGTTTCAGGTACTGGTGGTGGTTTTGAAAAATTCATCGCAGGTGAGACAGACTTTTCTAATGCATCTCGTCCAGTAAAAGATGAAGAGAAAGCAAAACTTGAAAAAGCAGGAATTGCTTATACAGAGCTTCCTATAGCATATGATGGTTTATCAGTAGTCGTGAATCCTGAAAACGATTGGGCGAAGGATTTAACAGTCGAACAATTAAAGAAAATTTGGGCAGAAGATGGTAAAGAGAAAAAATGGTCTGATATCGATCCATCTTGGCCAAACGAAAAAATCGTGTATTACTCACCAGGTACTGACTCAGGTACGTACGATTACTTTGATGAAGTGATTTTAGACGGTGCTGATCTAGCAAAATCAGCAACATTATCAGAGGATGATAATATGCTAGTTCAAGGTGTAGCAGGTGACAAAAACGCAATCGGCTTCTTCGGCTACGCTTACTACTTAGAAAATAAAGATAAATTAAGTGTTGTGAAAGTAAATGGTGTTGAGCCAACAAATGAAACAATCAAAGATGGTGATTATAAGCCACTTTCGCGCCCATTATTCACTTATGTAAAAAATAGTGCGATGAAAGATAACGCAGCTGCGTATGATTTCATCAAATTTACTCTTGAACACGCGGGAGATATGTCAGAAGCAGTTGGCTATGTCCCTCTAACAGAAGATAAATATGCTGAAGCTTTAAAAACTTTAGAAGGCTTAAAATAAGAGACATGCATAGAGGGAAAGAGATGTATGCTCTTTCCCTCCCTTATTTGAAAGGAGTACCCAATGGTTTCTCAAAAAGAAAACAAGACAACATCTGTGCAGCAATTAATTGCAAATTCGCGCAATCATAAAACAAAGAAAATAGTGGAAAAAGCAATGCCAGCTCTATTATTTTCTGCAGCTCTTATCTCTATATTGACGACATTTGGCATTGTTTTCACCCTTATTTTTGAAACGTTTGAATTTTTTAAACGTGTTTCGATTACGGATTTCCTCTTTGGTACACAGTGGCTACCTTTTTCAGGGAAGGAACCATTATTTGGGATTTTACCATTAATCGCAGGAACATTGAAAGTCACTCTTATTGCTGTTGTCGTAGCAGTACCATTTGGGATTGCTTCAGCAATATATTTAAGTGAGTATGCAAGCGAAAAAGTAAGACGTACGGTTAAGCCTGTTTTAGAGATATTAGCAGGTGTGCCAACAATCGTTTATGGTTTCTTTGCATTAACATTTGTAACACCAATGTTACAGCAAATTATTCCGGAATTGAAACTCTTCAATGCACTTAGTCCAGGTATTGTTGTTGGGATTATGATCTTACCGATGATCACGTCACTTTCAGAGGATGCTATGTCATCTGTTCCAAATAGTATGCGTGAAGGAGCTTTAGCTCTTGGGGCTACGAAGTTTGAAGTATCTATTAAAGTAGTATTACCAGCCGCATTATCAGGCATTATCGCTTCAGTTGTTCTCGCTATTTCCCGGGCAATTGGAGAAACGATGATTGTATCACTGGCAGGGGGCGCTACACCTAAATTCGATTTAAATGTGACAGACTCGATTCAAACGATGACTGCGTATATTGTCCAAGTTGCAACAGGTGATGCTGGTTATGGTACGACAATTTATTATTCTATTTATTCAGTTGGATTCACATTATTTATCTTTACTTTAGTGATGAATTTACTCGCTCAATTTATTTCGAAACGCTTCAGGGAGGTTTACTAGCATGCGCTATATTGATGACACGGTCGTCATGAAACGAATGACAAAGCGTATTACATTCAATAAAGTTTGGAAAGCTCTATTTTTACTAGCAACGACCTTTGCATTAGTGACACTAGCTATTTTGCTTTACCGTATTGTGACACAGGGTGTCGACTATTTAACAATCGACTTTTTAACAAATTTTGCTTCGCGTTTTGCAGATAAAGCGGGCATAAAGGCGGCTCTAGTAGGTTCACTTTGGCTGATGGCAGTTGTTGCTCCAGTGTCCATTATTTTAGGTGTAGGGACAGCGATTTATTTAGAGGAATATGCAAAGAAAAATAAACTAAATGACTTTATTCGTTTGAATATTTCTAACTTAGCAGGTGTGCCTTCCATCGTTTTTGGTTTACTTGGGTTAACAATTTTCGTTCGAATGATGGGATTAGGAAAAAGTGTTTTAGCAGCTGGTTTAACAATGAGTTTATTAATTTTACCAGTTATTATTGTTGCGGCACAGGAAGCAATTCGTGCAGTACCGAATGATCAACGAGAAGCTTCTTATGGTATGGGAGCGACGAAATGGCAAACGATTGTGCATGTTGTGTTACCAGCTGCCATTCCTGGTATTTTAACGGGAAGTATATTAGCGCTGTCTCGTGCGATTGGTGAAACGGCACCACTTGTTGTTATTGGAATTCCTGTTATTTTGCAGTTTTTACCTAATGGTTTATTGAGTCAATTTACTGCTTTACCAATGCAAATATATGATTGGGCAAAACGCCCGCAAGAGGCATTTCAAAATGTAGCGGCAGCAGGTATTTTAGTACTTATGACAGTACTGTTACTGATGAATTCTATTGCCATCTTTATTCGAAATAAATTCCAAAAACGTTATTAATGAGGTGACCTTATGGTACTAGATTTTAAAGAGGAAAAATCAGTTGTCAAATCGATTCATATGGCTACAAAGCCAGCAGCTGATGTTGCTAAAAAAGTAGTGTACGATACACGTAATTTAAATCTATGGTACGGCGATCATCATGGTTTAAAAGATATCAATTTAAGCATATATGAAAATGAAGTGACAGCTATAATTGGCCCATCTGGCTGTGGGAAATCTACCTATTTAAAAACTCTTAATCGTATGGTAGAGCTTGTACCGATTGTTCGAACATCAGGGGAAATTATTTATCGTGAGCGTAATATTTTAGACAAAGGCTATACTGTTGAGGAATTGCGGACTCGTGTTGGAATGGTATTCCAGAAGCCAAACCCATTCCCGAAGTCTATCTACGATAATATTGCTTACGGCCCACGTATCCACGGTGTGAAAAATAAGAAGATTCTTGATGAAATTGTCGAAAAGTCTTTACGTGGTGCAGCAATTTGGGATGAAGTAAAGGATCGCTTAAATCAAAATGCATATGGTTTATCAGGCGGTCAGCAACAACGAATCTGTATAGCTCGTTGTTTAGCGATTGAACCAGATGTTATTTTAATGGATGAGCCAACATCTGCACTTGACCCAATTTCTACATTAAAAGTCGAGGAACTTGTACAAGAGCTGAAAAAAGATTATTCAATTATTATTGTGACACATAATATGCAGCAAGCGGCGCGAATTTCTGATCGTACAGCATTTTTCCTAGATGGAGAGGTCGTTGAATACGATAAAACAGACGTTATCTTCCAAACACCAGCAGATCAACGTACTGAAGATTATATTTCAGGTCGTTTCGGCTAAGGGGGAGCATTAGATGGTCTTACGTGAACGTTTTGAACAGGAATTAAAAGAAGTCCAAGAACAATTTATCGAGATTGCTAATAGTAGTATCAACGCACTTAAATTAGCATTCGAAGCATTATTAAATCAGGATTTAGAAACATCGTTAAAAATACTTGAGGACGATTTAATCATCAATCGTCTTGAAGAAGAAATCAATGATCATGTTATTTTAATGATTGCTAAGCAGCAGCCTGTTGCTACAGATTTGCGTCGTCTCATGGTGCTTGTCAAAGCAGCATCTGATATGGAAAGAGTAGGGGACTATGCTGTTAATATTGCAAAAGAAACGATTCGTATTGGAAAAGAGCCGCTTGTCTTCCCTACAACAAATCTGCAAACAATGTGTAATAAGACTATAGAAATGCTAGAGAGTATAATTAAAGCCTTTACAGAGGAAGACACTGTTCATGCCAAGGAAATTGCTGAACTAGATGATTACGTCGATGATTTATATGGTGCGACAATAACGCTATTGCTACGTGCCGGAGCTGAAAATCCATCACATATTTCTCAAATCACACACTTAACATTTGTTTGCAGATATTTAGAGCGCTCAGCTGACCATGCAACAAATATTGCTGAACACTTATTTTACTTAGTCAAAGGTAAACATTATGAATTAAATAATTAGTTAGAGAAGAGCCAATGATAGGCTCTTTTTTGTTTGTCGATATAAGAATAAAGTGTATATCCAACAAAGGTTAATTTTCACTCCGAGTTGGCGCTTTCCGCTGGCTTGGCTTCAACTACTTTCAGCAATTTTTTTCTGTATCGAAAGCGTAGCGACAGGTACAGGTGTTTGGACACCCGCTGAAAGTAATTAAAGCCTCCGGCGGATGTCACGCGGAAAGGAGTTCTTTGTGCAGGCACAAAGCCGATTCCGGACGCAATTATGCCGAGGCATAATTGATCAATCTCCTCGTCACTACGTTCCTGCGGGGCTTTTAGCGCAAGCTCATCCCACAGGAGTCGCCACTTTCCGTGAAAAATCAACAGCTCCCCATCATTAGTATGAGCGGATAAGCTGAAACAAAATATTATTATGACTATGATTAACAAACAAAAAAGATCTGGTTATAAAGGAGTGTGTTCCATTATCTTCTATATAAAGAAAGTCTCACCGTAAAAAAGAGAGACGATTTCAACGCTCCTACAAAATACTGATTGTTTAAGACTCACGATTAAATCATAATACAGCTTAATTCAATTAGGGGTAACATTAGTCTGCAAATCAGAGAAGAGCCAATAATATGCTCTTTTTTCATAGTGTTAAAAAACAAACGGTTAAGAAGATTATTGTAAATATGGTGTTGCTTTAAATGAGGATTGTTCCATGCTACTCGCTTTCCTATGGCGAGTATCCAGCCGCTTCCTTCGCTTGCGTTATTGCTATCGTTCCACTTTCGTACAAAAGCACTTCTGTTGCCACCGCTCCGCTTTCGCACATAAAAACATTGCTGAAGTTGTGTTTTAGCACTATAAATTAGGATAAAATGACAGAATATACATGCTACGCGGAGTGTTTGATTGGAGTGGAGGCTGGGCGGCTCCTTAGGGATTAGCAAATAGAGGAACGAAGGCTAAAACCATCACGTCCTGTGATAACGCCTTCGTGACCAACATCCTGCTGTTGCTGTCGCTACGTTGCACTACGCTTTCGCACAGACAAAAACACTGTGCTGTCGCTACGTTAACACTACGCTTTCGCGCAAAAAACAACTGTTGGCCCAAGCGGCTCATCGGACGCCCCTAGGAAAGCGCCCAGCTGGAACGGAAATCAAACACTCGTTTTACCAAAGTACCATACTTTATTTAATAGAATACTTAATTTTGTAGGCATATAGTTTTCCATGACATTTTTAAATAACAGCAACATTGTTAATAAAAATAGCGTCAAAATACAGCAAGAGTTATTGTATTGTCAAAAAATTATTTTGGTTATACTATAGACATTATCCAAAAAAACTTGCTGAGGAGGTGCTGCTTCGTGAAAGACGCTATAGAATCACTCATAGAGGAATTTGATCTGGAATTCACATCAGAACAACGTGATTTTTTACGTTTTCTATATGAAAACTTACATCTTGAGGAATTAAGTGACAAGGAACAACATTTTTTTATTGATTATTTTTACAAAAGTGAAATATTACGAAATATGGCAGCATTTGCACTTGAATTGGCAGATAGTATGCGTGAAATTTGTGAAAATATACCAGCTATTGAGCAAGCCGAACGATTGGCCAATGGAAAAGAGCAGCGCTTGTATTATGAGAGTAAGCAGCAGGTAGCTAGACGTCAAAAGCTAAATCGTCAAACAATAAAAAAGGGAAACATCCTATATATTCCGTTTGATGAATACAAAAAAGAAACAGGTCCAATTATTATTTGTCTTGAACAAACAAATGGTATGGCGGCATATACTGATATTTGTAAAAGCATGATTTTACCATTATTTATGAACGCGCACAGTGAGCATCGAGACTTATATATCGTTCCATATGACTGTCAAATTCATGTACATTATCGATTTGAAAACGGCCGTATAAATTTATCCGATTTTAAGGATTTTATTGAATATAAGACAAAGGGAGAAGCTGCAGTTCTACCTGTTCTCCATTTTGTAAAGGGTTTGCTCCAGGAAAATCAACATTGTAAAAAAGCGGATATAATTATATTTACAGAAGGTACTCCTATCGATGGGCAACATCTCGTTGGAAAGCAAGCGAAGGCAGTACTTGACGAAATGAAGCGTAAGTATCATGCTGAGTTTTTGGTTATCGCTATGCATGAACATAATTTTAATGAGCAACAATTTTGGTTTGCTAATAAGGCTTTTTTTGCGGATGATGCTATACAATAAAAAAGGAGCTGATCGTCTTTGCAGATCGGCTCCTTTTTTGAATATACATAGTAATTTGAGGAGAATGATATGAATTCATTAAAATGGTTATTACCAAATATTTCAGCCCCAACGTGGATGGAAGTTATTATTGCCGTTGCACTTTGTGTAATTGGTTGGCTTTTTCAGCATTTTATTATAAAGAAAATTATTAATCGTACTGTTACATTTTTGAGAGATCGTCAGCGTAACTTTCAGGCAACTGTACTCGCACAATTTAATAAAGCGATCCGCTATGCATTTATGTCGGCAGTAATTGTACTCAGCTTATCAATATTATTAGAAGTCTTTTTATTTACACATGTAGCAACTAAAAATTTTGTATTGTCTATTATGGTATTTTTCGCTTTTAAAGGCGTATACGATGTATTAAATTTTTATACAAAGCAGCCACTACCGTTGAATAGCGATGAGGAACCTAATGTCCTGTTACCTTTTTTTCTACGTATAGGAAAAGTGCTTATCATGATATTAGCGATGTTTACGATTGCTTCTTTCTGGAATTTTAACTTGAATGGCTTTTTAACAGGGATTGGCTTAACGGGTGTAGCGATTGCCTTCGGTATTCGAGACACACTATCGCATGTTTTTGGCGGAATGTCAGTTGCACTTGATAACCCGTTTCAAATTGGCGATTGGATAGCAACAGAGGACCAAAAAATTGAAGGAACCATTGAGGATATTAATCTAAGAAGTACCTTAATTCAAACGGGTGATAAAGGGCTTGTTTATGTACCTAACTCCTATTTGGTAAATCGACCAATCTATAATTTATCGAGACGAGAAAAACGAAAATGTGAGCAATTTTTATTTGTAGCTGCTGACAATAAAGAAGAAAAATTACGTAATGCTTTAAGTGCTATTCAAAAGGAAATTTATTTACATGCTAATACAGAAAAAGAAATGATTCATGTATTTATAGATGAATTTTATCCAACCTCTTATCGCATCCTTGTGCGTTTCTATGTGGCAACAAATGATACGGCAATTATGCTAAATGTGCGACAGGATATTTTGTTTGCTATTCGTCAAATCTTTCAAGAACTAAATATTATACTAGCTACTCCAGCTGAAGATGAATGGCTTCGTAATAAAAAATAATTTGAATTGTTAGTTTTTTTGCTTTACAATGTATACATGTTATCAGCTATGATGAAGAATAGTAGCTATTATTATTTGTTATAGAGAGCTAGTGGCTGGTGGAAACTAGTACAAATAAATGGTGAATGGACTTCGGAGCTCTAATCCTGAATAAAGTAGGGATTAGCGTTTGCCTACGTTAAAGGGCATAGAGTGGGTCTTATAATAAGACCAATGAAGGTGGCACCACGGCTTTTCCGTCCTTTTGTGATGGAAAGGCCTTTTTATATGTTTTGGCAGGAATGAACAGTGTTTACACAGTTCGTAATCCGGACGCAATGTTTTTATAGACGAAGTGCTAACGAAGCGGCAGCGTCAATACGCCAATGCATAATTGATACATTTTGGTGTAGAAGAGCAGAGCATAGTAAAGGAGAGAAAGAGTATGAAAGTTGAGCTTAGAAAGTTTGCCATGAAGGTATTACAGGGTGATATGATGACGCCAATTTCCGTTTATCAATCACTTGAAGGGAAGCAGAAGATGCTTTTCGAATCGTCTGCCAAGCATGAAGAAAGTGGACGTTACTCGTTTATTGCCATCAATCCAATTGCAGAACTGATTGGAGATAGGAATGGTTATTCTTTTACCAAGGGTGGAGAAACAGAAAAATCGAGCGACAATGTACTAGTAAAATTAAAGCAAGTTATGCCATTTCATAAGGCACAATACCCATTCGCATTTTTTGGAGGAGCTATTGGTTTTTTTGGTTACGAAACAGCATTTTATACAGAGAAAATAGGTGAATACTTGCAGGATGATTTAGAAATGCCAGATGTTCATGTTTTTTTCTATGACACATTCATCGTTTTTGATCATTTAAAGCAAGAGGTTACATTAGCAGCGATTGATTTATTTGATGAGGGGCGTTCCCATGAAGCGATGGAGATGGCTATTTCTAAAATGGAGGAACAGCTTAATGCTGGAATAACGTTTGATGCGATGACGTTTGGAGAACTAGATTTCAGACCCATGATTGCCAAAGAAAATTTTGTAGCAATGGTTGAACGCGCTAAGCAGCATATTCGTAAAGGTGACATTTTCCAAATAGTCCTATCACAACGTTTTACATCACCATATACAGGTAATACTTTTGCTTTATATCGTCAGTTACGTACATCTAACCCTTCACCATATATGTTCTATATGGATTTTGGTACGTATACCATTTTAGGAACATCTCCTGAAAGTCTCGTCAAGGTAAAGGATCGAAAGGTAACGACAAACCCTATCGCAGGAACGAAGCCTAGAGGTAAAACAGTGGAGCAGGACCAATTGATTGCTGAAGGGCTACTAAACGATGAAAAAGAAATCGCTGAACATCGTATGCTAGTGGATTTAGGTCGTAATGATCTTGGTCGTATTGCCAAAGTGAGTTCAGTGAAGCTTATGAAATATATGAATATTGAGCGTTATAAACATGTTATGCATATTGTATCAGAGGTTATCGGCGAATTACGTGATGATGTACATGTGTTGGATGTTCTCCGAGCTTGCTTGCCTGCCGGTACAGTATCAGGTGCGCCGAAAATTCGTGCTATGCAGCTAATTAATGAACTAGAGCCTGTGAAGCGTGGTGTCTATGCAGGTGCAATAGGCTATATTTCCACTACAGGGGATATGGATTTAGCTCTAGCCATTCGGACAATGATCATAAAGGATCATCGTGCCCATGTTCAGGCAGGGGCTGGTATTGTGCACGATTCTGTGCCCTTGTCTGAATACGAGGAAACACTAAATAAAGCTCGTGCGCTATTGGAGGTAAAACAATGATTTTACTAATCGATAACTATGATTCATTCACATATAATTTATTTCAGCAAATAAGTACGCTTGGGAAAGATGTAAAAGTAGTACGTAATGACGAAATGACAATCGAAGAAATTAAGAAAATTCAACCAGAAGCCATTATTTTATCACCTGGCCCAGGTACGCCATCTGATGCAGGAATAACAGTGGATGTTGTCAAAGAGCTTTATACGAAATTTCCGATTTTGGGCATTTGCCTTGGGCACCAATCGATAGGGCAAGCTTTTGGAGGTAGCATCGTTCAGGCTAAAAATATTATGCACGGAAAATTATCTACGATTCAATTCGAAAAAACAGGCTTATTTGCTCAGTTAGACGGTAACATCGAAGTAATGCGCTATCATTCTCTCGTGATTGAGCAAAGCACGTTACATGAGGATTTCAATATTCTAGCAAAGTCCAATGATGATGGTGAAATTATGGCGATTCAACATAAGGAGTACCCACTTTTTGGGTTGCAATTTCACCCCGAATCCATTGGGACTCAAGAGGGCAGTATAATGATGCAAGCCTTTTTAGAACTAGTTTCATAAACTAAACAAAATAGGCTGTCATCAAAAATCAGTTGTGCGATTTTTGATGACAGCCATTGTTATTCTAGATATTTACAGCCAATTGAATGGTAGTATTATTGCTTTTTCCCTGTAATCAATTTTGCAATTTCCTCCAATGACATCGAAGAATTGATTTCGTAAGAGCCAATTTGTAAGCTTCGAGAGTATTTAGGGTTAGCAAGTAAAAGTTCCATTTCAACACTATTTTCGATGATGCCACCATCTTCAAGCTTTTTTGCGACAGAATACGGTGCGATACCGTTGTAAATTTGAAGTGTCATAGTGGCAACATCGGCCGCTGGGGCATCTACCGATTCATGGTTGTCTTTAGCTTTTGTTTCAGTTGCATCGGTCTTCTGAGTAGTTTCCTTAGGAGCTTGCTTAACTTGCCCCTTTAACAATGCAATTTCTTTATTTGCCTGTTCGAGCTTTTTCTGCAGCTTCTCTACATTTTCTGTATGTGAGGAAGCTTTAGTTGGAAGACCGATATTGAGATCAAAACGAGCTGCTAAAGCTAGCGAAGCTCCTACAAGAAAAAGTGCAATGCCAAATGCACGGATAGCGGACTTATTCATGAACTACCTACCTCCATTTGCAATTACTTGACGGACTTGCTCTTCTGTTAAATTTGAACGGATACTTATGTCGGCAACAGAAAGCCCCTGCTTATTAAGTTCAAGCACCTGACTTATAATAATTTGATGGATAGGTTTTGATTTTGGAGCAGCTTGTCCTGTCTTCGATGTCTGAGCAGCCTGTTGAACAGCTTGCATGACCTGTTGGACCTTAGGATTTGGAATAGAGTTATTTTGCACTGGCGGTGTTTTAACCTGAAACTCTGGCTCTAATAACAGCTCCTCCTCAACAATTTTCAGACGACGTTTTAAGTTATTGGTTTCTTGAAAAATAGAGATGGATAGCTCCTCAACATCTTGTTCGACTTTTTTCGCGCTATTTTTGAAAAAGAACGACACAATAATTAGGAGAATCCCTGCAATCATAAGTATGATGGATAAATCCAATAGTTTCACCTCATTAAGTATGTAATTATAAGGTATTTTACCATATGCAAACTTAATATGAAATGAAGGTAGATTTTTTTTCAGTTTATGTTATAATAGGTTAGTCGTATAAATCATGCTCAAAATTTAAATTCTTGATATAGAGTGGGAGGGTTAATAATGCGCGTAAACATTACTTTAGCTTGCACAGATTGCGGCGAACGTAACTACATTTCTAAAAAGAACAAGCGTAACAATCCAGAGCGTCTTGAACTTAAAAAATATTGCTCTCGCGAGAAGAAATACACTCTTCACCGTGAAACTAAGTAATCGCTCATTAAGCCAAAACCACAAGTGGTTTTGGCTTTCTACATTTTTATCTTCATTTAGTAGAAGACAGCCACCTCTAAAGGTTGAGAGATGAATGAGGATGAGGTTTCTAAGAATGCGACGTCCTGTGGCAATTTATCTGCGCGAAAGCGAAGCGACAGCCGCAATTACGCAAGACGAAATTTAATAGGAGGTAGCTTAGCATGGATAAAACAACTTTACGGAACGATGTAAAGGAAGCTCTTGCCAAGATGAGCGAAGTAGCTTACTATGATCAATCATTTGCTGTAGTAAAAAAAGTGCTGCAGGAACCATATATAATAGAAGCAAATATAATCGGCATCACCATTTCTAATAAGCCAGAAGTCGACACAATTCAATTAATAGAAGAACTGTGGCAGCTTGGTAAAATAGTAGCTGTGCCTAAATGCAATCCAAAAACAAGAGAAATGTCGTTTTACGCCATTAAATCGTTTGCCCAGCTTGAAACTGTTTATATGCATTTGCGTGAACCAATTCCAGAGAAGTGTGAGTTTGTTGACGCAAATGAAATGGATGTCATCCTTGTTCCGGGAGTTGTTTTTGATAAGTTCGGCTATCGAATAGGTTACGGCGGTGGTTATTATGATCGCTATGTATTAAACTGTAAAAAGGGTAAGCTCATGTCTCTGTTATTTAATGAGCAGCTATATGAACATGTACCTAAAGAAGTGCACGATTGCCCAGTAGATATCATTGTGACACCGACAAAACGTATTGACTGTGTAACACAACGAGGAGCGAACTAAAATGGACAAAATGTTAGATATTTATGAATTATTAAAAACATATGGCACTTATATTTACACACGAGATCCCATTGGTGATTTGATGTTAATGGAGGATGAAGTTCGTGAGCTGTATAAAGCGAATGTACTAGATATTAAAGATTACCAAATGGCATTATTACTAATTAGACAAGAAACAACAAAGCTTCGCATGAAAGAGAATAATCAGTAATGTTTTAATTATTATCCATTTGTGGTATTGTAATAATAATGTAACATGTATGTAATATTCTTAAAAAACAGTGGTTTTCCACTGTTTTTATGATTTATGAAACTTTTTACAAACGAAAACGTATATATTACTATCTGGCGCATGTACGAACAAGGAGAACAGTTTTCCTAAAATATATCTATTGATTATCTGTAAAAAAAAGATTAAGATATATTTTGTTTCAGTAACAAATTGTTAAAAATTATTAATTTTTTTGTAAGAAAGTAGGGAGGATGTTAGGAATGAAATCAATAAAGTGGCCTAAACATTCATTTATGATACTAGCAATTGTAGCAACTTGGATTAAAACGGTCATTGTTTATCACACGAGCTTTGAGATGAAAATCGAAAATGCGATGCAACAATTTATTTTGTTTATTAATCCATTAAGCTTCTTGCTATTTGCTTATGGTATATCGTTATTCTTTAAATCACCAAAAGTTAAAAATCGTTATATAATTACTATTAGTGTTATTTTATCGATTGTCTTATACGGAAATGTGGCGTTCTATCGTTTCTACAACGATTTTATTACGATACCAGTACTATTCCAAACAAGTAACTTTAGTGATTTAGGAACGTCCGTAGCAGCGATTGTAAGCCCTTGGGATTTATTATATTTTATCGATGTACTTATTCTAATTTTAGCTAATAAATATTTGCCAAAAATGAAAGATGCAATAAAAGTCAACGTGGAATTCCGTCGCGCGTATTTCGTATTAGCGATTGCTGTTTCGTTCTTAAACTTAGGATTAGCTGAAACAGAGCGCCCACAATTGTTAACTCGTAGCTTTGACCGTGAATTACTAGTGAAAAACATTGGTACTTACAACTACCATTTGTATGATATTTATATTCAATCAAAATCTTCTGCTCAACGTGCATTAGCGGATGGCAGTCAATTAGTAGAAGTGAACAACTATATTCGTTCTAATCAAGCAGCGAACAACCCTCAAATGTTTGGTAAATACAAGGATCGAAATTTGATTGTTGTTTCAATGGAGTCTTTACAAAACTTTGTGATTAATAACCAAATGGACGGTCATGAAATTACACCATTCTTAAACTCTTTAACAAAAGATAAAGATACGTATTATTTCAGTAACTTCTATCACCAAACTGGATTAGGGAAAACTTCTGACTCAGAGTTTATTACAGAAAACTCATTGTTCGGCTTAGGTCGTGGTGCGGTATTCTTCACACATGGTGGAAATACGTACAACTCAATGGCTGAGCGCCTTGGAGATAATGGCTACTATACAAATGTCATGCATCCGAATAATAAATCATTCTGGAATCGTGACATGATGTATCAATCATTACACATTAATAAATTCTATGACATAGATTCATATAAGATTGGCGAAGGGCAAGCTGTTAACTGGGGTATGAAAGATATTCCATTCTTAGAGCAATCAGCAGCATTAATGAAAGATATGCCACAGCCGTTCTATTCTCGATTAATTACTTTAACGAACCACTATCCATTCACATTGGATCCAGAAGATGTAATGATTCCTGAATATACTTCAAACTCAGGTACATTAAATCGTTATTTCCAAACAGTTCGCTATATGGATGAAGCACTTAAAGACTTCTTCCAAAGTTTAAAAGATCAAGGTTTATATGATAATTCTATTATTGTAATGTATGGTGACCATTACGGTATTTCTGAAAACCACAACAAAGCGATGGCTCAATATTTAGGAAAAGATAGCATTACACCATTTGATAATGCATTACTACAAGAAGTACCTTTATTTATCCATATCCCTGGATCAGGTGATGGGAAAGAAATGACAGAGATTGCAGGACAAATGGATTTACGTCCAACAATTCTACACCTTCTTGGCGTTGAAACTTCAAAAGATATGCAACTTGGTGCAGATTTATTCTCACCAGAGCATGAAGATTTCGTTGTTTTCCGCGACGGTCGTTTTGTAACAGATAAATATGTATATGCTGGTGAAGCTTGCTATGACAAAGCAACTGGTGAAGAAATTGATGGTAAGCCATGTCAGCCATACGCAGATCGGGCTACGAAAGAACTAGAAAATTCTGATGCCATCATTAACGGTGATTTACTCCGCTTCTATGACCAAAAGACAGGTAATTTGAAGCAAGAGGCAGTCAAATAACAAAAAGAGAGATCTCATGTTTAATGAGATCTCTCTTTTGTTCTTAAATAGCTTCGTGGAAATATTTACATAATATCGTTAAACTAGAATTTTCAACGCTTAGGAGGCCTGTTAGATAGCTTAGAGATAGATGAATGAATAGGGGGAAGTGTGGAAACTGCTTAGGTAAAAGAGAGAACTGCTCAGATACTAGATATTACAATTAGGGTCTCAATCAAGAAAATGGATAGAAAAAGAGCAGTCTCGGAATGGAGACTGCTCTTTTTTCTGTCTAAATTTTAGTGTAATTTTGGTGGGTATCCGCTATTAATGACAGTCATAACTACGAACCAACCGAATACAGCAGCACTTAGTAAGTTGAAAACAACGCTTAAAAGGTTCTTTTCTTTAATTGCTTGGAATGTACCGACTACAGCTAAAATTGCTACTAGACCAAAAATAACCATTAATAAGTTCATTAAAAATTGACACTCCTTTCGACATCAGAAAATGAATGTCGTAAACAATATTCCTCCTTAATTGTAAACGTTCTACCTGTTTTTGTCGAGAACTAAAATAGTTTAAACTATGAACATTTATCGTCAAATTGTGGCAAAGGTTGTATAATTAAGATTGAGGTGATAACAATGATGAACGTACGAAGTTATTCACTTGGACCTGTCCAAACGAATTGTTATATCGTATCGAATAAAAATAAGGAATGTTTAATATTTGATCCAGGAGAAGAAGCGGATCGAATCATCAAGGCTATACGTAGTAACAGTCTAAAACCATTAGCCATTTTCTTAACACATGCACATTTCGACCATATCGGTGCAGTGGATGCTGTCCGCGAGGCTTTTAATGTTCCGGTATGGATTCATGAAAAAGAAGTAAGTTGGTTAGGAGATCCAACTAAAAATGGCTCTAGTAAATACGCAGCATTACCAGATTATATTGTCGCTGCCCCAGCAGAAGAAAATATTTTGAAAGCAGAACAGCTATTTGAAATAAGCGATTTTTGTTTTAAAGCTATTTTTACGCCAGGACATTCACCAGGTAGTATTTCATATATTTTTGAAAATGATGGCTTCGCTATTGTTGGAGATACACTATTTGAACAAGGGGTAGGCCGCACAGATTTACTTGGAGGCTCGACAAAAATATTACTTGCATCTATTCATGATAAGCTTTTGACACTACCTGAGGATACTATTATCTACCCTGGTCATGGTAATTATACAACGGTCGGTGCAGAAATGGAGACAAATCCTTTTTTGAATGGTTTTTAGATTAACAAATAGAGACGAATGTTAAATAACATTTATTGTGAAAATTACATTCTTTTATGATGAAATAAAGGATAATAACGGAAAATTTAGTATGATATTTGTTAAAAAGTATATCTTTTATTTAAGTTGATTGGAGTGGAGACTGGGCGACTCTTTGAGGATCAGCGATAGGGGAACCGAGACCCTGGAGAGAGCAGGCAAAGGAACGAAGGCTAAAAACATCACGACCTGTGATAATGCCTTCGTGACCAACATCCTTTTGGCCAAGCGGCTCATCGGACGCCCCCAGGAAGCTTTGCACTGTGCGAAAGCGCAGTGCTAACGTCGCGGCAGCGATAAAAGCGCCCAATCGGAGCGGAAATCAACCTTACGTTATAGTGACGAACTAAAATAAAAATAGGTGATGTAAATAGAATTATTATTGCTATTTATCGCTGATTACTGATTTTAGTTATTAGCTGTGATGATAGTATTTTCTTCAATTTTCATGCCATCTACCATCCCGTTTTATTGGACAATTTCATCTTTGTGGGTGATTTTAAAGCATAAATTAACTTCATAAAATACAAATATCCCCCTTACAATTCGTTGGATAGATAAAAAAAACCAAAATCTAACCATAATTGCAAAGGGGGATTTTACTATGTCTGGATATAGATCATGCATCTGATGAATAAATTTACATAAAAAAAGCATGTCTCACATTTGATGAGACACGCGTTTTTCTTTGTATTAATGACCGACACCAGGTACGTGAATGAATGTTGTATAGTACGTGAAGCCAGCAAAGAATACAGTTAAATATGCTCCGAAAATGTACATGTACATACGTTCTGAAAGGTTTAAGAAGCCTAATAATAAGAATAAACCTGTATTACCTACGAATAATAGCGATACTTCGTTCATACCACCAAGGTAGAACATAACTGCAAAAATACCTGTCCAGAATGCCATAACTTTATACATATTATCCATGAAGATTTCCCCTCCTTTTGCCCACGACACAATAATCTCTTACTCATTATAAATGATATGAAAGGTATCTGTAAACTGGAACTTCTTCTTCTTTGTGACAAACAATTGGATTTTTATAAATTAGCTTTCGATTTCTGTCACGTCTATTTCATATTTACATAAATCGCAATTATGTATCATGCTATCAATTTGTATTAACTCATTGCTCGAGTATAACGCATCGACCTGTCCCTTTAAATAGGATTCGTGTAAAGAACAAACAATTTCTGAATGAGTAGTAAGCTGCTCCTGGAATGGACAATTAAAAATGGAGAAAGTCACTTTTTTACCATGCTCTGTTTGTTGTACTTGCGGAATATAGCCAATTAATGCTGCATTGTCAGTTAATAGCTGAAGCTTTTGTTCGAAGGAAAGGGTATTATTTAATTGTAACTCAGCATTTAGATAACTCTTCATTTGCTGGTAACCGTCTTGGTAGCTTATGTCCTGACATTTTTCTAAAGCAGATGGTCCAAATTCTTGAATTAATTGGATTGTCCATTTTAATAGTCGATCCTCATCACGTCTTGGGAACGTTAATGATACACCTTTATCAGATGCTTTATAAACACGACCAGGTCTACCACCTTTCCCAGTTTTGGCAAAATCAGCTGTAATTATATTGATTTCTGATAGCTTTGTTAAGTGTAGACGTGCAACGTTTGGATGGATGCCGAATTTATCAGCGATGTTTTGGACCGTTACTGTTTTCTTCTCTTGTAGGATGTACTCATAAATAGAGTATCTAGTTTCATCGGCCAACGTACTAGTAATTTTTAATGGATGGATCATTTACTTCACCTCTATGTATTTTTTTGAATATTAACTCTTCTTCCAAGTGTAGGAAAAAAATCATGTTAATTCTATTATATTGCATTATTGAAAAAGAAACAGTTCCTTTAGGCATAAATATTAACTTTTTCATAGGATTATGTTCATATTTAGTGAAAATTTGCATGATATCTACATTTTTATAGCAAAAAACATGTTTCATAGGAAATTTTATAGCAAATTTTTATTTTAAGAAAAGGGCTTTTCTCGTGACAGGTTCGTATCTATACTAGGAAATATCGTATAGAGCGGTCATATTCGAATGGACCAGAAGAAGGTGATCAATTTACTGAATATTCAAACTTACGTTAGAGAGTGTGAGAAACTTTTACCGAATATGTCATGTTATATGTAAAATATTCAAATTGGCGGAGATGGGTTGAGATATGGATATTAAAAATGAAAAAAAGATGAAAACTATGATTATATTCCAGAAGCTTCAAGATTTACATTAACAACAATCAATAACTTTTTTTGAAGTTCCATTTACTTTATTATTTGGGGATAAATCTAACTTTTATATGGGGTTTAAGGGTTCTTTAACTAATGGTTTAAATAGAACAAAGGATAAATTCAATACGGGATATCCCGGTTCAATAAATCAATATCAATACAAATATCGATACCAAGATATAGCTGTCAATGCTACTTTTTTTAGGCAAATCTATGAACCTTATTTTGAAGAAGTGGGTAATTGGTGGTTCCAATCTAAACCTATGTGATTAGCCTTATAGAGTAGTTTTTTAGAGCAGAGGATTTATAAAACATATATAAAAATACAAGGTACTTAAAATTAGGTCCTTGTATTTTTATGTAAAAAAACTCTAATCATTGGATTGAAAGTCTGAAAAAATAATTAGCCCCTTAAAAGGGATGATCTATAAGATTATGTTCAAAATTAGTGGAAATTTGCAAGTTATCCACAATTTTATAGAAAAAAACATGTTTGATAGGAAATTTTATAGCAAATTTTTATTTTAAGAAAAGGGCTTTTCTCATGATAGATTCGTATCTATACTAGGGAATAACGAATAGAGCGGTCATATTCGAATGAACTAGAAGAGGGGTGCGAATATGCAGAATTTTGAAATGATTGTCGAACAAAAATGTGAGCAACTTTTACTAAAGGCCTATCATTTTGGTGCATCAGATTTATTATTAGTTCCAGAAAGTGTACGATATCGTATTTATTTTCGAAAATATGATAAGTTACTCCAAGCAGGTGAATTACCAACCGATCTTGCGGAACGAATGATTTCCTTTTACAAATTTTTAGCGGCATTAGATATTAGCGAGCGGCGTAAACCCCAAAGCGGCTCCTTCCAAAAAGCTATGGAACAAGATCAATATGCCTTTCGTGTTTCTACACTTCCCTCAGTATTTTTAAAAGAGAGCCTAATTATCCGACTACTTCTACAAAATCATGCATTCCCACTTACTTCCCTATCTTATTCCAAATATGCAGCAGACATGTTAATGGAACTAGTCAAACATCAACAGGGACTTTTATGTTTTACAGGTGCAACAGGCTCTGGTAAATCAACATCCTTGTATTCCCTTATCCATTACTGTTCGACAGAGCTAAATCGACATGTCATTTCATTAGAAGATCCTGTAGAAAACAACCAGGCTAATCTTTTGCAGATTCAAGTAAACGAACGAGCTGGCGTTACATATGCTACAGGCTTAAAGGCTATTTTACGCCACTCACCAGACGTTATTATGATTGGTGAAATACGCGATAAAGAGACTGCCAAAATCGCAATCGAAGCTTCGTTAACAGGTCATTTGGTGGTCTCGACTATTCATGCTAAGGATTCGGTTAACTGCCTTTATCGATTTATTGACTTAGGTGTTTCAGTAGAAGAACTTCGTCAAACTGTAGTAGGTATTGTTGCTCAAACACTTTTCCAATCTCCGATAATCCAAGATGAACGTCGTGCATTGTTTGAAGTTTTAAGCGATGTTCATCTTCAAATGGCTATCAAAGCAATTATGCAAAAAACTAGCTATGAGCTACCTCATGATTTAACGCTTGAGGGTCAAAAAGAATTGATTGAGAGTCAGAACTATGCGAATACGAAAGTTTATTGAAAGAATTCGATTGGATTACAAAAAGGCAACAAAATGGCGAGTAAGGGAGCAAGCTCATTTTTTTAGTCGATTAAGTGTGTTAATGCAGGAAGGTTATTTATTCCCGCAGGCTATTTCTATTCTATTACCCCATCATATTGAAGCGCATGAAGAAATACAAAAACTAATCAATGAAAAGCTGAGGCAAGGAGTTGGTGTTTCAGGGATTTTTGAAGCACTGCAAATTCCAAAGCAGCATTTAGTAGCCATAACAGTTGCAGAAATTAATGGGCATATGATTGAGACGTTAAAAGGTGTGGCAAAGCAAATGGCTTTAAGCGAATCGACTAAGAAAAAATTAATGAAGCTACTCTTATATCCGGTAGTACTCATGTTATTTTTGTTACTATTGTTTTTAGTGTTTCGCACTATATTTTTTCCTAATATAGAAAAAATGGTGACAAGTCGAACTATTGGCACAGAGGAGACAAGCATTGCTTTATCAAAAGTATTATTGTATTTTCCAGATGCTTTAATGATTGTAGGAATAGTAGTTATTTGTAGTGTTTTGATTTTTCAGCTTTATCTCAAACGGCGTCCGATAAAACACCAACTAAAAATTTTCCTAAAAATCCCATTTATTCGGATTTATATACGATTGTCTTTGACGAGACAATTTGCAGCTTATTTAGGGAGTCTACTACAAAGTGGATTTTCTTTACAGGCAAGTCTCCAAATTTTAGAGGAGCAGCGACTTCAACCGTTTCTCCAGTATCTGGCCCGATGTATAAAGGAACGCGTTATTTTTGGTGATACGTTGACACAAGCTGTTGATTTAATGTCAGTTTGGCAAAAGGATTTCTCGACATTTGTTGAACATGGAGAGCATAGTGGCTATTTAGGAAAAGAACTGGTACTGTATAGCGAATTATTAACTGAAAGGCAAGAGCAACTTTTGCATAAATTTCTAGCGTTTGTGCAGCCGACCTTCTTTATCATTATCGCAATGTGCATAGTTGCCGCATACGTAAGTTTATTATTACCAATATATCACATGATTGAACTAGTATAGGAGGATATTAATGAAACGTATAAAGCAGCAAGCTGGTTTTACATTGATCGAAATGCTAATTGTCCTTTTGATTATTTCGATATTAATTTTAATTACAATCCCAAATGTTACGAAACATTTTGCCACGGTCGATGAGAAGGGCTGTAAAGCGTATATTAGCATGGTGCAAGGGCAGGTAGAGGCGTATAGAGTAGATTTTATGACGTATCCAACAATTGAAGACTTGGTAGCAAAAGGCTATTTGAAGAAGAATGAAACGACCTGTCCTAATAAAACAGAGATTATGATAACTAATGATGGGGAGGTAAGATTGGCGAAAGCCTCTTCCGATTCTGGTTCAGGTAGCTGATGAATGTTATAAAAAGTGAGCGTGGCTATACGTTTGTTGAAATGCTAATTGTATTGTTTATCGTTATGTGTTTGTCAGCGATTGTCGTAAAGTATTCGTTAAAAGCAGAAGAAGCTAGGGAGCTTGAGCAATTTTTTACACAAATTCAATTAGATATCCAATATATACAAACTTATAGTATGCACCATAGGGAATATATTTCCATGAAGTTTGAGAGCTCATCAAAGAGATACATCATTAAAAAGGACTTTTTTACAGAAGTATATGAACGACCTTTTCCGAAAGGGGTTGAGTTCATGCCTTCTTCGAGTTCGATTTACACGATTATATATAATTATAATGGAAACGTCATGACCCCAGGGACTGTTTCTTTTAAAACGCCTCAAGGTATTAAAAAAGTTGTGATTACGTTAGGACGAGGGAGATCGAGAGTTGAATGAATCTGGTTTTTCATTTGTAGAAACGATTTTATCACTAGTTATTGTTATGTTATTATGCACGACATTAATACCCATTAGCTACACTATGAAAACGACTCTTTATAACAAGAAGTTAGAAGTTATAGCAGCGGAAACGGCTTATGAAGGCTTAAAGCAATTTCACTATTTACAGCAAACGGAAGGTACTAAAACAATTGAAAATGTAGATTATCAGTGGTCTACGAATGGACAAGGAATATGTGTAAGTTTTCAAAATACGCGAGAATTACGTAAAAAATGTATACAACTGACAGGTGAAGTCGATGAATGAGCGAGGCTATACATTATTAGAAGCGTTGTTTCAATTAGTTGTTTTTGCTCTTATTGCACATCTTGTTGTTTTCATTATGCTTTGGTTTGCTGAAATGAAAACAACGGTATTATCTGGTGAACAATCGAAGTGGGAGCTTTTTGTCTATGATTTGAATATGTATTTAAATGATATTTCATCATTTACGATTCGACAAGATCAAAAGAGAATAACCTTTCAAGCTGCAGATACCATTCATAATATTGATTGTTACAGCAATATAATTCGTGATCAAGTCAATAGTGGCCATGTACCAATGTTAATTGGTATTAATAAATGCCAGTTCCAATATGAAAAAGGTATGTTAACAGTAGATGTTGAATTACCAAGTGGTATCAAAAAGGAGCGAACTTTTTATGTTCCAGTTATTGAAAAATGACAGAGGGGCTATTTTTTTAATCGCAATTGCATTATTATTTTTTGTAACTACTTTTGTTCTTACGTATTTTACGTCTTATGAGGTTCAGTTTCGAACATATGATAGTCTAGAAAAGCTGAATGTTCGAGCTACGATAAATTTATTAGGACAAATTTTGTCAGACAGTGTAGAATCGTAGTTATAAGAAGGTGATTCGAATGCGAAAAATATATTTAGTTGGCTTTATGGGCTGTGGGAAAAGTGCGTTAGGCAGACGTTTGAGCTATTTGTTAAAGATGCCATATTATGACATGGATCGTGAGATTGTTAGGCAGCAAGGTATGACAATTCCACAGATATTTGAAAAATACGGAGAAGCACGTTTTCGAGAAATAGAAACAGAATTTTTGAAAAATTTCCGGGACGAAGCTTGTATTATTTCAACAGGTGGTGGAGTTGCAGTCAATGCTGAAAATCGAAAAATAATGAGACGCAGTGGACTCGTGTTTTTTTTAGATGCGACATTCGAAGATATTTACAAACGAATACAGCATGATCCAAACAGACCGATTGTACAGAGTTCAACGAAAGAGGAGCTAGAGAAGCTGTATCATTACAGAAGAAAGTTCTATCGTGAGGCTGGACATATACAAGTTTTAACAGAAAGCAGAACAATCCGCCAAATTCTTGAGTATTTAGTATTCCAAGTTAAAAGGTTGAAAGGCGAACTATGATAGATGTAAACATCTTTAATGTTCGTGTTTTATTATAAATTAAAAAATGATTGCCTTTTCAATGCAATTAATGTTAGGATATAGACAAATAAGTAACTTAATGTTCATTGAATACTAAATAGTACCAAGATGAATCTTGGGCGGATGATTGTGCGGGGAGAGCACGTGTAGACGTCACCGAAGGAGCAAGTAGCAAAGTGTTATGAATCTCTCAGGTAAAAGGACTCGTACAAGACGCAACTCTGGAGAGAGCTGTAGTACAACAGCCACCAAAGGGGAAAGCCGGCTGATTGGCATTGTAGTAATGCGAGCCAGTCTGGTGTAACTTTCAGGTGCAAGGACAGAGAATCCCGAAAAGGGGTTCGTCTGTCTTTTTTTATGTCGAAATGTTTTGCCTAGTGAAAGCTTCCGAAAGGAGTTTGTTAGTTCCTTATTTGGATGAATAAACAGGGTAGCATTGACTGTACTAATAAAAAGAGCAGACGAACTACTACCAGTAAAAATGTAACTAACAATAAGGGGGCAAAAAGAATGACGAATGAATTAAAACGTACACCTCTATTTGACGAATACGCAAAGTATGGTGGTAAAACAATTGACTTCGGTGGTTGGGAATTACCAGTACAATTCTCTTCTATTAAAGAAGAGCATGATGCAGTACGTAATCGTGCAGGTTTATTTGATGTATCACATATGGGTGAAATTTTAGTAACGGGCCCTAATTCTCTAGAATTTTTACAAAATCTTTTGACAAATGATATTTCAAAAATTGCAGTAGGCCAAGCGCAATATAATGCAATGTGCTACGAAGATGGGGGCGTTGTCGATGATTTATTAACGTATAAATTAGCAGACAATCATTATTTACTATGTGTCAATGCATCGAATATTGAAAAAGATTATGATTGGATGATGGAAAATCAACATCAATATGATGTGACTATCGACAATCAATCGGATGCTTATGCACAGATTGCCCTCCAAGGTCCGTTAGCAGAAGAAGTTCTACAATCATTAACAGCTACTGATGTAAGTGCTATTAAATACTTCCGTTTCCAAGCAGATGTTGAGGTTGCTGGTCATAAAGCATTAGTATCTCGTAGTGGTTACACAGGAGAAGACGGTTTTGAATTATATGGCTCTCCAGAAGATATTAAAGCTCTATGGGATAAAATTTTAGAGGCTGGAAAAGACAAAGGCGTTGTTCCTGCAGGTTTAGGATGCCGTGATACACTTCGTTTTGAAGCAGGTCTTCCATTATACGGGCAAGAGCTATCAGCGACAATTTCACCTCTTGAGGCTGGCATTGGTTTTGCTGTGAAATTAAATAAAGAAGACTTTAATGGTCATGATGCATTAGTGGCACAAAAAGAAAATGGACTGTCACGTAAAATTGTGGGCATTGAAATGATTGATAAAGGAATTCCTCGTCATGGCTACAAAGTGTTTAAGGATGGTAAGGAAATCGGTGAAGTGACAACAGGTACACAGCTACCTTCATCTAAACGTAATGTTGGTAACGCATTAATTGACAGTCAATTCGCAACTATCGGAACTGAATTGGAAATCGAAATTCGTGGAAAACACTTAAAGGTAGTAACAGTTGAAACACCGTTTTACAAGCGTTCAAAATAAAAGTTGAAAAGAGGGACCTACATTTATGAAACATCGTTATTTACCTATGACGGAGCAAGATAAACAAGAAATGTTAGACGTAATTGGTGTATCCTCAGTTGATGAGCTATTTGGGGATATTCCAGAAAAAGTACGTTTTAAAGGCCTATATGATATTAAAGAAGCAAAATCTGAATCAGCTTTATTGAAAGAATTATCAGCACTTGCTGCAAAAAATAAAGATACAAATGCTAACGTATCGTTTTTAGGTGCAGGCGTATACAACCACTATAAACCAATTATCGTGGACCACGTTATTTCTCGTTCAGAGTTTTACACAGCGTATACTCCATACCAACCAGAAATTTCACAAGGGGAATTACAAGCAATTTTTGAATTCCAAACGATGATTGCAGAACTTACAGGTATGGATCTTGCAAACTCTTCTATGTATGATGGAGGAACAGCATTAGCTGAAGCAGGTATGCTGGCAGCTGGTCATACACGCCGTAAGAAAATTTTAGTATCTGAAACGGTTCATCCTGAGTATCGCGATGTCGTTGCTACATATGCATACGGACAATCAATTGAAATTGTTACTGTTCCACATAAAGATGGTGTGACAGATGTAGAAGCATTAAAAGAACTAATCGATGATAATACGGCAGCTGTTATTGCACAATATCCTAACTTCTTTGGCCAAATAGAGGACTTACAAGTAATGAGTGATATTGCACATGATGCAAAAAGTTTATTTGTCGTATCTTCAAACCCACTTTCACTAGGGATTTTAACACCACCTGGTAAGCTAGGTGCTGATATTTGTGTAGGTGACGCACAAGTATTCGGTATTTCTGAAGCGTTCGGTGGTCCGCACTGTGGTTTCTTTGCAGTAACAACAAAGCTAATGCGTAAAGTTCCAGGTCGTCTTGTTGGTGAAACAGTGGACGGTGAAGGTCGTCGTGGTTATGTTTTAACATTACAAGCGCGTGAACAACATATCCGTCGCGATAAAGCAACATCTAATATTTGTTCTAACCAAGCTCTTCTTGCACTTGCAGCTTCTGTAGCTATGACTGCTTTAGGTAAACAAGGCGTTCGTGAAATGGCTACGCAAAATATTGCGAAAACGCGCTATGCTAAAAATGCTTTTGAAGCGGCAGGCTTTACAGTAGCATTCCAAGGTGCACACTTTAACGAAATCGTTGTGAAAACAAATAAATGTGTGAAAGAAATCAATAAAGGCCTAATTGAAAAAGGTATCATAGGTGGTTATCCTTTAGGTCAAACATATGAATCTCTTAAAAATCACGTGCTAATCGCTGTAACAGAATTACGCACGAAGGAAGAAATTGATGCACTTGTTGCAGAAATGGGGGCTCTTAATGCATAACGAAAATCAATCACTCATTTTTGAAATTTCAAAAGAAGGTCGCGTAGGGTATAGCTTAGAAGCACTTGATGTACCAGAGGTTGATCTTGCAGATTTACTTCCTGCGAACTTAGTACGCGCTGAAGAGGCGGAATTACCAGAGGTTTCTGAGCTTGATATTATGCGTCACTATACAGCACTTTCTCGTCGAAACCACGGTGTAGACTCAGGTTTCTATCCTCTTGGCTCTTGTACGATGAAATATAATCCGAAAATTAACGAGGCTGTTGCACGAATTTCAGGCTTTGCTAATGTTCACCCATTACAGGATGAATCAACAACTCAAGGTGCGATGGAGCTTCTTTACGATTTACAAACTTCATTAGTTGAAATTACAGGTATGGATGAAGTGACATTACAACCTGCAGCAGGTGCTCATGGTGAATGGACAGCATTAATGATGATCCGCGCATTCCATGAAGCAAATGGTGAAGGTCACCGTAATAAAGTTATTGTTCCTGACTCTGCTCATGGTACAAACCCAGCATCGGCAACAGTTGCAGGCTTTGAAACTATCACTGTTAAATCGGATGAAGATGGTTTAGTAGATATTGAAGATTTACGCAAAGTAGTTGGTCCTGATACAGCTGCATTAATGCTGACAAATCCAAATACACTTGGTCTATTTGAAGAAAACATTATCGAAATGGCAGAGCTAATTCACTCTGTTGGCGGTAAAGTATACTATGACGGTGCAAACTTAAACGCAGTTATGAGTAAAGCACGTCCTGGTGATATGGGCTTTGACTGCGTACACTTAAATCTACACAAAACATTTACAGGTCCTCACGGTGGCGGTGGCCCAGGTTCAGGTCCAGTAGGAGTGAAAGCTGATTTAATTCCATTCCTTCCAAAACCAGTTTTAGTAAGAACAGAAGAGGGAACATATCACTTTGATTACGAACGTCCACAATCAATCGGACGTGTTAAACCTTACTATGGTAACTTTGGTATTAACGTACGTGCATACACTTATATTCGTACAATGGGTCCAGATGGTTTGAAAGCTGTAACAGAATACGCAGTACTAAACGCAAACTATATGATGCGTCGCTTAGAGCCTTTCTATGATCTACCATACAACCGTCATTGTAAGCATGAATTTGTGTTATCGGGTCGTCGTCAAAAGAAACTTGGCGTTCGTACTTTAGATATTGCAAAACGTCTGTTAGACTTTGGTTACCATCCACCAACAACTTACTTCCCATTAAATGTGGAAGAGGCGTTAATGATCGAGCCAACAGAAACAGAATCTAAAGAAACATTAGATGCATTCTGCGATGTGATGATTCAAATTGCAAAAGAAGCAGAAGAAAATCCATCAATCGTTCAAGAAGCACCACATACAACAGTCGTATCTCGCTTAGACGAAACACGCGCTGCTCGTACACCTGTGCTTCGCTATCAAAAAGCATAATTAACTTTCATAAGGCGTCCGATAAGTATTTTAGTACTTGTTGGACGTTTTTTTATTATTTTTTGAGAAGCATTTTAACTTCAAAAGAGGCGGATCAATGAGGCAGAGATGAGAATAGAATCTGAAGTAATGGGTAGAAGCAGCAGAGTGACGGTTAGGAAGTCAAAGCGACGGATGTAAGACTCAAGACGACGCATAGAAAAGATTTAGTCGAAATCCAAGATGCGTTAGGGCAAAGTACGCATTTAAAATATGTTAATCACTTAATGATGCAAAAAACGGATCGCAATAAAAATAGCTTCTTCTGGCGCTATGATGGTCCAACAACAGGTGCTCGAGTCATCAAAACATGGGGAGATGACAATGTCCTTGCGGGGGAGCTTTCCTATCACGAGGGCTATAATGAGATTACGAATAGTTTAGGTCATAAGAGTAATTACTATTTCAACGAAGATAACCTCTGTACGAAAATTGTTCACCCAGATGGTAGTGAAGTTAGCTATCAATATAATGAGGACTTTGAATTACTGCAAGAAGTAGATGAAGATGGTCGTGTCACGGCATATAGCTATGATGAGTGGGCAAATCCAGTGACAATTACTCTTGCAGATGGTAGCACCTTATCTTCTCAGTATGATGAGAAGGATAGGCTGGTTCAGGCAGTTAACGCAGAGGGCGGAAGTCGTCAATGGATTTATAATGAAGATAGCACATTGCAAGCAAATATTTTAGAAGATGGAACAAAAACAGAATTTTCCTATAATGAGCAATATTTAATTAAAACGGTGACAAATGCGCAAGGCCATGTGGTAAGCTTATCTTATGATGCTGATCTGAATTTGAGTCAAGTGACATTACCAGGCGGAACGAGTTCCACATGGACATATGACCGTCGTGGTAACTGTACATCAACGACCAATCCGCTAGGAGCTACAGAGAAGTTCCGTTACGATAACTTGAATCGTCTTGTACGGGCAAATCTATCCGATGGAAACGACGTTCAATTAAAGTATGATGCCTATGATGATGTTGTTTTTGCAAAAGATAACCATACACAGGTAGCGTTTGATTACACCATTCTTGGTAGCTTAATTTCTCGAGAACAAGGTGGAAAGAAAGTTAAATTCACCTATGATACAGAAGAGCAGTTAACCTCTGTCATCAACGAAAAAGGCGAAGCGTATCAGTTTGAACGCGATACGAAAGGGAATATCATTAAAGAAATAGGCTTTGATGAGATGGAAAGAACGTATGAGCGAAGTCTGGCAGGAGTGGTTCAGAGAATTCAACGACCAGGCGATCGTTGGACAGCATATCAACATGACAATTTAGGGAATGTCATTCGAGCTGATTATTATGATGATACCTGGGAAACGTATGGCTATGACAAAAATGGTACCTTAATTGAGACTGAAAATGAGCATGTGAAAGTAAAACTGGAGCGAGACTCATCTGGACAAGTGATAAAGGAGTGGCAGAATGACCAATGGATTGCGAGTAGCTATGATGAATTAGGCAACCGCTCACAAATTACGAGTAGCTTAGGCGCAAAAATCGATGTCGCTCGTAATGAAATGGGGAATGTGTCGCAAATCACTGCTTCTCGCTCAGAACAAGCCCATTGGACAGCATCCATGCAGTACAATGAACTCGGTCAAGAGATTGAGCGAATCTTACCAGGGGATGTCATTAGCAAATGGCAGTATGACGTAGCAGGTAGACCAACACACCACCGAATAAGTAGTCAAAACCGTGATACAAGAAGACGAGCGTATAATTGGGACGTCAATCATCGATTACGAAGTATGGTAAACGAGTTAACGGGTGTAAAAGTTACCTATGGCTACGATGAATTCAGTAACCTCATCTGGTCCAATCAAGGCGGTCAATTTGACTTCTTACACCGCAATGTCGATGATGTCGGGAATTTGTATGAAACGAAAGAAAAGACAGATCGTGTCTATGGTGCCGGAAGTAGATTACTTGAAACGAGTGAGGCTACATTTTCTTATGATGATGAAGGTAATCTGGTTCAGAAGGTTGAGAAGAACGGTGATACGTGGAAGTACGAGTACTTTGGTAATGGCATGATGTCGAAGGTCATCAAACCGGATAACACACAAGTTACTTTCAAGTACGACTCGTTAGGTAGACGAATTGAGAAGAGTTCTGATGCTAAAACTATGAATTTCGTCTGGGATGGGAATACGATCCTACATGAGTATTTCTCGAAGGATAAATCAGATAAATTTGAAGATCTAGAGGAATATTCTTCACAGAACAAGTCTGAAATACCAGATAATCTAGTCACATGGGTATTTAATGATGGGTTTGTACCTTCAGCGAAAATTACGAGTGAAGGTAATTACAGCATTATTAGTGACTATCTTGGGACTCCCGTAGAAGCTTTTGATGAAGATGGTAATATGGTTTGGTCAGCAGAACTTGATATATATGGGCGAGTGATGGAGTTCACTGGTGAGCAGGATTTCATTCCGTTTAGATATCAGGGGCAGTATGAGGACATGGAAATCGGATTATATTACAACAGATTCCGTTACTACGACCCAGAACAAGGGAATTATACTCAAATAGACCCAATTGGACTTGCGGGGAACAATCCTACTTTGTATGGGTATGTACATGATCCACTTACTTGGATTGATCCTTTAGGGTTAACTGCTAAGATTTTAGGTCAAAACATGGCTGCTGCTGGTAGACCTTTAGCACCAGGGCAAACACCTCATCATGCTGTTAAAGAGAATGCAAATAACGTTTATGCACAAGGTTCTCGTGATATATTGGATAAACATAGATTGAATCCAGATATAGCAGAAAATGGTGCAAGACTTTGGGGCACACATCCTAACCAAAAATCTCAGCCGGGTCATCCTGGTGCAGTAAAGGCTAGGGAAATGGGTAATTATCATGGGGGGACTCATATTCATGGAAAGAAAAACGATAAACTTATCTATAAAATTTTAAAGAATGCTGATAAGAGAGGGTTAGATATTAAAAATGTTCTTTCTGATATTACTGGAAGAATGGAATCCGGATCATGGAAAAAAACATTTACAGCATGTGGGGGGAAATAATGGATATATGTAATGATAAAAAAATAGAATTGAAAAGAACAGAGCTATCGAAACACTTTACAAGTTATTCAAATGACATTCATCAACATTATCTTAAATTGAAGAGCAGAATTACTAAATGGTCGTATTCTTTAGGAGTAACTGAAGATTTAATTCCATATGAGAACTTAATCCCTTCGGTCATATCAACCAAGAAAGGGAAGCCTCTTCCTAAACCTAGTAAGTCCAACTTTGAGTCGAAAAATTTAGTTACCTATGGTATCGATAATAATGAAAATATTCTCTTGATGATTAGAAAATATGATAAAGATGTTATGAAATATGGAGAAAATATAAGATATGTAGATTATATAAATGGGGAAAAAGTAATAGTTAATGCTCATATTTATGAGTCCAATCCTACTAGATCTAGATTATCATCTCTTTGCTATGTTTATGAGGAAAATGGTTTAGTGTACTATGTTTCAATTACACCACCTAATAATTGGTATGTTAGAGTCGATGAGTTGCAAGAAAATAGAATTAAAAAAATATCAATGTTTGCTACAAGTTGGTATAAACAAATGGATTACAGTATTTACTATGATAATAGTTCCATTTTATCAAAAATAATGATTGGTGAGCATTTGCATTGGGAAAATCGATTGTAAGTCATGATAGTTATCGAGACACACAGAGGCTCCACCCTATCAATTTCCATTAGATAAAAAAGTTCGGTTTCTTTTCTTGTAGAATAAAAGAAAAATTAATGAGAGTATCTATACTTGCAACAAATCTTTAGTGTATTAAAAGAATTTGAAGTTAAATTTAGGAAGGGTAATAAATCCATTTAAAAGGATTTTATTGCCCTTTTGATCTTTCATAATAAAGACCTAAACTTAAAAAATGGTTGATTTATATGTAAATAAAGCTTAGCTTATGATGCTGATTTGAATCTGAGTCAAGTAACATTGCTAGACGGGACGAGTTCGACATGGGCGTATGACCGTCGAGGAAATTGTACAACAGCGACAAATCCGCTAGGGGCTACAGAGAAGTTCCGGTATGATAACTTGAATCGTCTTGTACGGGCAAATCTATCCGATAGTAACGACGTTCAATTAAAGTACAATGCCTATGATGATGTTGTTTTAGCGAGAGATAACCATACGCAGGTAGCCTTTGATTACACCATTCTCGGCAGCTTAATGTCTCGAGAACAAGGTGGGAAGAAAGTTAAATTCACCTATGATACAGAAGAGCAGTTAACCTCTGTCATCAACGAAAAAGGGGAAGCGTTTCAGTTTGAACGTGATGCGAAAGGCAATATCATTAAGGAAGTCGGCTTTGATGAGATGGAAAGAACGTATGAACGAAGTCTGGCTGGATTAGTTCAGAGAATTCAACGTCCGGGTGATCGTTGGACAGCGTTCCAGCATGATGGTCTAGGGAATGTCATTCGGGCTGATTATTATGATGACACTTGGGAAACGTATGGTTATGACAAAAATGGTTCGTTAATTGAGACTGAAAATGAACATGTGACTGTAAAGTTTGAGCGAGACCTATCTGGACAAGTGATCAAGGAATGGCAAAATGACCATTGGATTGCAAGTGGCTATGATGAAATAGGCAATCGTTCACAAATTACGAGTAGCTTAGGCGCAAAAATCGATGTCGCCCGTAATGAGATGGGAAATGTTTCGCAAATCACGGCTTCTCGTTTAGAGCAAGAAAATTGGACAGCATCCATGCAGTACAATGAACTCGGCCAAGAGATTGAGAGAATCTTACCAGGAGATGTCATCAACAAGTGGCAGTATGATGTAGCTGGTAGACCAACACACCACCGAATAAGTAGTCAAAACCGTGATACAAGAAGACGAGCGTATAATTGGGACGTCAATCATCGCTTACGAAGCATGGTAAACGAGTTAACAGGTGTAAAAGTTACCTATGGTTACGATGAATTCAGTAACCTCGTGTGGTCCAATCAAGGCGGTCAATTTGACTTCTTACACCGCAGTGTCGATGATGTCGGGAATTTGTATGAAACAAAAGAAAAGACAGATCGTGTCTATGGCGCCGGGAGCAGATTGCTTGAAACGAGCGAGGCAACATTCTCTTATGATGATGAAGGTAATCTGATTCAGAAAGTTGAGAAGAATGGTGATACGTGGAAGTACGAATATAACGGCAATGGCATGATGTCTAAAGTTATCAAACCAGACAAGACAGAAGTTACTTTTAAGTATGACTCTTTAGGTAGACGAATTGAGAAGAGTTCTGATGCTAAAACTATGAATTTCGTCTGGGATGGGAATACGATCCTACATGAGTATTTCTCGAAGGATAAATCAGATAAATTTGAAGATCTAGAGGAATATTCTTCACAGAACAAGTCTGAAATACCAGATAATCTAGTCACATGGGTATTTAATGATGGGTTTGTACCTTCAGTGAAAATTACGAGTGAAGGTATTTACAGTATTATTAGTGACTATCTTGGGACGCCTGTTGAAGCCTTTGATGAAGAAGGTAAAAAGGTCTGGTCAGCTGACCTTGATATCTATGGCCGAGTGAATGTGTTCACTGGTGAGCAGGATTTCTTACCGTTTAGGTATCAGGGTCAGTATGAAGATGTAGAAATCGGATTATATTACAACAGATTCCGATACTACTGCAAAGTGAAGGAAAATACTTACAACAAGATCCTATTGGGCTTGCAGGAAATAATCCTACACTTTATGGTTATGTTGGTAATCTGAATGCTGAAGTAGATCCTTTTGGTCTTGCACCTTGGAAAAATGGACAATTTAATGCATGGTTCAATAAGGCTACTCCTGCCGATGTAAATGCAAACATAAAGGCTGTTAAAGATCAACTAAGAAATAGTGGTGGAAAACATGAATTATTTCCTGTTGCAGATGCTGCTAAAGCTAGAGAATTAGGTTTTACAGCGGAAGAACTTAAAAAAATGGCTATAGACAAGGATAAAATAACCTTTGTAGATGTTGTTGACAGAAAGGGAAATATACATTCTGGCCCACATTCATCTGGTTTAAAAGGTCTTCCAGGCCAATCTAGTAAAGCAAGTAGTAATTTTCATAGACAACTGTCTCAGGCTTTAAGTGAAGCGAATTCCAAAAGGGAAGCAAGAATAATAATTGCAAAACATCATAGAAAACATATGAAAGTGAGTTGTAGATAATAATGGAGATAATGAGTAAGGTTCATGTTTGGATGGGAATAAGCAGCGTAGATAACGATACCTTTAACGAATACTTTAAAATAGATTATAGTGATCCAGACAGGGATATTGATGATCCAAATTATAAGGTATGTGAATTTTGTAAGGATATTAACGAAAAAGTATATGACGAGGATTGGATTGGTGTCTACTGGGAAGATAAATTAACAGACGTGGATGAATTTATTGAAGAACTATCAGTAGATGATGAGACGATGGTTGAAATAAGAAATATTTGTATTCAAAAAGGATTAGACAAAGTTAACACAATGTTCTATTATTTCGATCCGGAAATAGAGATTACTGATGTAAACAAACTTTATAACGGCTTACATTATATTGGACTATTTGATACCGACTTTTAGTTAGTAAGCATTGCAAAAGAGTAGTAAAACCATCGGTGATAACTGGTTTTTCTGCTCTTTTCTTGCGTTAGAAACGGGACTATTTTCATGCTGATGATTAAATGGGAATGTCTCGTAAATTTCTCGCTCAGAGCAAGCCCATTGGACAGCATCAATGCAGTACAATGAGCTAGGTCAAGAGATTGAACGAATCTTACCCGGAGATGTCATTAGCAAGTGGCAGTATGATGTAGCAGGTAGACCAACACATCATAGAATAAGTAGTCAAAACGGTGATACACGAAGACGAGCGTATAATTGGGACGTCAATCATCGCTTACGAAGCATGGTAAACGAGTTAACAGGTGTAAAAGTTACCTATGGTTACGATGAATTCAGTAACCTCGTGTGGTCCAATCAAGGCGGTCAATTTGACTTCTTACACCGCAGTGTCGATGATGTCGGGAATTTGTATGAAACGAAAGAAAAGACAGATCGTGTCTACGGTGCCGGAAGCAGATTACTTGAAACGAGAGAGGCCACATGCTCTTATGATGATGAAGGGAATCTCATTCAGAGGTCTAAAAGAATGGTATACGTGGAATTACGATAACGGCAATGGTATGATGTCGTCATCAGTTCAGACACCAAGCAATAATAGATATAACAGTGGAGGGAGATGTAAAAAACGATGAAGTACCTAGCTAATTCAATTTCTAAGCATGAAAATGTCAGTAAGATTAGATATATAGGAACATCTGCAGAAACGAAACGGGAAAGGGGCTGTCAATTGACAACCCCTTAGTCCATTTTATCGAGAAGAATCCTGAATTTATCGATTGATTTTGCGAGTTTATCGAAAACTCACTTAATTGCAGTTGATCCTCACCTAAGCTATGCATTTTTGGATTCCTTGTTAATACCTAAATAAGTGAATGACCTCCAAACATATTCTAATGGCCCGAAGCGGAATTTGGATAACCATATCTTACTCATAATCATTTGGAAAACAAAAATGACAAAGGCGATGATGATGGCTGTTGATAAGTGAAGTTTTCCGTATACGCCAAATGCAAATGGTCCAAATAAAAATGTACAAATGATAGATTGGCCGATGTAGTTTGTGAATGCCATTCTTCCAGGGAACGCTAACCACTGTAAAACTTTCTTCCCTTTCACCGTGTGATAAATAAAGATCAAGCTAATAGCATAAAAGATGGTTAGGAGTGGTGAGCTAATATATTGAACTGCAGAAAAGTTTTCTGAAAGGAAAGGTAATATCCAGCCCAATGTGCCACCAAAAATCAATGTTAGTAACCACGTAATGAAAAAGCCTTTTCGATATTCTTCAAAACGATGAAGCCATTTTTTCTTCGCAACAGTTGCTCCGAATAAGAACATTAGTAAGAACGGAAGATTTGAAAATAAATAAAATATTGGGTTTCCTAAATAAAGAACATATAACCCATTACGCATTGTATAAAATGTTCTTTCCATAAAATTAGCATTCATTAATTCTTGAATACTTCCATTTTGATGGGCATCTATCGTAACTTGCATGAGCTGACGACTTTCCTCCGACATTGACATTGACATTGTCGGAGTAGAATCGGCGGATAGAGCTCCAAACGTTAATGATCCCAAAAGTAAGCTATATAAAGTTAGGCAAATGATTAACATCAAATTAGGTTTTAACTTATGCATGAAAAGGAGTAGTAATCCTAAGATTGCATAGTCTGTTAAAATATCTCCGAACCAAATGAAATAAGCATGGATGCAACCGAAAATAAATAACGCAATAAGTCGTCTAGAATAAATTGCCCAAAAGTTTAATTCCCTTGCGGCTGCCCTTTCTTGCATAATGACCATTCCAAAACCGAACAGCATGGAAAAAAGCATGACAAATTTTCCATCGACAAACATAGAAAGAATAGTTTTAACTGTATAATCAGCGTCATTCCAAAAAGAAGTCCATTCATTTTTAAAACTAATATCTTCCTGCATATAGATAGGGTAAAGGAACCAAACAATATTTGCTAATATGATTCCTAATAATGCGAACCCCCTTAATACATCGAGTGTTTCAATCCGCTCTATTGCAGATATGGGTGAAAGCTTTTGCTTCATATTATCATCCTTTTTCATTGTTATTCTGTTCTTTCAACAGGTGCCTACTGATGAAAAAACTTGTTAATGAAACTTTAAATTATAATTATAAGGATTTTATAAGGAGAATTAAGAGATCTATAAATATAAATTCTTCTTTCTTAATCTCTTTATGTAGAATGAGAAAACAAGAAACTGAAATATTTCTTCTGAATTTATTAACGGTAGAAATTTATATAGCGATATGACTAAGTATTGCGAAAATTAGTATATTTTGTGAAAAATACCACATAACCTATTATTTTTTAGCAATTAATAGAAAATGTTGTTGAATAAGTGTGAAGTGATAGTATAATGTAGGTGTAGTTACATTTATGGTTATTAATTCCTTGTAAAATAATTGGTAAAAAGGTATTGAAACTCAATAGGATGAGTACACCAGAAAGTGTAACTATAAAAAACTAATGAAATGAGGAGATATTATGATTAACACGATTCAATATTTAGAGCAAAATCCGTCGATTGTAACTTTGTTAAAAGAAAAAAAGGCTTCTCTAGTTGGTATTACTGAGCTTGAGGAGAAGGCAATTTTAGACTCGTTTGATGAAGAGCTGCGTGTAGAAAATCGTTTGTGGAACTAAGGTCAACTAATTCTAGATGGTTTTGGCTTGCTATGGGTATTTATGTAATAATGGGGATTTATTTATTGTTTACATCTTATAGTAAGCCTTTTTTAAATATTGAGATAGAAGAAAAAGGCGGAAATTGGATAGTAACCAATCCTTACTATAAGGATTGGGCTAACAAGCATCAAATAGTGCCTGGAGATATAATATTAAAAGTAGATGGAAAAGATATAAAAAATATTTCCAATGTAAAGTATGAATTCGTAATACGCTCAGCAAATAAATTAACTATAGAGAAACCTAATGGCGATGTAGTACATGTACAAATAAAAACATTCGATATTCCTCAACAATTTTATTATGTATTCGTTGTACCTACTGTTTATTATTTCCTATCATTATTACTTTCTATTTATTTGTATGTTAAACAGAAAAATACACCGCTATTAAATCTATTAATTTTATTTATCTTAACAGTTTCGTTAGCATATGTTAGTATAGGTGCGTCTGGGATATTAAATTATGTAGGGATTATTGTAAATCGTAGTAGTATGCTGCTATGTCCTGTACTTTTAATACATTTTTTGAGGCTTTACTTTGATTTTTTAAATATAAAATGGTTGTTTATAAAAAACATAAAGATACTATATATACTCCCTCTTTCGGTAGTATTTTTAAGCATTTATGGTATAAGGAATAGCTCCATTCATGTTGTGCTTTCAAATATAATCTTAGGAGCATTTTTCTTACTACTTATTATAATTCTTGGGATTATGATTTCGGGGTATTTTAAATATAAAGTACCACAATTAAAATTATTATTGAGCAGTATAATCATTCCGTTTATACCTTTTCTTTTTCTATACGCGTTACCAGAAATGATCTTTCATAAACAATTACTCTCTGCAGATATTTGTTCCCTTTTTTTAGTAATAATACCTTTCAGCTTTATATGTACACAGCTCACTGAACGTATATTTGATATGGAATACTTTATTACCCGTTTACGCTATTACTTTAATTTTTCATTTGCTTTTACGATTTGGCTATTAATAGGACTGTATGCGATTACGGATTTGTCTGTTTCAAGAATGGCGGAATTATTCTTTTTTGCCTTCTTTTCATTAATAGCGCTTTTCTACATTAAAGAGAAAATAGACTATAGTAAGCGAAAAATTCTTTTTTCAACAAAAGGGGATTATATCCATCGATTGTATACGACTGTTGATAGTATTGGAAGAGTCGTGAAGATTGAGGACTTGCTAGAGAAATTTGTTCAAGAAATTGCTTCACACCTTGAGATCAAACATGTTTACGTATTAACCTATGATTTGCAAACACATCAAGTAACTTCCACAAGCACATCAAAAGAATATGCTCAAAATCAAATTAACGAAATATTACTTGAGTACCTCCGCCTAGGGGATATAAAGAAAACGGAGCATTTTTATATTGCCTTTATCCATCAAGATATTAACTATAAAAGAATTCTAGTTGTAGACCATAATAAATCCATTTATCTAAAGGATGAGGAATTATTATGGCTTGAATTATTACTTTTATATTTAAATAATTTTATTGAAAATACAAAAATGGTGGAAGGTCTATTAGAACAGTTAAAGCATATGAAAGAGGCTGATAAAAGTCAGCTACCATGGCTAAATAAGCTTCTTTGGTTACGATTTGAACAAGAGAAATATCAGTTAGCTCAGGAACTTCACGATACGATTTTACAAGAGCAGCTCCATATTGCTAGAGAAATGAATGTTTTTATTCATGCAAAGAAGACAACGGATATTCATGCGAACCTATCTAAAATTCATGATCATATGATTGCATCTTTGAACGATTTAAGAGGCTACTGTGAAAATTTGAAGCCACCATTATTAGATACATTAGGATTAAATGCTGCGCTTGAGAAGCTTATTCAAAAAGTTCATAAGCGTGCTGATTTTGTTTTAATTTACACAATTGATCGTCTATATTTAGAAGATGAGCGTTTAAACTTGATGATATATCGACTTTTCCAAGAGTTATTGAACAATGCCTTGAAGCATTCATATGCCAATACTGTCGAAATTCATTTATTAGAAACAGAAGATGGTTTTGAAATCAATTATTCAGACGATGGTGTAGGATGTAAAATGGATGAAATTATTGTTTCTGATTCAATGGGAATCAGGGGGATGCAAGAGAGGGTACTGGCCTTTAATGGGCAGTTTTCTATTAACACCAATGTCGGAGAAGGAATGTCCATTCGGATTAAAGTAAATGAAGAGAATCATACTCATTTATATAGTTTCGATACCTATAATAATAGGCCAGTTCATAGTTGAGGATAATATATGAATAGACAGAAAGATATGAAACATTTTTACACCTCCTAATCTTTTTGTATTGTGCAAAATTCACAGTACAAGTATAGATTGGGAGATTTTACTTTGAGTTGTAATAATATTAATTTAAGGAGAAACTTACATGCTATTAGAGGAACGGTTAAGTAATTGGATAGATTCTTATAATCGAAACGGTTATTTGAATGGTACTATGTTAATTGCATCTAATGAGAATATTCTTTTAAACAGAGGATTTGGCATGGCGAATTGGGAGCATAGCGTTCCAAATGTTCCAACAACAAAATTTCGTATAGGGTCACTCACAAAAGCATTTACAGCTATGGCTATATTTCAATTGCATGAAAAGCAGAAATTGAATATAGACGACTACGTAGGAAAATATCTACATGACTATCCGAATGGTCAAGAAATAACAATTTATCATTGCTTAACCAATAGTTCCGGAATACCTAATTATACAAATTTTCCTGATTTTTGGTTTCGCACAATGAGACTGCCATCAACATTAGATCAGCTAATTGATTCCTTTAAAGGAAGGGAATTAGAGTTTGAACCTGGTAGTAAATTTGACTATTCGAATTCAGGGTATGCGTTGTTAACGGCAATTATTGAAAAAGTTTCAGATATGTCTTATGGCGATTACATACAGCAGCATATATGCCATCCATTAGGTATGTATCATACAGGTTGTGATGATGGAATAAAAGTGGTTCCGGGTTTAGCATCTGGTTATTCATTTTGGGAAGAACCCATTCATACAGCGTATGCGGATATGTCATTTCCATTAGGTTCCTACGGTTTGTATTCTACAACAGAGGACCTGTTTATTTGGGATAAGGCATTAAAATCTTCCAACATCCTTCACAAGGAATTAACTAAGAAAATGTTGACTCCAAATCTTGGATCTTATGCGTGTGGCTGGATGGTCTCTGAAATAATGGGGAAAAAATGTGTGCATCATTTTGGAGATATTAGCGGTTTTTCAAGTGAATTCCTTAGATTTGTTGATGATGAAGTTACGATTATCTTTTTAAGCAATATGAATGTTACACCTGTCATGCATTTAAGTAGAGAGATAGCAAAAATCGTTTTTGATAAAAATGTATCTTCACCAGCACCTGCAGTTCCGATAACGTATACAAAGAAAGAATCTATCGTGGGGAAATATGTAATGGAAAATGAAGACAAAGCGCTTACCATTACTATTAAAAATAACGAACCTTATCTAACAGTCCCTAAGATGTATGGAGCGTTATATAAATTTAAGCTTATACCATTTTGTCATGACTCTACGAAAACAGCTTTTTTAACTGAGATGATTTATGAACGAGTGATATTTTTTTATTCATTATCAGGCGAAATAGAGCGTGTGCAATACGTTGATTGTTTTGAAAAAACACATACACTGCATAAGCATTAAGTTTAGGTGGGGACATCAATATTATTTTAAGTGTACAAACAAAGAAAGCGGCATCCCATAAAAAGGCCGTTACATAGTAATGAAGAAATATAGTGACTCCACAATGAATAATAGAAATATTGCCTGCGTCTAAAGTAGTGTTTTTGAAAAAAGATACTACTTTTTTAGTGAAAATATAATGAAACTTTAGTAATTGTTTAATTATTATCATGCCATATTTTATATAGTTTAGGGTGTCATTGCTAGTAGGTGGAAGATGTTGCTATAATGTATGGTATATACATACTATGAGGAGCGAACTTTAAATGACGAAGGCAAAATTATTTTTAATGGCAGCAGCTCCAGCAGCACTTATCGTGCCTATTGATGCATATGCTGCTGCAGAACAAGTAACTATTGTAGGGAATGGTGCAATTAATTCAGAACTAGAGGCTGTTACTTCTTCTTTACCGGAAAATCTTCAATATACATTTCAGTGGTACTATGTTGATGGCAGTACAATAACGAAGATTGACAATGGAACAAATCAAAAATTACAAGTCCCTGAAATAGCTCTAGGAAAAACAATTATTGTGCAGGTCACAGATAATAATGGGAAGGTTTATGAAAGTAAGAAAATCATAGTAAAAGGAAATCTCCCTATAAATGGAGATAATTATGTAAATGGTAAACTAACAGCTAATATTGACGGTGTAAAGGATCCAAACAATCCAGATAAAAAAAATACTTTTAGCAGTTATCAATGGTACATGATTGATGGAAACACTGTGAAGTCTATTCAAGGCGCGACGAAAAACGAAATAATCGTGCCAGTTGCAGCTGCTGGTAAAAATATATTTATAGAAGCGAAAACGGAAGATGGCTTGGTATTTGTTAGTGAAAACAAAATAATTCAGAATTTACAATTAAATATGGCTGATTTAGTAATTGAAGGTTTTTCTAAAGGCGAAGACGACTTAGTGGTACCAGGAGATATTCTTAAAGTTAAAGCGCCGACAGTGAAGACAAACGTCGGTTCTACTGAAAACCCTAAAGAAATCACTCTAAACCCAGATCAAATAACATATTCGTATCAATGGTTATATAAGGCAGGCGATAACTACTCGGTTATCCCAAATGCTACAACGGATTCATATACTATTCCAAAAGACGCAATGGATTCAAGTATGAATCAAATTGTAGTGAAAGTAACTGCAAAAGTAGGGAATGAAACGGTATCTAAGATTGAATCGAAACCTATTATTGTTTCTGATAAACATATTACACCACTTATTCAGGAAATTAATAATCTGTTATCGACAAAGGATAAAAAAGTAACTTATATAGAAGAAGTAAGAACAAAAGCATCCTCATTACAAGAAACCTATCAAAGCTTGACTCCTGCAGCCAAATCACAAGTGACAAACTATAGCATTTTACAACGTGCACTTGCAGATATTGAAAAAGTTGATAAAATTGCTGGGAAAATTAGTAGTTTAGATGAAAACAGTAGTCAGCAGCAGTTGCAAGCATTAAAAGCAGAATATGATCAATTAGACTATCTTCAACGTAGTTTGGATAAGGAAAATGCTTATGAAAAGTTATTAAAACAACTTATTGAGAATCCTGATAGCATGAAAGAGCTTACTAAATTGAGAGAAATAAATGCTAAGATTATCGACTTGTTAGATAGTAATTTGATTTCAGTACCAACCTACAAAGTAACTACTACCACTGAATTAGATGCTCTAATACAAAATATAGAAAAAGAGATCAACACGCTTTCAAATGATTATAAAGCGGCTGTGCAAAATCGAGAAATTTTAACGATGGCTAAAGCTGATGTGAAAAATGCCCAGAAGTTTGAAAAGCTTTTTGATAAGCTTAAAGGACAAACGGCACAACAAAAGGTAACAACAGCTAAAAATATTCGTACTGCTTATTTAAAGTTAAGCTTACGACAACAAGGGCTTGTAGACTCTAAGTTAAATGAATTAGAAGATGCTGAAAATGCAGAAAGTAGTGCAATAGCAGAAATAGAGGATCTAATAAACAAATTAAAAGAACCAGTAGATGCAGAATCATGGAATAAATATGTTGCTGATGTTAATTCAATTATTTCCAAACAAAAAAGTCTAAAATCTTTTCAGGATGTTGCTAGTAAGAATAAATTTATTCAAATACAAAATGATTTAAAGCTTGCTGAAAAGGTAATTACTCAAATAAAAAAATATGAATCATTAAATCCAGACACAAAAAACGCTACTTTACAATCAACTTATAATTCAGCATTAAAAGCATTTAATAAATTAACAATTAATCAGCAAAAATACGTATATAATCAGGATATTCTTAAAAAAGCTCCTGAGAATAATGGAAATACATCACCGAGTGATTCAGATGATGCAACTGCAGGGGAAGCTTTCAATGCAAAAATTAAGATTGCGCTTGATACAAGTACGGATGATTTTGCTGTGTATGCAGCAAAAATTGAAGAAGTTTCTAATGAATATAAAAATGTTTCACCTAAAGCACGAAAATATGTTACCAATTACTCAGATTTAAAAACTGCAGAAACGAATATAAAAGCAGTTAGATCCTACGAAAAGAAAGTAAATGATGCCCTAATCAACAAGGGGTATTCAAAAATGCAAGATGCTGTCAAAGCATATAACAAATTAAATGCAATTCAGCAGAAATTAGCCGCTGCTTTTTATTCAAAAGTAAATGATGCTATAAATCAGTATACTAGTAGCAATAATGATTTAAATGAGCAACTGGCTAATATAAAAAAGGATATAGAAGACAACAAATATTCATTAACACTGGAAGAAGTAAAGAAAACTATTAATGATTACAATGCTCTATCTTCTGCTGAAAAAAAATTAATAGAAAATGGTCAAGTTATAAAACAAGCAACGAGTGATGTTAAAGCTATAGAGTCGTTTATTAAAAAATTCAATTCGAATATTGATAAAAATCCTTCAACTATCGTTAAGGATTTCCAAAAACTAACGTCATTACAGGTGAGCTTATTAGATGGTAATACGTTAACGAAAATTAATGAATTAGAGACAAGTGGACAGACAGCCAACGATATAGCATTGAAAATCATCGAATCAATAAATGACCTCCAAAAGAATGGCTATTATGTAGAAAATTTAGAGGTTGAAGTGACAAAAATTATAGAAGACTACAATAAGTTAACTTCCGCACAGAAGAATCTTGTGAAAAATTATTCAAAACTAACACAGGCTGAGAGTGATTTACAAAAAGTAAAAGCTGTAGAAGAGCTTAAGGCTGATACTGAAGCTTGGCAAAAGGCATACAATAAATTAACAAAAAAATTAGAACAATTATATGAAGACAGAAATAAATAAAAATGAGAAATCTAGCAGAGAATGCCTGCTAGATTTCTTTTTTGTGTAGAATAAAAACTAAAGAAAATCAAAATATTGTTATTTTTGGTATTTAAATAGGGAGAAAATACATGTTTTGGAATTATTCAATAAAATAAAGAGAATTATTAAAAATGTAGCCGATATAATTCAATAGAAGATACAGGAGGTATGAAAATTTGAATAAAAAATTTCTTTTCACAGCAGCAGCAGCTATTCCAGCAGCCCTTATTGTGCCAACAGTTGCAGGAGCAGAGGTAACTAATACAGTTTCAGTCACAGGACAAAATAGAGTAAATGAAACTTTACAAGCTACTATCGAAAACTTACCAGTAGAATCAATTGTCAATTCTTATCAATGGTACTATGTAGATGGTTCCAACAATTCAACGAATAAACCGATCTCTGGTGCAACAAAAGCGTCATTTACAATTCCTGCAGAAGCGGCAGGTAAAGCAGTTTTCGTAGAAGTGACAACAACGAAAGGTTTAAAGTATAAGAGTGAACCTCGTTCTATCGATGAACTAAAACTTTCAATAACTGTACCTAGAATTAATAGTAGTTCAAATTATGCAGTACCTGGTGAATTGGTACAAGTAGCAGGTGCAATGGTAACCGATGATGCAGGTGCAAAGTTACAAAGTAGTCAAATTACATATAGCTATCAATGGTTTTATAAAGTTGGTGAATCCTTTACTATTATTGATGGAGCTACTAACGACACATACAGAATTCCTAATAATGCTTTAGAAAAAGGCATGAAAGATATAAAGGTTATAGTAAAGGCAAAGGTAGGAACCTCTTTAGTAGAATCTGTTGCTTCTGATGTAATAACAGTATCTAATGAACCATCTATTTCAATGATTGATGAAATTAAAACTTTACTAATAAATGACAACAAATATGATGCAACAAGTCTAGAATCTTTTAAGGCAAAAGTAACTGCATTAGAAAGTAAATATCAGGCACTATCGACTGCAGCAAAGGCAAATGTAACAAATTATAATGTATTAAAGAGAGCAGCTGCGGATGTAGATTTAATAAGCAAGTTAAACGAGAAAGTAGATAAAGTTAAAGAGGTCAATGCAAAAGATCTGCCAAAATATTTAAAAGAAATCGATGAGGCTTATGATAAGTTGGATTTATTACAACGTAGCTTAGATTTAAATGATGCCTTATACAATAGCATTAAGAACATTTTGAAAGACCCAACAGATATTAATGAATTTAATGAAGTTAGAAGACTAAATCAGGTAATTGTTGCATTATTAGCATATGATAATTCCGTTGTTAAGTATGTACCTACTAGCATAGAATCTTTAAAAACATCAGTTGAAACAATTGAAAAGGATATAGCAAAATTATCTCAAAATTACCGCGCAACTGTTCAAAATCAAGCAATTCTAAGTGATGCTAAGTCAGATATTAAAAAGGTCGAACAATATATTAAACTTTTCGATAAACTGCCACAAAATGATTCACCTAGCAAACAGGTGACTACAGCAAAATCAATACGTACAGCTTATGAAAAGTTAACTTATAAACAACTTCAGCTTGTACCGACAAAATATATGAATACATTACTTCAAGCAGAAAACGCAGAAAACAGTCAAATAGACAGATTAAATATCGAGATTAAAAGTTATGTAGGCGATGTGGATGACAGTTACCCTATAGATCCTTCAGCAAATTCTTGGCAAGGTCATGTTAATAATGTAAACCGTATTATTAATGAATATAAGGGCTTAACGAAAAATTCAGCAGCTAAAATTGTCGGATATGAAAGTATTGTAACCTTGCAAAAGGATTTTAAAGCAGCTGATAAAATTATTAAGGACATGGACGCCTATAAAAAGCTTTCAGAAACTCCAGGGGTAGCTGAAAGTAAATTAAATACTAACTATACTAATGTATTGAAAGCTTATAACAAGTTAACTAGTTTACAACAATCACTTGTTTATAATGCAAACGATTTTTTATTAAATACACCGAAAATTACAGTTGATGTAAATGGTAAGGAACCTGCTGATAAAGCTGCTGCATTGGCTTTGAAGTCTGATGTTGAGAAGCTTGCTGATGTAACGAAATATACATTTGCACAATTCGAAAGTGCTGTTAATGCAGCAACAACAAAATATAAAAACCTATCTTCCGCTGGACGAAAGTATGTAACAAACTATTATTTATTAACAGCTGCTAGTAAAGATCTATCAGGTGTTAAATCATTCCATAAAAAAGTGCAAACTGCACGAGAAGAAAAAGATGCTACAAAACAAGCAAAAAAAATTCAAACAGTACAAACTGCTTATGCAAAGCTACCTGCAAATCAACAGTATTTAGCAAAACAGCAATATGAGGATTTGCTAAACAATCGTCTAGTAGACGGTAATGCACCCGATGTCACAAAATTAAATAATGAAATTGCAACCATTGTCTCAAATGAAACGTATACAGTTTCAATGGAAAAAATTAAGGAGCTTTCAACTCAATATAATAAGCTGAGCTCAAGTGATAAAAAACGTATTACGAATGCTTCCATCTTAACAACAGCGGTTTCCGATGTGAAAAAAGTAGAATCATTTATGAAGACTTATGAAAAATCATTTAAAAGTAGCCCAACGACTGTCATCAAAGCTTTTGCTAAACTTACATCTAAACAAATGAGTTTAGTCAGTCCAGAAATACGACAAGCCATTATCGATAAGGATAAGGGTCAACAACAGTCTAATGAAATTGCTTTGAAATTAGTTGAATCCATTAATTCACTGCTTATAAATGGTGAATATATTGATGACTTGGAGACTAAAGTAAAAGAAATACGTACAGCATATGATGGTCTTAGTGCTTCAGAAAAGAGCGTCGTGAAAAATTACTCTAAGTTAACACAGGCCGAGAGTGATTTGAAAAAGGTAGCTGATGTTCATGCTCTTTATGTACCTTCAACAGTGGATAATGCAGCAGCTCGAAAAGCTTGGGAAACTGCATATGGTAAGCTCTCGAAAAAATTAGAAATTTTATATAAGAAAATGTACGCAAACGATTTATAAAATTGTTTAAAACCCAAACCCCGAATAACGAAATTTATTCGGGGTTTCATGTTTTTGAAAAACTATTGTGTCAATGAAAGTAAGATGTCAACAATACTTCAGCAAAATTGTTTTTGTTCGAAAGCGAATTGCCTCGAATGAGAATCCCCTATAAAGAGTCAGAGCATCGACAAAGATTTCCTTTTCCATTTTATTTTTCAGTAGAAAAATCCTATTGGTTAAATTTATCATTTCATTTGTGTAGGATATCACTTCTTCGATATACTATTTACAGTTAATTTGTATAACAATTGAGAATCTTTTGTCAGAACAAGAGTAGTTTGACATAGAAGGTAGGTACTAAAGATGTATAAAATAGGTGTTGTTGGCCCAATAAAATCCGTAAAAAACTATACCAAATAGAGTCTTCGTAGGGTAAACTATGGAGGCTCTGTTTTTGCCTATTATTCAATTTTTTTAGTAAAGTGTACTTATTGAGTAGTTATGGCGTAAGATACCGTTATTTGAAAGGAGATCACAAAATGCCGACAGAACATAACAATCAAAATAATCACCTTGCGGCAGAATGGGTGAAACAATTTCGTCCTTATGCTAAAGTGGGAAAATGTGCAAGCTATATTCCTGCTTTAGCGGAAAAAGATCCAAATCAATTAGCGATTTCGATTATCGGGACTAATAATGACGAAATGAAAGCCGGAGAGACAACTGAACTATTTACCCTGCAAAGTGTTTCAAAAGTTGTTACATTTATTTTAGCGTGTATGGAACGGGGATTACCTTATGTTTTAGAACGAGTAGATGTTGAACCTACAGGTGACACCTTCAATTCCATTATTCGTCTAGAAAGCCATCAGCCTGGAAAACCTTTTAATCCAATGATTAATGCAGGAGCGATTACAGTATCCTCTATGCTTGACGGAAATTCTCCGCAAGAGAAGGTTTCAAAAATCCTTCAATTTTTAGAACAAATCATTGGCAAGGAGTTAAAGGTTAATGAAGAGGTTTATCAATCTGAGTGGCAAACTGCTAATCGAAACCGTTCATTAGCATATTATTTAATGGATTCTGGCTTTCTAGATTGTCCTGTAGAGGAGGCATTGGAGGTTTATTTGAAACAATGCGCTATTGAAGTAACTGTTTCGGATTTAGCAATGATTGGTTTAGTCATCGCCAATGATGGCTATCATCCCCATTTAAATAAACAGCTGTTTCCTAAACAAGTAGCAAAATTAGCGAAGGCATTGATGGTTACATGTGGTATGTATAATGCTTCTGGTAAATTTGCTGCATTTATAGGGTTACCCGCTAAAAGTGGTGTCTCTGGAGCAATTTTGGCAGCTGTGCCAAGTCACGCAGGTCTAGATTCACCGTTCCCTGCTGGTTGCGGTATTGGTATATATGGACCAGCAATTGATGACATCGGGAACAGTGTAGCCGGAGTGAATTTACTCAAGCATATTGCTACCGAGTGGAATATGAATATTTTTTAATCAATCAAAGAAAGATGACTTCAGTAAATGGAGCCATCTTTTTTGTAATTTTATTCATTTTTTAGAGACAATTTTTACAGATTCAACATTTGGGTGGCAATGAACTCTACGACCAATAAGTTGATTATATCGTTACCTTAGCGAATTGGTTTCTTTCTTTTCATTTTATAAATAATCATTAGTACGATAAACCAAATTGGTGTTAAAAGTAATGCTGTACGTGTTGCCTCTGAAATGAACATGACTACTAATAGAAATGCAAAGAAGGCAAGCACTAAATAGTTCACGAATGGTGTAAAAGGTGCCTTGAAAATCGATGCTTCATGAAGTGCACGATTTTTTCGTTTATAAATGATATGAGAGATTAATATAATACTCCACACCCAGATAAAGCAAATAGCACTAATCGTTGTAACAACACTAAAGGCATTTTCAGGCATTAATTTACTTAGTAATGCACCGGCAGATACAACAACTGCAGACACAACGAGTGCGTTACTTGGTACACTGTTTTTATTGAGCTTTGCAAACTCTGGCGAAGCTTGCTTGTTGTTTCCGAGATTAAAAAGCATGCGACTTGTAGAAAATAAACCACTATTACCGGCCGAAGCAGCAGATGTTAAAACGACAAAATTAATAATACCTGCAGCAATTGGAATACCAGCTAGTGTAAATACTTGTACAAATGGACTACTTGAGGCAGACATTTCATACCAAGGATTAATGCATAAAATAACAAATAACGCCCCTACGTAGAATAATAAAATGCGTAATGGAATTTTGTTAATGGCAGAAGGAATATTTTTTTTAGGATTGGCCGTTTCTGCAGCAGAAACCCCTACTAATTCGACTCCAACAAAAGCGAAAACAACCATTTGGAATGCCATTAGGAACCCATATAGGCCGTTCGGGAATAACCCACCATGTGCCCATAGATTTTCAACTGAAACTGTGCCAGAGCTTGTTTGAAATCCTGTAAATAACATGAATAGTCCAATAATAATCAACGCAACAATTGTGATGACTTTTATAAGGGCAAACCAAAATTCTAGTTCACCAAATAGTTTTACAGTCAATAAATTCAATATTAATAACAGTACTAAACAGCCAATTGCAGGCACCCATTGAGGTATATCAAACCAATATTTTGTATAAACGCCGACAGCAATAATATCTGCCATAGCGGTCATAATCCAGCAGAACCAGTATGTCCAGCCAGTGATGTAACCTGCCCAAGGTCCTATGTATTCGGATGCAAAATCAGTAAATGATGAATAGCCAGCATTTGATAATAACAGTTCACCTAATGCCCGCATGACAAAAAATAGGGCAGTACCGACAATTAGATAGGCGAAGATGATAGAAGGCCCCGCTAAAGCAATGGCTTTACCTGATCCTAAAAATAAACCAGTACCTATTGTTCCGCCAATCGCAATGAGCTGCACATGGCGATTTTTTAAATCACGTTTTAATTGTTGTTGTTCCACGTTAATCCCCCTCAAAGATATGTAAAAACTATGACTGGAAAATAAAAAAAGAGACTAGTAGTGACACTAGTCTCGTAAACGACAGAATAACAAATACCGCTTGGATGTTGTATGTAAAAAAAGAAAACATTCGTGTGGTATAGCTTTCATGATGAAAGTTGATATTACTCTTCTGTCCTTTTGCCTGAGATAGTGAACCCTTCGGCGACGCAAAATGCGCTCTCTCCAGAACTGCTCCTGCTATAGTGTTATCCATAGCATTCATAGCTTGTATTGTATGTCTTCATGACATTATTTTAAGATATTATACATCCTATCAGTGCTTACATAATTATTCAAGGATAAATTTCAGTCATTTTTCAGATAAAAAGAAGATTGGAGTTCGTCTAGGTAAATTTTTTACGAAAAATAGTATTTTTAGACATATGTTAATGTGGATGATATTTAATATCTGATATGGAGTGGGCTCATCAGCAAAAGTAGAGGATGACATTTGTTAAAACGTATGTATGTATATTTGTCATACTGCTTTACCTTATTCTATACATGCACAATCATGAACTAACTTGTTAGACGTTTAACGATTAGTATAATAATAGTAGAAACTCAGAATTTTTTGCAAAAAAGAAACCATCTCATAGTCATTTGAGATGGTTTCTTTCTGTATAAAACAAAGCGACATAGGTAAATATATATAAATTCACTTAGTATCTAAGTGTGAATTTATTTCATCAGTCACTAGTGCTTTATCGATTTTGTTACAATAATTACTTTTTGGACTTTATTTTACCTGTCCAAGTACGGAAGCCGCCTTGAAGTTGGTAAATTTGGTTGTAGCCACGTTTTTTAAGATAAAGCGCAGCTCGTGAGCTACGGCCTGTATTTTGACAGTATAAATATACTGGTAAATCTGGGCGAATTTCTTTGTAACGTTGACGTAGAGTAGTTGAAGGAACATTACGTGCACCAAGAATGTGACCAGCATCAAATTCTTTTTGCTCACGTACGTCGATAAGTTGTGCTTTACGATAGCCTTCAATAAATTGTTCTTGTGTTAGGTTTGTTACGGCTTTTTTTAGTCGCATGGCATTGATGCCGATATATACAATTACGACTACTAAAATAACACCGATTGTGATAAGTATGTCCAAAATTTTCTTACCCCTTTCTATCTTCTTTATTATTATAAAAGAAGCGCTAGCGATAGTCCAATGAGTTTGATAAAATTAATTACATTGTGGCTAGAATTAATCTATCTATATTTATGGATGTTATTTGTGAAAGGTCACAGAATCAGATGATTACTTCAAAAAAGAATAGAACTAAACGCAGAGTGTCAAAATTTTGAGAAGTATTGTTTTTGCTCATTACCTAGAATAGGATGACATTTATTTAAATGCATGCCATATATAGGTTGATTGGAGTGAAGGCAGGGCGACTCCTTGGTGATCAGCGGTAGAGGAACAAAGGCTAAAACCATCACGTCCTGTGATAACGCCTTCTTGACCAACATCGTGTTGGCCCGAGACCCTGCAGCGAAGTGAAGCGGCTTATCGGAAGCTTTGCTCTGTGCGAAAGCGTAGTGCTAACGTAGCGTCAGCAACAAATGTTTTCTGCGCGAAAGCGAAGCGGCAGCGACAAATGTTTTCTGCGCGAAAGCGAAGCGGCAGCGATAACAGCGCCCAGCCGGAACGGAAATCAACCCCTCATTATGGTGATGAGACTTATTTTTGTACACGTTAGCTAATGTTCAATTAAATATTCGTAGGAGATGAAAATATGACAACTTGGTATTTTATAAATTCAGGGAAATGTAGCCCTTCTTTTAATATGGCTTTAGATGAAGCATTACTTGATTGGCATAGTGAAGGTTTAATTCCACCAGTTATTCGTTTTTATGAATGGGAGCCAGCAACACTTTCGATTGGCTATTTTCAGCAAGCTAAAAGAGATATCAATCTAGAAGCGGTACGAGAACAAGGACTTGGCTTTGTTCGTCGTCCAACAGGTGGTAGAGCTGTTTTACATGAACATGAATTGACATATAGTGTCATTGTTTCTGAAAGCTATCCAGATATGCCTGAATCAGTGACAGAGGCATATAGAGTATTAAGTGAAGGTATATTGCAAGGTTTTCATAATCTAGGTATGGATGCTTATTTTAGTGTACCTGATACAGAAGAACAAAGAGCAGACTTAAAGAAACCAAAAAGCGCAGTTTGCTTTGATGCGCCAAGCTGGTATGAGCTTGTTGTAGAAGGTAAAAAAGTAGCTGGTAGTGCACAAACTCGTCAAAAAGGTGTTATTTTACAGCACGGAGCTATTTTACTTGATTTAGATCAAGAAAAATTATTGTCTGTCTTCAATTTTTCAAGTGAAGAGGCTAAGGACCGGATGCGTAGAAAGATGCCAGAAAAAGCGGTTGCTATCAATAACCTTGTTAAAGAACCAGTGACTATTGAACAATGTGTGACAGCTTTCCGTGATGGTTTTGCAAAATCATTGCAAATTGATTTAAAACCATTTACACTTTCTGAGGAGCAATTAGAGTATGTACATGCACTAGAAGAAAAAAAATATGCATGTGATGATTGGAACTTCAAAAAATAAAAAATGGTATAAGAAAAATATTTTTTTATCGTTTATCCCTAGTGATAACAAGCAGTTCGGAATCTATTCGAAATTGCAAGAGTTGCATTAAAAATCTATATATAGTATCTTTTGTAAAGAAACATACACAATATGTAGTGTTTAACGACACATGATATTGTGTATTTATTATGTAAGGCAGAAAAAAGGGAGGCAAAACGATGGTACTCACAAATCATCAACCCGAAGTAAACAAATTTGAACAGTTAAACAAAGATATTGAACAATTTTCACAGGTTCATCCTGTAACACCAGATATGCACATTACGCATAAAGGTGTATCAAGACTTGTGATGATCGATCGCTACTCGTTTAAGGATACGGAGAAGAAAACGTTAAAAGCCGGTGATTTCGTCGTATTAACAGTGAAGGCAGATCCAAAATTCCCTGCACGTGGCTTAGGGACAATCCAAAAGCTTGATATGTCTACAAAAACAGCAGAGATTATGATTGAGGAAGATTACCGTAGTGCTTTAGATGATCCAAAAGAGCAAGAAACAGGTGTCATCACGCGTTCAATTGACGTGCTAGAAAAGCCTCTTGAAATATTTTATGAACAAATCGCAAAACGAAATGCAACAGGGCTTGCTGCTGTTGAAAAAACTCCAGAGAAACGCCAAGAATGGTTTGAGAAGTTTTATGAGCAGTTAGTATCATTGAAATTCATTCCAGCTGGACGAGTTATTTACGGAGCTGGATCTGAAACAGATGTAACTTTCTTCAACTGTTACGTAATGCCATTTGTAGCAGATTCACGTGAAGGAATAAGTGATCACCGTAAGCAAGTGATGGAAATTATGAGCCGCGGTGGTGGTGTAGGGACAAATGGTTCTACATTGCGTCCACGAAACACTTTGGCACGTGGTGTAAATGGTAAATCATCTGGATCTGTGTCATGGTTAGATGATATTGCGAAACTGACTCATCTTGTCGAACAAGGTGGTAGCCGCAGAGGTAAGCATAATCTAGGTGCTTCTGCGTAAACAAACCTCGTGAATTGCTGGAAACTCTTTAACGGAAATATTGTCACTTTAATCGAGGTGGGAATTATGGATGTTTATGATGCGAAACAGCCACAAACTTGTTTAGTATGTGGTTTTACAATAAATCATAATAAACAAGGAAGGTTTACGTCTCATTTGAAAAATGAGCATAACTTAACATTAGAAAATTATTTAATATCTTATTTTTATCCAATAGAAATGGTGACCTGTCAATATATTTTATGTAATAAAAAAGTTAAATTAAGGCGTGGTATTCCCAATCAATTTTGTAGTAGAAGCTGTCGAGGAAAAGGTGAGCCTTTAACTTGTGTAATTTGTGGAAAACTATTCGATGAAAAACATCGGCAGACTAAAACTTGTAGTAAAGAGTGTGCAAGTAGGCTTCGATCACAAAATACAGGAAAGTGGCATAATGAAATGCCAGATGAACAAAAAAAGGTTCATTTTGAAAATATCATTTCAAAAACAGCTAAAACTAGAAAAATAAATGGAACTCCTTCATGGAATAGCGGTAAGACAGGAGTTTATAGTAAAGAAACAATCGGAAAAATTCGACAAGCTGCATTAAAACAATTAGAGAGAGAAACATTTAGAAAAACTAGTATTGAAAGAGCTTTAGAGCATTTCTTACTTGAACATTCAATCCCCTACAAATATTCCTTCATATTTGAAGGTGCACAATTTGATTTTTTACTATTAGGGACAAAAATTCTAATTGAATGTGATGGCGATTTTTGGCATGGGAATCCGAAATTTTATTCCTCTTTTTATAAAGTCCAAAAGAGGATAAAAGCTAGGGATATTGAAAAAAATCAAATTGCAGCAGCTCACGGTTACACTTTACTCCGTTTCTGGGAAGATGAGATAAAAAATGATTTTGAAAATGTTAAAAAGCGCATAATAAATGCACTACTAGCTACAACGTAACTGGAAACGGTAAGCGTGAATGCTTGAAAATAGTAGTGGGATAAAGACAATCAGCAGCCAAGCCTCTTTCAAAGAGGAAGGTTCAACGACCATCGAAAGCACGCTAAGTTAGCGGAAGTGAGTAGAGTAGGAGTGAAGCCACTCCGAAGTGCGAGGACATCTAATAGATGTAAGATATGGTCTCAACTTCTATGGTGACATAGAGAGTGGGTGTAGCGAACCCGCGTAAGAGAATCGGCACAAATGATTATGCTGGCAGATTGGCATCCTGATATCGTGGAATTTATTATTTCAAAAATGCAAAATCCACGTATTCTGCGTTACCTAATCGAAAATACAACGGATGAAACGATCATTCGTCTAGCAAAAGAAAAATTAAACTTCAAGCCTCTTTCATTCCAAGAGGAAGCTATGTATCAAGGTATTGTAAACTATAAAGGTATCGAAGGCTTAGGCGGTTTTGATACGGCTATTATTCGTGAAGCGGAAAACAAACTACGTGACGGTGGTACTTATACTGTTCACAATCCAGAGTTTTTAACTGGTGCAAATATTTCTGTAACATTAACAAAAGAATTTATGCAAGCTGTGGAAAATGACGCCGAATTCGAGCTTCGCTTCCCAGCAGTTGAAGAATATACAAAAGAAGAAATGAACGTTTACAACACTGAATGGCATAAAGTTGGAGATGTGCGCGAATGGGAGAAAATGGGCTATAAAGTACGCACATACCGTACGATTAAAGCGAAGGAATTATGGAATTTAATCAACGTTTGTGCAACATACTCTGCAGAGCCAGGTATTTTCTTCATCGACAACGCCAATGACATGACAAACGCAAAAGCTTATGGTCAAAGCGTTGTAGCGACAAATCCGTGTGGGGAACAACCACTTGCACCATATTCTGTGTGTAACTTAGCAGCTGTGAACTTAGCACAGTTTGCGAATAAAGAAGATCAAACAATTGATTTCGAAGCACTACGTGAAACAGTTCGTGTTGGTGTTCGTATGCAGGATAATGTAATTGATGCTACACCATACTTCTTAGAAGAAAACCGTGTACAAGCTCTTGGAGAGCGTCGTGTTGGCTTGGGCGTAATGGGCTTAGCGGACTTACTAATTTATTGTGAGAAAGAATATGGCTCAGAAGCTGGTAATGAGCTAGTCGATGAAATCTTTAAAACGATTGCTGAAACTGCGTATGAGGCTTCAACAGAGCTTGCAAAAGAGCGTGGTAGCTTCCCATTCCTTGTAGGAGCAACAGAGGAAGAGACTGCACGTTTGCGTAAAGCATTTACTGAAACAGGCTTTATGCAAAAAATGCCTGCTCACATTAAAGAGCAAATTTTAGCAACAGGTATTCGCAACTCGCATTTACTGACAGTAGCTCCAACTGGTTCTACTGGTACGATGGTTGGCGTAGCAACTGGTCTTGAGCCATACTTCTCGTTCACATATTACCGCTCGGGTCGTCTAGGTAAATTCATCGAGGTAAAAGCAGAGATCGTACAAGAGTATTTAGAACGTCATCCAGAAGTAAATGAGAATGACCTTCCTGAATGGTTCGTAACGGCGATGGAGTTAAAACCAGAGGCGCATGCTGATGTACAATGTATCATCCAAAAATGGATTGATTCATCTATTTCAAAAACTGTAAACGCACCAAAAGGTTATACAGTACAACAAGTTGAAAAAGTATATGAGCGCTTATATAAAGGTGGCGCTAAAGGTGGTACGGTCTATGTAGATGGTAGCCGTGACTCTCAAGTACTGACACTAAAAGCTGAAGAAAATGATATGGATCAACTATCATTTGAAGAGGAATTAGTAGAAGAGCCAACAAAACGTCCTGTTGTGTTAGTAGATACAATTCAAGCATTAGAATCGACAACAGTAATTGGTTCAGATGTAGGGAATACTTGCCCAGTATGCCGTAAAGGAACTGTTGAGGAAATCGGTGGCTGTAATACATGTACAAACTGTGCTGCACAATTAAAATGTGGCCTATAAAATAATGAAAAAGTGTTAATTGTGAATTTAAAACAAAATTGCGATGTTTAAAATAAAGTCGCAAAGCTTTGCCCCTTTGGATATGACTATCTAAAGGGGTGTTTTTGTATCGAAAAGAAAAAGAACATCTAAAATCGATAAGTTGATTAAAGAGGGTCGAGGAACTGGCAGTCGGACAAAATTATCAGCCTTGGCTTAAATTTCAAGATGTTCCCTCAATTGGTCGGTCAACAAGATTGGTTTTAAAGTTCATTCTCTTTTTATTGAGTACATACCGATTTAAGTTGTAATTATTCAGTATAGGACACGCCATAAATAAAAGGTAGCGTATGATTCCCAGTTTTTCCACGGCAACGATATTTCTAAGATTTCATCTTTCGTAGGCTTTCGATCCATATTACGTAATATTTTTATCGAATTAATAAGACCCACATCATCGATGGGGAAAGCTGTCTGGAACCTGAGACAGCGCATTAGAACATAATTGGCTGTCCAAGGTCCGATTCCTCGTATTTTAATTAAGTTTTTTTCAGCATCCTTAAAGTCCATTTTCATTAATTTTTCCCTCGATAATTCTCCACTTGCCATTAACTTGGCAATCCCAATGATATATTCACTTTTTTTTACCGTCATTTTAATATCTGCTAGGTCGGTAGGTGTTAACTGAGCAATTCGTTCGTACGATGGGAACACCCAATACTTTTTGCTATTCCATTCGATGGAATCACCAAATCCTTCTACAAATTGCTTCTTTAAGGCGTACGCGAAGGCTAAGTTAATTTGTTGCCCTAAAACTCCCCAACATAAAGCTTCAAATAAATCGGGAATGCCGATAACTCGCAATCCATAGAATTCTCTAGCAGGCATTTTAAGTAATGGGTCTGCTTTTGCCATTTCATAAAATGGTTTCAAATCGTTATCAAGATCAAACCATTCATAAATATATTTTACAATCTCTTCCCGTTTCCACTTTTCAATAGGTCTAGAATCATTTAGGAATTGAACTACCATTTGTTTATTATTAATTACGCTTATCTGTACTAAGGCCCGATTTTCCCCAATGGCTATAACTTTTGTAATGAGATCGTTCTCTATTTCATACATGCATTCATTTTTTTCCCTTGTTAGATAGCCTAGGTTTGCAGTCATATCGAAATTTTCAGGTAATGTAATTACAATAACATCATTGACTTCATGCCATGTCACTTTTTCATTCTCCTCATCTTAATACGATTTTCTATTGCAATTTTACTTTATCACATAATAATCTTTACTAATTTTGTTATCTTGCTATTACATTCTAAACACCTTATTTTTTTCTATTTATGAGGTTATAGTGTTAGTTATCAAGAATGCTAAATAGGGGTGAATAAAAATGCTTCAAGATATAAAAACACGTATCGAAAAATTAAATTGGGATTCAATTCAAAATGGATTGGATGAGCAAGGATTTGCAAAGCTTCCAGCAATTTTAACAAAAGAGGAGTGTGAATTCTTTATTGAATTGTATCGTGAGGAAGAGTCATACAGAACGACAATCAATATGACGAGGTATCGCTTTGGGAATGGGGAGTACAAATATTTTTCCTATCCATTACCTGAAATCATCCAAAGTTTAAGAGAGTCCTTTTATCTAGAATTGGCCAAAACAGCCAATCGATGGTTGGGTTTTTTAAAGAAAACACAACAGTTTCCAGATCATCTTCAAGATTTTTTGAACACCTGTGAACAATATGAACAAACTAGACCGACACCTTTAATATTAAAGTATGAAACAGGCGGGTTTAATTGTTTGCATGAAGATTTATATGGCGAAATAGTTTTCCCGTTTCAAGTAGTATTTGTATTAAATCAACGAGATAAAGACTTTTGCGGTGGAGAATCTCTATTAGTGGAACAAATTCCACGTGCTCAGAGTAGGGGGCATGTAATTACTTTAGAACAAGGCAGTGCGCTGATCTTTCCTACAAACCATAGACCTGTTCTAGGTAAAAGAGGATATTACAAACATAAGGTTCGTCACGGAGTAAGTACGGTTACTTCTGGCGAACGATACGGTCTTGGAATCATTTTTCATGATTCAAAATAAAGTGAATTTTTGATCAGTGGGGGTTTTCTTATTCCTCCACTGATCATTAGTTAAACCAATCGGGCTTTTACGGGCTGTGCAGCTCCCGCCTAAACATCTCCGATTCCTCTATGTTTTTGAAGTTGGAGTCTTACAGCCCGTTAATGCGGGATAAAAATTAAACTTCAATATCTTGCTATTCTATTCCTAGAATTGTCCATTCTGAATTTATAGGGAGTATATTGTAAGAAGAGGTGAGATAAATGCCGGATAATATCAATAACGGACATAAAGAGAGCCATGATCATAGAATTTTGAATGATGTAGAAATGATAACAGATGATAAGTGGCAAGCAATTATAAATAATGATGCAGCGTACAATAATCATTTTTTCTACGCTGTAAATTCGACAGGGATATTCTGTAAACCATCCTGTAAATCTCGCGTTCCTAAAAAAGAAAATGTATGCATTTTTTCAAACGCAGAACAAGCCCTCCGAGCAAATTTTCGTCCTTGTAAACGTTGCAAGCCCACTAATGAAAATCTGCCTGATAGCGAGTGGGTTGATGTAATTACTGAATACATTGATAAAAATTTCACAGAAAAATTAACGCTAGAATCGTTAGCAAATATTTGTCATGGGAGTCCGTATCATATGCATCGAACATTTAAAAAGATTAAAGGCATCACACCGGTTGAGTATATACAACAAGTGAGAGTACACGCGGCTAAAAAGTATTTGATTCAGACAAATAAAGCGATTGGAGATATCGCCATATGTGTGGGTATGGCTAACGCGCCTTATTTTATTACTTTATTTAAAAAGAAAACTGGACAGACACCAGCACAATTTCGTCAAATGAGTAAAATGGAGGAAAAGTACAATGGAAATAAAGAATAAACCAACCCTTTATTGGTCTTTACTAAAGTTTAAGGATTGGAATTTTTATATCGCTTCAACTTCAAAGGGGCTTGTGTTTGTAGGTTCACAGAACAAACCATTCGAGGAGTTGTTCGAATGGGCTAAGAAACGCTTTCCAGGAAGTCCTCTTGTTGAAAATGATGAAAAGCTTGAACTCTATGTCGCTGAAATCACTCAGTATTTAGAAGGAGAGCGGAAAACCTTTACTGTTCCATTTGAGTACGTAGGTACGCAATTTCAGCTAGCAGTCTGGAATGCACTTTGTGAAATTCCTTATGGACAGATGAAATCTTATTCCGACATCGCTAATGATATAAATAACCCTGCAGCGGTTCGTGCTGTAGGAGCGGCTATTGGGGCTAATCCGGTTTTAATTACTGTGCCGTGCCATCGTGTAATAGGAAAGAATGGCTCATTAACTGGCTATCGGGGTGGATTAGAAATGAAGACACTGCTCCTAAATCTGGAACAGCGAGCTTCATCTAGCAATGAGTAACTGTTGCCGTACAATGAATGGAGGATCCGTCATGAAAAGTGAATTATTCTATAAAAATCCGAAAACCATTCTGAATAAAGGGACTGGCTTTCTTTCTGGATATACTCATTCACTAAATCCTTATACAGGCTGTTCATTTGGGTGTTCCTATTGTTATGTACGTCAAATGCCTGTATCTCTTTTTCGAGAAGGGGAATGGGGGAATTGGATCGATGTTAAAAATGGAGCTGCAAATTTATTAAAAAAGGAGCTTCATCGCGCCAAAGCCAAAGGGAATGTAACCATTTTTATGTCATCAAGTACAGACCCATATCAACCAATAGAGCATAAGGAAAAAGTGACACGATCTTTACTAGAAGTTATGGTAGAAGATCCCCCTGACTTCCTATTAGTACAGACTAGAAGCCCACTAGTAAGTCGAGATATCGATTTGCTGCAACATTTTAAAGATAAAGTTCGGGTAAGTATGACTATTGAAACAGATTCGGAAACGATACGTAAACATTTTACTCCAAAGGCACCCCCAATCCAGGCGCGCTTTAAGGCATTGGAAAAATTAGCTGCTGCGGGAATACCGACCCAAGTTGCTATAGCCCCCGTCTTACCGAGTGGGGAATATTTTCCCGAGAAATTGAAGCCATTCGTCGATCGGATATGTATCGATGACTACTTCATGGGCGATGGCAGTGGTGGAAAACGCACAAGAAAACTTGGTATTGAGAAAAAGTATGCCCTACTAGGTTTAGAAGATTGGTGTGGACCACATGTAATTGAAAAAGTATATAACCGATTTATTGAAATCTTTCCGGAAAATCACGTTTATGTGAGCCAGGCTGGATTTGAGCCGTAAAAAAATAGGCAGTGTTTGTATGTATAAAGATAATGAGAAAAGTGCTGAAAATAGATTGACAAAATTTTAGATTATCATGATATTGAATCAATTAATTATAAATTGTCGAGAAGATGGAATTAGAAGAGATTTTATCTAAAGCAGATATTTTGTCTATCCATCTCCCCCTAATTAATAGCCTCTGGGTTCTCACAAGTGCTACTACCAGGTGAAAGAGGATATATGAAATCACAAGAGGCCCACCTTTGTGGGGGTTTTTCTATAAGGAATATCGACGTCAAAACGCGAAAAATGTACGCTAATATATATTTTGGGAGTGTGAAACCGATTATCCTTACGCAAAGTAAGGAAGAATCGACTTTTAGTTACAGAAATATAGAATCCTATTATTGCAATGGATTTCGTACCAATTACAAAGATGGTAGATAAAAGGACGAATAGGTTAATCGTCCTTTTATACAAGACAGATTGCATTTAATCCGTATTTGACGTATTCAGTTATTACAATATTTCAATATACCCTTCTGTTCCATGTACGCGAATTTGTTGCCCATCTTTTATCAGATTGATGGCATTTTCCACCCCGACAACTGCTGGTAAGCCATATTCACGCGCGATAACTGCTCCATGGGTCATCAGCCCACCAACTTCGGTGACTAGACCTTTTATTGATACAAACAATGGTGTCCAGCTAGGGTCAGTAAAGGAGGTGACTAATATATCTCCATCTTCTAAATCAGCATCTTCCATGTTTAAGATGACACGAGCCCGTCCCTCTATAACTCCGGAAGAAACAGGTAGCCCTACAATAGCTTCGGCTGGGAAATTTTCTCGTTTGTATTCTCCTACAATGATTTCACCATCAGACGTGATAACGCGTGGGGGAGTAAGTTTTTCATATAATTTGTACTCGTCTTTTCGTTCGCTGATGATCTGGTAATCTAGTTTATTTGTGTGTACGATTTCGCGAAGTTCTTCAAAAGTGAGATAGTATATATCTTCTTTTTCAAGAATAACGTTGGCTAATACGAGTTGTTCGGCTTCTTTCAATAAAGCCTGTTTATAAACGAAGTAGCGATTAATCATGCCGTATTTTGGATATTCACGATAGCCGATAAAATTCCGGATTAGGTCAATCATTCGTTTTGCTTCTTTGGCTTTTTGTTCACCATCTGGTAATTGCTTCAATCGCTCTAATAATTCTTGTTCTTTTTTCAAAGCTTCCTGTTGCCCTTGCTCAAATTTCCGATTGCTGGCATTAGGCTGCAAGTTTTTAATATTGTTAAGAATCATGGGGACAAGTGTAATTGGTTTTTCACTCCAACGAGTTTTCGTAATATCGATTTCTCCAGCACATCGCATTCCGTATTTGTTGAGAAAAACATAGAAAGCGTCTCTAGTTTCCTGTCCACCATCAAACTTAACTAGTTCATCCAAAAAGTTATCATCTTTTGCGTGTTGTAAATATGCAATTACTTCTGGATAAGGACGGAACACATCTGCGACATCCAAAAGTGCTAGACCCATTTCCGAAGTAATATTGTTTGGTACAGATTGAGAAAGCGTGTCTGCTACGTTTTTTTCACCTAACCACTCGTTCATTTTTTCATTGATCCATATTGAAGCATTTATAGCAGACATAAATACAGCTGAACTTTGTGGGTCAAATAAAATCTTCTTTAATTCCTGAATATCTTCTAGAATAAAATCAAATAAATCTATTCCTGATTTCGTTTGGATAGTTTGTTTTAACTCTGCTATGGATGTTTGATTACGCTTTATCAATTCAGAAACGATTGCTGGATTGTTTTCGATTTGTGCTAGCGTATTAGTAGTGCCTCTGTTGGGACTCGGTGCTTTATTATTATTTGGTAACGATTCTATAAAATCTCCACGCTCAATGATGTTCATAAGTGCATCTTTCATAAGCGGATCGTGTTGTCCCATAGTATTTAATAAATTGTTTCTACTGACCGGTGAAGCCAGTTGATGCGTGACATCAACAAACAATCTTCCACCTGCTTTACGCATGGGCGCAGAAGTCGTTAACAAGAAAAAAGACAATCCCAATGGTTTCATAGGATCGGTCATCATTTGTTGATGACCGACAGATATATAGACGTGGTTTTCTTGATCAGTCGCTTTAGGGATGGGGAAAAGAGTCGTGATTGGGCGACTCTGAACAATATAAAATGTATCATCAACCAAACACCATTCGATATCTTGTGGGCAACCAAAATAAGCTTCGATCTGTCTTCCGATACGTGCTAGTTGTAAAATCTGTTGATCAGTAAGTGTTTGTGTCTTTTGCTGATCCGCATCGATCTGTTGTGTCTCAGTTCCTCCTCCTTTTAGGCAATAGATAGCCAATTTCTTGGTCGCTATCATCTTATCGACGATTTTATCTTCCTGTACTTTATAACAATCAGCCGAGACCAAACCAGAGACCAGTGCTTCTCCGAGTCCAAAACTGGCATTGATTGATAGCTGCTTTCGGTTAGAAGTAATCGGATCAGCGGTAAATAATATCCCTGATGTCTGTGGGAAAACCATCCGTTGTATGATGACGGATAAATACACTTGACTGTGGTCAAATCCATTTTGCATACGGTAGATTACCGCCCGATCCGTAAAAAGGGAAGCCCAGCATTTGCGAATATGCTGCAAGATGGATTCTTTGCCGATGATATTTAAGTAGGTGTCTTGTTGACCAGCAAAAGAGGCTTGTGGTAAATCTTCAGCTGTCGCACTAGAACGCACTGCATAAGCATGGTCATCACCAAGCTGAGAGAGTGTATGGGCAACTGCTTTTGCAACATCGGAAGGAATTTCTACATCCATAAAGATTTGTCGAATCTTCCTGCTGAGTTCACCAATCTGATCTCGATCCTCTACTTTTAACATTGATAGTTGATCCAACAATATTTGAAACGTTTCGTTTTGTTCAATGGCTTTTTGATAACCCACTGTTGTAATACAAAATCCTTCTGGTACTTGTATTCCTTCAATTTTTGATAATTCTCCTAAATTTGATCCTTTTCCACCAACGAGCAAAAGCTGTGTTTTATCCATTTCCTGAAATCCAAGAACCAAAGAACTCATTTTACATCTCTCCTAACCATTCTATTGAGAAAAAATATTTGACAAGAGCTTACCGGCGTGATAACATTAAATTATAAGATGGGATAGTTGTGCAAGTTCCGGAAATAGCGATTGTGATATAATTATATATTCGTGTCTGTTTTTGTGCAACATTAATGAACTCGGTAATAATATCCAGGTTTTTTCTTGATTTCCCTCTTCCGCTAATCATATCGAAAACCCTGATTTAAGCAGCCTCGCTGCATAGTTAATCTCGGCATGCTTATGATACTTTTTAATTCTTCCGTGGTATTTCACTTCCTTTTTCGCTAAACCAATTCCTTCATGTTGACGCATTTGCATTAGATCACGCTCTAACGGATTTACTCCACCTATGACCGTCATTAAAAATTGGCTATATGGATTATTTTCTGATAATTCTAACCATGTGTTTTTCAAGGACTTTAAGTTTTTCTTCTTTGGTTTAATGTAATCTACTAATTCAAATTGATCTTTTGTGCTACGAGTAAGGTCCGTAACAAAAATGATAACAACTTGTTGGAGGATTTCTAACATTTTTTGCAACTTCGGTCAATCTTTCGTTGCTCAAGACAGTTCCCTTCAAAGATAATGTCCAAGAATCTTGTAAAGGGCACGGGTAGAAAGTAATCAAACTTTTTTATATAACCGATATTTAAATCGTCTGGATAAGAATCCATTTTGAGTAATCTTTCAAAATGGATTTTTTTATTATCGTAAAATACTGGTTGTGGGGTATTTTTGATCAAACTTTATTTCAAAGTAACTCTATCTCGTCAACAAGAAGGACAGGCACTTTTTTTCTTCATTTAGATAAACACCAGCTACGGAAGTTTCCTATCTTTAGGGAGGATGTCTAAACCACTTATCCCATATAAACGACCAGTCGTCGAAAATCCATTTACATAAATAGATGAAAATTTTATAGTGAAAACAATGAAAGGACTGTGATGATATGAAGGTAGAAGTGTCGATTGACCCGACATGCAAAGAGCCGAAAGTTACTATTCACACAGATAAAATAACCGATGAAATAGAGAATCTTATGCAGTGTATCGCTTCTGCTGAAGTGAATACATTATCGGTCTTATCACATAGAGGTGTTGAGTTTATTAACTGTGGGGACATTGTACGCATTTATACGGAGCGCAAGAAAGTTTTCGTTCAAACGATGGTTGGTATTTACAATGTACGCTTTCGCTTGTACGAGCTTGAAGAAAAGCTAAATACACAAATGTTTGTACGTATTTCAAATGCTGAAATTGTCAATCGAAATAAGATTATACATATGGACATTAGCAAAACAGGAACAATCGGGGTTGAGCTAAAAGGTGGAATAAAAACATACGCTTCAAGGCGCTATGTAACAAAAATTAAGAAACAATTAGGGGTATGAGGTGAAAAGTGTGCGAAAAGACTTACTAAATCGTATTATAGGTGGATTTATCATTGGTGTTGTACTAGGGCAAGTAGTGCAATTCTTTGTATCAATGGGGATAGCGCAAGGAAATTACGCTTGGGTAGTTCCTGAATTTCGAGTGTTATTTACAAATGAAATAATCGCAATTATTACTCAAGTTTTATTGACTGGTTTAATCGGGATAACTTTCGCTTTAGCTGCACTATTTTTTGAAATTGCTAGATGGGGGATGCTGAAGCAGTATATTGTGCATTTTTCTGTAACGGCAATTATTTGGATACCCATTGTGATGATTTTATGGATGCCGAAAACGGTGGCCAATGTTTGTTCCTTATTAGCAAGTTTCTTAGGAACTTATGTCGTGACATGGCTAACTCAATATAAGCTTTCAAAGCGTGATATAGAAAAAATCAATGAAATGCTAATAGAGAGAGGTGAGGTACATGACAATTGAAATTAAGGATTTAACAAAGCAGTATAAGGAACATGTAGTAGTGGATCGGTTATCTTTAAATATAAAAATGGGAGAATTCTTTGCTCTTCTTGGTCAAAATGCAGCCGGGAAGACGACAACGATTAAAATGCTTTGTGGACTTTTATCACCAACAGCTGGAGATGCCCTTTTGGATGGTGAAAGTATTGTTCATCAACAAGTCGCTGCTAAAAAGAAATTAAATATTTCTCCTCAGGAAACAGCGGTTGCACCGAATTTGACGGTATTAGAAAATTTGCTATTAATGGGCCGAATTTATGGTTGCTCAAAAACAGAAGCGCAAAAACGAGCGAGCGCACAAATGAATGTATTTGGCTTGACACCTCGTCAGTCTAGTAAAGCCAAAACGCTATCGGGTGGCTATATGCGTCGACTAAGTGTTGCGATGGCTATGATGTCTAACCCGAAAATACTTTTTTTAGATGAACCGACATTAGGTATGGATGTACGTGCACGCCGCGATTTATGGAAAATACTAAATCAGTTAAAAGGGCAGGTAACAATTATTTTAACGACTCACTATTTAGAAGAGGTCGAGATGCTGGCTGATCGTGTAGGAATTATGCATCGAGGGAGATTACGTGCTCTCGGTACAATCCAGCAATTAATGAATGAAACAAAAAAGAGTTCTTTGGAAGATGTATTTTTAGAGCTTACAGAGGAGGAGTCACTTTGAAGGCAAGTGTATTTGCATCAAGAAATCATAAGGAAATAGTACGTGATCCATTAACACTCATTTTTGGCATGGCCTTACCAATGCTTCTAATGTGGATATTTTCTGTCATGCAAAAAAATATGCCGTTTGCATTATATGAAATTAGTAATCTCACACCAGGTGTTATTGTTTTCAGTTTCTCATTTCTTACTCTTTTTTCTGGCATGTTACTCGGCAAGGATAAAAGCTCATCCTTTTTAATGCGGATATTTGCTTCTCTTATGTCGGCAAGCGATTATATATTGGGCTATGTACTGCCTCTACTACCAATTGCATTTTTGCAAATTATTTTCTGTTTACTCATTGCTGTATTATTAGGCTTGTCCTTAACTATATCTGTCCTATTAATGGTAGGCGTACTTATTGTAATTTCGTTATTGTATATAGGGTTTGGTTTATTACTTGGAACAATTTTTACCGACAAGCAGGTAGGAGGTATCTTTGCAATATTTGTCAATTTATCTACATGGTTTAGTGGTACATGGTTTGATCCTGACATGATTGGTGGTACATTTCATTCTATCACTCAATTTTTGCCATTTGTCCATGCTGTTAATGCAGCACGTGCAGTAGTAAGTGGAGCATATTCGGATGTTTTCCATCCACTCGCTATCGTTTTAGGTTATACGGTCTTTATTTTTATTATCGCTACCCTATTATTTCAACGTAAGATGCGAGGACAGAACTAAAATTTGAAATTAACTAGTAGGATTTTCAGGAAATCTCTCGAAATATTTAAGTATAAAGGGGGAGAGTGTATGACTAGTTTACCAATTATAGTAGCTCCGATGTTTTTAGTTTCTAACCCTAAGATGGTTATTGAAGCTAGTAGAGCAGGGGCTATCGGTTCTTTTCCGTTATTAAATGCAAGACCCGCTTCAGTATGTGCTGAGTGGCTTGAAGAAATAAAAAAGGCGCTACCTACTGAGCAATGGGCAGTCAACTTTATATGTCACCCTGTAGCGAATACACGTTTTGAGGAAGATTTACAGTTAATTGAACAATTCCAGCCACCAATTGTCATTACTTCATTAGGTAATCCAAAGAGAGTTATAGACATTGTGCACGGGTATGGAGGGAAGGTCTATGCAGATGTTGCGAACGTCAAGCATGCTAAAAAGTCTGCTGCCACAGGTGTAGACGGACTAATCCTTGTTTGTGCAGGAGCTGGTGGGCATGGTGGGCAACTGAATCCATTTGGCTTTATATCTGCGGTAAAGAAATTCTATACGGGTACAATCGTTTTATCAGGCTCCATCTCTAGCGGTGCAGACGTATTAGCTGCTCAAATAATGGGAGCAGACTATGCATATATGGGTACTCGTTTTTTAGCTTGTGATGAAGGAAATGCACCTGAGGAGTACAAAAATATGGTGATTGAAAGTGATACCTCTGATATTTTATATACCGATGCATTTAGTGGTGTCCATGTTAATGTATTAATTCCATCCTTATTGAAGGAGGGCATTGATCCAGCGATATTGAAGCCAAGAGAGGATGTTGATTTAACACATCTCGTGAATGTCAAGGCATGGCGAGATATTTGGTCAGCCGGACATGGCATTACTAATATTGTCGAACGAGAGTCCGTTCGTGAAATACTCATAACGTTGGGAGCAGAGTACGAGGAAGCAAAGCAACAACTAAATTCTGTACAGTCATTTTAAAAACTATAAAAAAGGGCAAGTCCAACCAAATGCAGTTGGGCTTGCCTTTTAACTTCTTTCCGATTCCGGACGCAATTATGCCGAGGCATAATTGATTTTTTAATCATGATTCAATGTAGCGGCGATTTCTGGTTGTTGTTCAACTTGAAGCAGCATATTGAAGGATGCGATGGCTACTTCTACTTGATCATCTTTAGGCTCACGTGTAGTCAGTAATTGAAGCCATAAGCCTGGATAGCCAAGGAAGCGTAACACTGGGATATTACGGCATGCATTTGTAGCTTGAAGTACTTCAAATGATATCCCAAGAACAACTGGAATTAATAGGATACGGTCCAAGAGGCGTAACCAAAGTGGATCAGTTGGTACGAAGAAATATAAAAACATACCCACAAACACAGTGAACAGCATAAAACTACTACCGCAACGATAGTGTAAGCGTGATTGTGCTTGCACATTTTCCACTGTTATGTCCATACCAGATTCATAGCAATTAATAACTTTATGTTCTGCACCATGATATTGGAAGACTCGTTTAATAATAGGTGTTAAAGATATAAAATATAAATAGGTAAGTAGTAAAAATAGCTTAATGCCACTTTCAAGTAAAATTTGGCCGGTTTTGCCCTCTATCCATTTAGAGAAAAAGTCTGCAATAAATACTGGAATTAATGTAAAGGCGAATTTGCCAAATAAAAAGGAAAGAATACCTACAACGGCAACACCTAAAATCATTTGTAGTTTAGAGCCTTCCTCTTTATGTTCTTCTTCCTCGCCGGGTGTAACGTCGTAACGGTCCCCTGAAAATTGCATATGACGAGAGCCTAAACCAGCTGATTCAATCAGTGCTACAACGCCTCGTACTAATGGGATTTTTTTAAGCTTTTTTAAAATTGGATTTTGAACTTTTTTATAATGATAATAATCAATGGAATCATCGTTACGGCGAATGGCAGTAATCGTATGTTCCTTTCCTCCGAACATTACACCCTCTAATTGTGCCTGTCCCCCGTAAACAGGTGAATTGCTCAAGGCTAACACCACTCTCTTTATATATTTCAACTGTACCATTGTACTAAATTTAGTGAAAAACCTCTAGAGTTACGCATAGTAAAATTTCTATATGGCTACACTAATCGTACAATTTAGGAAATGATTAACGTTAGAAAAGTAAATTCGTGGTACAAAGTTAGGAGGATTTTTTTGAAAGTCGCTAGTATAACATCGCTCGTCAGTGCACTTGTTTTAACTTTGTGTTTAAAGGGACTTCAATATTTTCAACTCATTAAATGGAATCCAATAGGTTTTTATAAGAAGTGGGATTTATTTGAAGGTAGCTCAAAACTATTCCAATGGAGCTTTCTCATCCTAGTCTTATTTCTAATTGGATTTTTTTTATTTATTACGTTGAGATATGTCTATATTATCCCGGCAATTCTATCTTCTTTTTTGCTCGGCCTTATTTTTTCAATCACATTAGAATGGATTGTTCTTGATTTACCTTTGCAATCTTCTTCTTTTAAAAAACTATCGATACCTTTCATAGTCATTGTTATTTGTCTTTTACGTTTCTTACTTGAAACTGCGAATTTTCATCAGAAGGAGCACACAGCACAAAAAGGAAATTAGTTGCTGTCTGCGCCTTCTGTGATAAAATAATTTCAAGTACATAGAAAGAGGCGAATATGCGTGAAGTTATTATGTTTGAATGGACCTAACTTAAATCGACTAGGTAAACGAGAGCCACATATTTATGGTTATGAGACATTAGAAGATGTGAAAAAAAATGTTCAGAATCTTGCGGCGTCTTTAGGTGCCACTGTCGAGTTTCGTCAATCAAATCATGAGGGGATACTCGTTGATTGGGTGCATGAAGCAGAAGACGAAAAATATGATGGTATTATTTTTAATCCTGGTGCATATACCCATACAAGCATAGCGTTACATGACGCAATTGCAGGAATCTCTGTGCCGGTTATAGAAGTACATATTTCAAATATCCATAAACGTGAGGCTTTCCGTCATCATTCCTATCTTGCTCCGGCATGCCTTGGTCAAATCTGTGGACTAGGTACGAAAGGCTATGAACTGGCACTACGCACATTTATCGAGAGGGAGAATGGATTATGTTGAAATTACAAAAGCTACGTAAGGCACTTCAAGAACAAAATATCGATGGCATTTTAATTACGAACGAGTACAATCGTCGTTATATGACTGGTTTTACAGGGACAGCAGGCGTAGCGATTGTGTCTCAAAATGATGCTGTGTTTATCACAGATTTTCGTTATACAGAGCAAGCGGCTGCGCAAGTGCAGAACTTCCGAATTGTAAAGCATGAGACCACAATCATCGAAGAAATTGCGACGCAAGTAAACAACATGGGCATCAAATTATTGGGCTTTGAGAAAGATACTGTTAACTTTGGCACATATGAGCTGTATAAAAGTAAAATTCAAGCTGATTTAGTACCGATTTCTGGGCTAATTGAAAAAATTCGCTTGATTAAGACGCAACAAGAGATTAATATTATTAAGGTTGCGTGTGAAATTGCTGATCACGCATTTACACATATCTTAAACTTCATCAAGCCTGGTAAAACAGAGCTTGAGGTTTCGAATGAATTAGAATTTTTCATGCGTAAACAAGGAGCGACTCAGTCTTCGTTTGATATAATTGTTGCGTCTGGTCTCCGCTCAGCTTTACCACATGGCGTTGCAACGAATAAAGTGATTGAAAAAGGCGACTTTGTCACATTAGACTACGGAGCACTGTACAATGGCTATATCTCGGATATTACACGTACTGTGGCAGTTGGCGAGCCATCTGAAAAACTAGTGGATATGTACAACGCAGTACTTGGTTCTCAGCTTTTAGCACTTGAAAAAGTTGGCCCTGGTTTAACGGGAATCCAAGCAGATGCGATTGCACGTAACTACTTAACAGAAAAAGGCTATGGCGAGGCATTTGGTCATTCGTTAGGACACGGAATTGGTCTTGAAGTACATGAAAGCCCTGGCTTATCGATGCGTTCAGAAACGGTGCTAGAGCCAGGTATGACCGTAACGATTGAACCAGGAGTTTATTTACCAGGAATCGGTGGTGTACGTATCGAGGACGATATTTTAATCACAGAAAACGGTAATGAACTGCTAACTCATTCGTCGAAAGAACTTATTATTTTATAAACTATGGAGGAACACAAATGATTTCAGTAAATGATTTCCGTACAGGTCTAACAATTATTGTAGATGGCCAATTATATCGCGTGTTAGATTTCCAACACGTTAAACCAGGTAAAGGTGCTGCGTTTGTACGCTCTAAACTACGTAACCTACGTAACGGTTCAGTAAATGAAAAAACTTTCCGTGCTGGTGAGAAAGTTGAAAAAGCACAAATTGATAACCGTAAAATGCAATACCTTTATGCACAAGGTGATGAGCATGTTTTCATGGACTTAGAATCATATGAGCAAACTGAACTTTCTTCAGCTGCAATTGAATATGAATTAAAATTCCTAAAAGAAAACATGGAAGTGCATATCCAATCATACCAAGGTGAAATGTTAGGTGTTGAATTACCAAACACTGTTGAACTAGAAGTAACAGAAACAGAGCCAGGTATTAAAGGTGATACAGCTTCTGGTGGTACAAAACCTGCAACACTTGAAACAGGTCTTATTGTACAAGTGCCATTCTTTGTTAACCAAGGTGACATGTTAGTTATCAATACAACAGAAAGTTCTTACGTTTCTCGTGCGTAATGAATAAAAACATCCAACCTACTCTTTTCTAACAAAAGGGTAGGTTTTTTACATATAAAGCAATCGAATTTTGTGACAATAGATAGAGGAATAGCAGTTTTTTTACTAGTATAAAAAGTGGTTTCTATCATTTGAGGTATGGTCATTTTTGGAAGAGTTGCTTACAATTAAAGTAAGGAGTGAATGCTATGCTACAAGCAACTTTTGAAATATCAACCTCAATTATTCAAGCACCAATGGCTGGTGTAACTACGCCGAAATTTGTGGCTGCCTGTGCAGAGGCAGGTATCTTGGGCTCGATTGGAGCGGGCTATTTAGATGGGGAACAAACGAAAAGTTTTATTCAGGAAGTTAAACAGCTAACGAATAAGCCGTTTGCAGTTAACTTATTTGTACAGGAAGAGGCACGTATTGATATCGATGTTCTTCAAAAAGCTCGAATGGCTTTACAACCGTTTTATGAAGAACTCGGACTTTCACCTGTACAAAGCGTCATGTCCAAGGAAGTATTTGAAGGACAAGTACAAGCTGTTCTTGATGAAGACGTAGCCATTTGTTCCTTTACATTTGGCATTCCTTCAGCAGATGTCATTCAACGTTTAAAGGACAACAATGTTTATGTTATTGGTACAGCTACTACATTAGAAGAAGCAAAGTGTGTAGAACAAGCAGGGCTGCAAGCTGTTGTCCTTCAGGGTGGGGAAGCTGGAGGTCATCGTGGTTCCTTCACTGAACCTATGCAATTAATAGATTTGCATGATTTACTTCAGCAAGTAGTAGGACAAATTTCTATACCAATAATTGCTGCTGGAGGTATTGTGACAAAGGAAGATGTAAACAAAGCACTAGCAATGGGTGCACAAGCAGTTCAAATTGGTACAGCTTTATTAGTAGCAGATGAGTGTGAAATTTCACCTCTCTATAAAAATGCCGTACTTCAATCGAAAGCACAGCAGACGACGATTACTCGTGCCTTTTCTGGTAAACCAGCAAGAGGTCTAGCGAATGGTTTTACGGAACGTATGAAGGATGCTACTGTGGCACCATATCCCTTGCAAAATGATCTAACTACAATGATTCGTAAAGAAAGTGCAAAACAAGGCAATGCCGAATATTTATCGATGTGGATGGGTGAAAATAGCCATTTAGTGAAACAAACAGGCTCCGTGAAAAGCATCGTGGAAAAATTATTTTAATAGGCGTGTTGATTAGGAAAAAATAGGTTTATTATTGAGTGATAAAAAGATTTATTTTTGCTATTTTGCTAGTACATTCCCATTTTAACTGATTGTAGCGTAGAGCTACTCGACTCCCGCGGGAAAGCTAGTAGCCCGAAGTGGAAATCAGAGCCTTCAAATTAACCAGGGTGGATAAAAATGGTTAATCACAATAGTTACTTTAATTCATAAATAACTTAGATCTCTATACGTATGTATAGAGGTCTTTTTTTTTGGCTAGCAACATATATTGCTGTACACGAGGGGGCGTATGAAATGGAATTACAGGACGTATTAAGAGTCGCTGGAGTGGGACTAGTAGTTGCGCTTCTTCATGTCTTCTTTGATCAAACAGGAAAGAAAGAATTTTCATTTTTCCTATTTTTCATTGCCTACTTATATATGACAGCGGAATTACTGCGATTTCTACGTCTATTTTTCAATGAAATCCTTACATTCTTTCAATGGCTGACCTCATCCGGGTAGTGTAAATGGAAATTGTCATCGTAGCTGTTGTCATGCTGCTACTATTATTGCTTATAAAAGAAGTCATACAGCCACTCCATGCGCTAATTAGTGTAATGTTTTCGTTTTTGCTGTTCGGTATGTTGTTCTCGACACTCCTCTTGCCATTCATTAAGCAATTGCTTGAGACGTTAGCTTTTTTGCCCTATGCGAAAGCCATTGTGGTAAGCGCTAGTCTTTTTTATGTAGGTCAATGGGTGTCTATTTTACTTGTAGAACAAAATTATAAAGTACTCGGGCATATTGTTTATGATGGAATCAAGATTGTTATTTTGTTGTACTGGTTTAAGGAATTTTTGGCTGTTTTACAGGAGGTGTCTGCCATTTTACAACGGCTAAACTAAGGGGCGAAGACATTGCTAGAGCAAATATTTTCGTTTTTAACTGATCCATTCTTTCTGTTGCTCAAGATGACGCTTATTTTGTGTGGCTACGTCATTATAATTTTGATTGTCAATATGATATTACCAGAATTTGAAAAAGGGACAAGGATACTTTTTTTTCTTATTGTACTTGCAACAATAGGACCTGTCGTTGTGAATTCATTTAAATTAATAGACGAAATAGCACAGGGACTAGCTCATTTATTTACTGCTTTTTATCCTATTCTTACTTCAAGCTTTCTTTTATCAAGCAGTATAACAGCAATTGCTTCTTGGCAACCTTTTTTACTTTTTTTTGTACAAGTATTAACGATTATTAGTAGTAAATGGCTTATCCCTGGAGTACTTTTTTCCATTGTTTTTGATGTCAGCAGTGTCATTGTTAAAGAAATTTCGTTTACGAGAATTGCTGAAATGATTCGTTTTACCATTATGAGTATCGTCTCGGCATCTGTTATTTGTTACATCATTTTAATGTCGGCGAGTGGTGTTGCTGTGTTTACTGTTAGCGCAGCTGTTTCAGAGCCTGTGAAGAAATTAATAGAGGAAAATATTCCGGTTGTTGGCTCCTTTATAGTAGATAGTTTTTCAATGTTCCAGCATATGACACAATTTTCTTCTTCTATTAGTAGTATTTCTGCGTTTATAGCGGTTATTACCGTGTCGTTCATTCCGACCGTTCAGCTTGTTGTCAGTGCTTATTCGTTGAAACTGTTAGCTGCTATTTTAGAGCCAATTGCCTTTGATGATATTTGTAGACTACTAGATCATATTAGTAAATCCCTATTTACATTATGTGCAGTATCGTTTCTAATTGCTTTTTCATTTATGTTTTCTTGTTTATTCCTCATTGTTTTTGTGCAAGTTATGGCTGGGGGGAGATAGATTGATTCTTTTATTGGCATTGCTCTTTATCTGTCAGATATTTGTGTTTCTAACAGAAGATAAAGAAATAATTTCACTTACAAAGCTTGTTATTACGTTAGTATTTTTGCAATTGCTATTAAAGATTCCATTTATCAATTCATAGGAGGAAACAAGCGTACATACACTTGAAAAAGAGAAGATGAAAGGAGGCAATGTACAAGTGATGTGGAAAAGAAACAAAAAAAAACAACGTCATTTATAGTATTAATGCTTATTGCTGCCTCCGTGGGAATTTTCATCATATTACCAATGTATCAAACGAATACAACAAATGGGCAAGTAACATCGGTGACCAATGAAGAAAAACTTGAGCAGACACTGAAGGCTATGAAAGGTGTTGGGGAGGTTAAAGTCTATTTTTACTACGGAGATATGACAGAAGAGAAGGATGACACTAAACTATTCAGTCAATATTTTCGAGGAACTGAACAAGGCACGAAAGAAGTAACAGGGATGCTAATTGTTTCAGAGGGAGCATCAGATATCTTTGTAAAAAATGAAATTCGTGCTGTCGTTAGTCAAGTAATGCAATTGCCGATTCATCGAATTATTATCGTTCCAATGGAAAATAAGGAGGAAAAGTAAATGCGCGTACGTAGAAGAACAGTTTGGTTTATGACATTATTAAGTCTAGTAGCGGTTATTTCAGTGTATTATTTGGTTGATCCAGCAAAACAATTTAATGGACTAACTATTTTCACAGATGACGCATTACAGCAAACTGCGGTAACGGGTGTGACTGATCAAGAAGCAGCGAAAGAGGGAGCGACGAAGGAAGTATCTTCTCCAAGTCACTTATTTGAAGAAATGCGCATGCAAGTTAGTGATGAAAGAAGCCAGCTTCGTCAACAATTAACGCAGAAGATCGGTTCAAAAGATTACACAGCAGAAGAAAAAAATAAGGCGTATAATGACATGGATAACCTTATAAAACAAGAATCCGCAGAAGCAATGTTAGAAATGCTTATTAAATCTTTAGGTTACTCTGATGCGTTTGTAAAAGCAGATGGTGATAAAGTATCTGTAACTGTTATGGCGGAGGAGCTATCAAAAGCTCAAGCAAATGAAATTATTTATTTGGTAAAAACAGAGATGGAAGGCGCGAATGACGTCCAAGTAAAATTCAGTGCAAATAATTATTAAAAATAGAGAGAAAAAAGAGAATTTTCTGTTTAGTTGATTATCATTGTTATATATCAGTATAATGAAAAGGCTTTCGTTTATTAAAAGAAAGCCTTTTATTTTGTTCACTTTTACTTAATTTTCATTAAAGTATTTCAAATTGTTCGAAAAAAATATAGAATAGTGCTTGTAGTAGATTTTATTTCATTTCATAAGGAGAGTTAGGAATGTTCAAAATTCAAGAAATTCGTGAAATTATTAAATTAGTAGATTCTTCTTCAATCGACGAGTTCGTTTATGAAGTAGATGGCGCAAAAGTTAAGTTAAAAAAGAATGGTGTTGTTACTGAAACTGTAGCACCTAAAAAAGAAGTAGTGGCACCTGTTGTACAACAATCTGCACCAGCAGCAGCTCCAGTAGCACCAGCAGCTCCAGCACCAGCAAAAGCTGAAGAAGCACCAGCTGCAGCACCAGCAAATAACGACCCATCGTTACATAAAATTGTATCTCCGATGGTTGGTACTTTTTATCAATCTCCAAACCCGGAATCACCAGCTTATGTTAAAATGGGGGACAAAGTTGGTAATGAAACAATCGTATGTATCGTAGAAGCTATGAAACTATTCAACGAAATTGAAGCAGAAGTTCAAGGGGAAATCGTTGAAGTACTTGTTAAAGACGGTGAATTAGTAGAATACGGTCAACCATTATTCCTTGTAAAAGCTGAGTAAGGAGTGCACAACAATGAAAAAAGTATTAATTGCAAACCGCGGCGAAATCGCTGTGCGTATTATTCGTGCTTGTAAAGAGTTAGGCATTCAATCTGTTGCCGTATTCTCTGAAGCAGACGCAGACGCATTACATGTGAAATTAGCAGACGAAGCATATTGCATCGGGCCAAAGCTATCAAAAGATTCATATCTTAGCTTCCCGGCTTTACTTAGCGTAGCAGAAAAAACTGGTGCAGACGGTATCCACCCTGGTTACGGCTTTGTATCTGAAAACGCTGACTTCGCTGAAGCTTGTGAAAACGCAGGCATTAAGTTCATTGGACCTTCATCTGATTCTATTAAAATTATGGGTATTAAAGACGTTGCACGTACAACAATGGAAGCAGCAGATGTTCCACTTGTTCCAGGTACTGGTATCGTTCCAGATATCGAAACAGGTAAAGAATGGGCTGCTAAAATTGGTTACCCAGTGATCATCAAAGCAACTGCTGGTGGTGGCGGTAAAGGTATCCGTGTAGCGCGTACAGAAGAAGACCTTGTAAAAGGCATTGAAATTACGCAAAAAGAGGCTGCTGCAGCATTCGGCAACCCTGGCGTATATTTAGAAAAATTCATCGAGTACTTCCGTCACTGTGAAATCCAAGTATTAGCGGATGGCTATGGTAACGTAGTACATTTAGGTGAACGTGACTGTACAGTTCAACGTCGTATGCAGAAATTAGTAGAGGAAGCTCCGTCTCCAGCGCTATCTTCTGAGCGCCGTGCTGAAATGGGTGCAGCTGCCGTTAAAGCTGCACAAGCTTGTAACTATGAAGGTGCTGGAACAATCGAGTTTATTTATGACTATCGAGAAGATAAATTCTACTTCATGGAAATGAATACTCGTATCCAAGTAGAACACCCAGTAACTGAAATGATTTCTGGTGTAGATCTTGTACAACAACAATTAAAAATTGCATCTGGTGAAAAACTTCCTTTCACTCAAGATGATATTAAATTAAATGGTTGGGCAATTGAATGCCGTATCAACGCAGAAAATGCTTATAAAAACTTTATGCCATCAGCTGGTACTGTAGATACTTACGTAACTCCAGGTGGCTACGGTGTACGTATTGACTCTGCTGTGTATGCGGGCTATACAATCCCACCATATTATGATTCAATGGTTGCGAAACTAATTGTTCATGCAAATACACGTGAAGAAGCGATTGCGAAAATGAATCGTGCTCTTAGCGAATTTGAAGTATCTGGTCCTGGTATCAATACAACAATTCCATTCCACCAAGCATTGATGAACAATGACGTTTTCAAATCAGCGCAATTCAATACGAAGTTCCTTGAAGAGAATGATGTTTTAGGGACAAGCAAGTAATTGATTTGTGGATTTAGGGAATAGAATAGGGAATAGAATGCATTCCAAATATCGCAATAAAATTACCTTCTAACATTCAATTGTTAGGAGGTTTTTTATTTGGCTAGAAAAGGTCAGCGTACAGGGATTTTTGATTTAGAAGATGTGACAGAAGCTATACAGCTACCAAGTTTTGAGGGTACGTTTAAAGAGGAAGATACAATACTGATTACTCCATCAAAGCTAATGATCGATGTTGCTGAATTACATGAGGGTAAGAAAGGTGTAGAAATTAATAGTGCTTTGTTAATTGTGAAAGAGCAAATGCGTCTGTCGGGCGTTCGCAAGGCAACAATCAGCGAATATATTTATACTTTTAAACGTTTAGTAGATGCAATGAAAATTGAATACGTAGATGACATTAAATTGGAGTCTATATTTGGTTGGCTTGCGAGCTTAGGAGAGAGCAGGCTTATATAGAAAACAGTCACTTGATTTATGACTTCTAAGTGCCATCAGAAAGCGTTGAAAGTCGATATGCTGAACTAGAGCCGTTTAACGAACCTGTGAGTATTGATAGTGGAGCAGGGAAATCACTTACAATGGTTGTCTGATTGGTGCTACATAGCTTTGTGTGAAGCTGTAAGAGTGATTTTGGATGCATAACAAAAGGACTTGCATATATGATGGAAATCAATCATACAAGCAAGTCATATCTTGAAGGCTATTTTGAGAATTAGTTATTGTTTTGGAAATGAATCCATGAAAATTTAGAAATTATTTACCTAATTATTTATAACGTTTACAACTATTTCATCAAAAAATACTTCGTTAAAATATATTTGGGAAGACCATTTGCGATGGTGTGTGTGAATCAGCACCATTGATTGGACTAATATTCAGTTTAGGATATTCCCATACTTTGTTGTTGGCGACTACTAATATCGGATGCTCTTCACCGTCTTCGTTAATCCCAACTACTTTGAAATTGCCACTAATATCATTCTCTTTTCCCCAAAAATGCCACATATACTTATTTACTTGATTGGCTATGATGGGCATGGTTGTTGCTTCTCCTCTCTTACCCGAACCAACTAAAAAGCCAACTTTACCTTCTTTCCCAATCAATAAATAGTCACCTTCTACTCCATTGCCGAAGGTAACAGGCAATGCAAATAATGGACTGGCTTCTAAGGTTTTATCAGTATTTACATTTTTACAACCAACAATTGTGATTAAAAATAGCAAAGAGATGCCTATAATTATCTTACTTCTCATAGTGTCACCCTCTCTAATTACATTAATTTATTATATTTACCGAAAAAACAGAATATTAACTTCGTTCTAAATTGTTGCGTGGTAGAGGAATGGTGAATGGAAGTGAATAAGATTGCTCGTTACAGTAGGACGAGACGATTAGGTCTAAACCATTTTAAGTTTGAGTTAGATTACAACAACAATAGCAAGCACATAGAAGTATTTAACGAGCCTGTGAGCGTTGATAGTGGAGCAGGGGAAATCATTTACAAAGGTATTCTAATAGTTGCTATAGAGCCATGCGTGGTACTGTAGGAGTGGTTGAGAAAACTTAACAATAGGATGAGTGGATGGAGAGAGTTATTTGAAGAAGAAGGGGAATGTTCTGAGTAAATAGAATAGATAGAATAGTGGTTCTTTCTATCAGACTTAAAAATCAGGTGTTCAAAAGTAAGATGAAATGAATGGAGGAATAATAATGGAAACTAATGAAATTCAAAGAATTGGACAAATCGGAGTGCCAATAAAAAATGTAGAAAATGCAATTGAATTTTATAAAGAAGTATTAGGGTTACCCCTTCTTTTTAGTACAGAGAGTATGGCATTTTTTGAATGTAATGGGCAACGACTTCTTCTTTCACTTCCTGAAAAAAATGAATTTGCAAATTCAAGTTCAGTTATTTATTTTCAGGTCGAAGACATAAAAAAAACCTTCGAAAAATTGCTTGAAAAAGGAGTTTCCTTTATCGACCAGCCACATGTCGTTGCGAAAATGGAAAACATAGAAACGTGGATGGCTTTCTTTAAAGATACTGAAGGAAATACACATGCTTTAATGTGCGAAGTACAAATTAATTCGTAATATCTTCTTTATTTGAGTAAACAGCCGAAATCATATTCACTCTGAGTATGAAACCTTATGTACTTAAAAAAGACAACGCCCTAGCTTTGATACTAGAGTGCTTTTTCTTCGTCTATTTCTACAAAATCGATTAATTCTGTAATATAACCAATCCCCTAAGTCTCTGAGATCCTCTCGATGTGTACGAAATTGATATTTCTACTCTTGCCGTTATTTAATTCGCGGAGTGCTACATGTCTTATATCGCACATTTCTGCAAAATTTCCTAAATGATTTTACCTCGTATTTCCTATTAAGTATTCGATTTTAACAACATATAACGGATTTCATAATGCAGCGTGAGGACCGTTATTTTTAATAATTCTGTGCAAAAGGTCAATCACTTATATATTGCAAGGATGGATAGAAAAATACATATAACTGTTGAGGCGAATAAGATGATTGAGGTTACAAGACTTCGCCTAAATTTAATAGCATATGCACAAAAAAAGATTGCCGCGGCTAATTTGGAACAGCTTTGATAATAAACATTATTTGAAATAAATGAACTGCTAAAAATAATTGAAATAAGTAAAGTTGAAGAAATTAGTATTTTAAACCACAAAGGCTCTTTGAAGAATTGTTGAATCATAAATTTTATCCGCCACATTACGGTATGACTCCCTTCAATACACTTTCATTTCTGTTAATTGTATGATGTGTTCTTGAAAAGAGATACTTACCTTTTGTTCGCATTAATAAACGTGGCTAAAAACGGTTTTAAATCGCAAGTTGACTAAGTACGCCAATTCGAGTAGCGCAGAAAATGATCGGGGTGTATGAAGAATCTGTCACGGATATAAAGTTGACGTCAATGCATAAGGGGTTAGAGGTGAGGCGCTCTACCTAATAGAGGGAATAGTTGATTGGGTGAGAAAGTTATGATGTTGACATGTGGTAAATCTTAAGTAGATAATAAGCTGAAATGGTAAAAATAGAGAAAAATTTGTGATTCTTGAAATGGAAAAACAAAAAGATGGGGTTGTGAATCATAATGGATAAGGATAAAAGTCAATACATAGAGCAATTCAAATTAAATTATGAGAAGATTGTAAATAATACGAAAGAGGGACCTGCACAAGATAATGAATTATTAACGCAAATTACAAAATCAATGTCATTTGGACTGTTAAAAACCAACTACGATATATGGTTAGAAGAGTGCTTTTTACATCAAGACTGGCAAAAGTGGAATAATTTAATTTTCCAGCAAATGCGTTATCAATTACTTCCGGGATGCGATGGAGGATATGACCATTGTCAAAACACTTTACATATTTTAGAGGCATTCGCTTGTGGGGATAACGAAACAATGGAGCGCATTCTTCCGTCCGAACTAGGTTTAACTAAAAATGGTTACCCGTTTTATATTGTGATAAGCAATCTCTTGAGGGCGATGTGGTATAGAGATGAATTACTGTTGCAAAAAGCGCTCTCTGCTGCCGAAAAATTTATTGGCACAAAGAAACCTCAATGGGAGCGTTCGGGAGCTGCATTTCTTCTTGCTTTATACAAAGAAGATGTCGAGGCAATGGGAGAACATTTACAAAATTTGTGTTCAGGATACATGCGTGCAGATTTCAGTAAAGCAATGAAACAACTATGTGTGCCTGCACATGGTCTTTATTGTTTGGCACAAAACTTATTGCCAGCGGAAATATTTCAACAGATAAAAATGCCGGAACATAAGAACTTTTCTCAAGGATTTGCAAAATGGAGAATTGAAAATCCACAACCTATATTAAAATTATACTTTGAATATCCGGCGCCACTAGAAATCCTCAATAAAATTTATATGGCTCCAGTTGCTAAAAGCATTATTTCACAACCATATTTCCATAGCGATAATCCTTATCATTCTCCGCAATTAAAGAAAAAATGGTTTCTTGATGAGGAGGCAATGCTACTAGCCTTTGTTGAAAATATGTAAACTTTAGATATATGTATGGAACAACATAACAATGACGTCTTTAGCACAATTCAATACGAAGTTCCTAGAAGAGAATGATGTTTTAGGGACAAGTAAGTAATTGAATATAGCGGGGAAATCTATAAAGATTTCTCCGCTTTTTATGTTAATCGAGAGAGAATTTGATTTTATCGATAAGTTTCGTTAATTTATCGAATAAAATTTCGGATTTATATACCAACTTTTTAATTTTATCGACCAACTTTATTAATTTATCGACATAAACCTGTCCCGAATAAATTAAAGCTACTTTACGAAGCCAAACTTTCCTTTTTATAGTATAATAAGCGTAAGTAAAGCATTTGTTTGTGATGTGTAAGGGAAAGGATGATATTTGTATGGCAGAGAAAGTAGGACAATCTTTCGTACAACCAACGCCTTCTGGAAAAGAAGAACTTGGGAAAATTGAAGTAGCAGCGGAAGTAATCGAGGTTGTTGCTGGGATCGCAGTGAACGAGGTAGAAGGGGTCGCTGCAACTCGTGGTAATATTGCTACAGGCGTAGTAGAACGCTTCGGTAAAAAAGTTCACAATAAGGGCATTAAATCGGGTGTTACTGAAACTGGTGAGATTGCCATTGATGTATTTTGCTCTGTAAAATACGGTTATACAATCCCAAAAGTGGCGAAGGAAGTACAAACTCAAATTCGCCAAGCGATTTTTAATATGACAGCACTTGAAACAGCTGAAGTGAATGTTCACATTACAGGTATTCACTTTGAAAAAGAAGAAGTAGCTGTACAAGAATAAAAAGAAGGGTTGCCGATAGGGCAATCCTTCTTTTTAACGTTGTTAACGGAAATTGATCAGCAGTGAATAGTATCGCTACTTTATTATATTTCAATATGTTTTGGCTTTCTCCAGAACAATGCAAGTATTACGCCGATTGTTAAAACAATTGTCGCAAAGTAATATGGATAGTTCAAATTTATATCGAACAATACCCCACCTAAAATAGGACCAAATATATTACCAAGACTTGTAAACATGGAGTTCATGCCTCCGACGAACCCTTGTTCATTACCAGCAATTTTTGATAAATAAGAGGTAACAGCAGGACGTATTAAATCGAAGCCAACGAAAATAAAGAATGTAACAAATAATATTGCGAAATAATGGCTAACAATTGTCATAGCAAATGTTAAAACAGCAGATAGGATGAGTGAATAGCGGATAAGATTAATTTCGCCCATTTTCTTTGTTAGCCCATCAAATAACACTAGCTGTGCAAGGGCACCGACTACTCCACTTCCCGTAATAATGATCGCGATATCTGAAGGCGTAAATGCGAATTTATGATCCACGAATAGGCTAAATAACGATTCAAATGCAGCTAAACCAAATGATAGTACGAAAATAAGGACGAATGGAATAAGGTATAGTGGGCTAAAAATACGCTTCACACTGCCTACAATTGATGGTGAAGACTCTTCATTATTTGAAGCGCGTGTCGGTTCTTTTAACAAAATAAATGACAAGATAGCTGCTACGAATCCAAGGATACCAGCAGCGTAAAATGGTATACGTGTTCCGAATTCTGCCAAAAATCCACCGATACCAGGTCCGATAATAAAACCAGTACTAATCGCTGCACTCATATAGCCCAGTGCCTTTGGGCGTTGTGACAATGTTGTAATATCAGCGATATATGCAGTAACCGCCGGCATGATGAAGGCAGCACTTACACCACCTAGCATACGTGAGATAAAGAGTATTTCAACTGTGCGTCCAAGCCCGAATAATAGCTCTGAAAGCCCGAATACAAAAAGACCCACAATAATCATAATTTTTCGGCCGATATTATCCGTCATTTTACCGGCAATCGGTGAGACAATTAGCTGTGTAATAGCAAATGCCGCCACCATATAACCAACGACAGAGCCTGAAATTTTCAGCTCATTCATGATTGTTGGTAGCACAGGTATAACTAAACCAATACCTAAAAAGGCAATGAATAAATTCGATAATAAAATACTTAAAGTTAAAATTTGTTTCTTATTCATTTTGTTCTCCTTCAGTCTTTAACGATACATAAATCTAAATCTACTAAAATATTTCCATGTATTACAATAAACCCTATAGTAACTATAGGGTCAAAAGATTTGTTTTAATTTTTTCAGTGTTTTATAAGTTTGGAAGTAATAGTTCGTAGTTATACAAGATGGCACAACAATTGTTAAGGTAGGAGAGAAAGTGAACAATAGATTTCTTTGCATGCTCCGAATCAATATGTTTTTGTAGTTTCGTATCACTTTGTAGTTTCGTATCACATTGAAACGAATTTTATATTTCAATTCTTCCAGTAAAATAGGCGGGATTTACGTTCTTTGAATTGCTTATATTGTTCCTCACCTTCATATAAATTGAATGTTCTTTTACAGCTCGTGCATTAACTTCATAATGCATAATAAACACCTCAAAAGATGAAATTTAATTTCCTATATTATAACATTCTTGTTATTTAACCAATAATGAAGGGTTTTTATTTTTCTACATTTCATTTCATAAAGTTGATTGAAGGGTGTTACAATAAGCAAAAAGTTGCTTGAAAAAGGTATCAGATTATTGAAACTTGCTTGAATTCGTGTTTCTCGTGCGAATTTATGCTATTATAAACCTTAATGCCACTTAAGAAGGAGAGCTTTACATGAAACGACATGAAGCACGCGAAAAAGCGTTGCAAGTTTTGTTTCAGCTAGACAATACCGATCTTACAGTAGAAGAAGCAATGGGTCATATTAAAGGCCAACCAACAAATGTTTTCTACGAAAAGATTGTTACTGGAACAGTTGAACATTTAGAGGAAATCGATGCTACTTTAGAGCAGCATCTTGAAAAGTGGTCACTTGCCCGTTTACCCAAAATTGAAAGAACGGTTTTACGTCTAGCTGTATACGAGATATTATACATGCCAGAAACACCAAAAAGAGTAGTACTTAATGAAGCAATCGAGTTATGCAAAACATTTGGCGACGATGGTTCGTCGAAATTTGTTAATGGCGTACTTTCTAAATTTACAGAACAATAACATGTGTTGAATTGGAAGGAGTAACTAAGGTCTATGTCAAGTGCAATTATTAATGGTAAAGAAATTGGTCAAGAAATTCGTAATTCAGTAGCAGAGCGAGTAACGCGTTTAAAAGAGCAAGGATTAACACCAGGCTTAGCGGTTGTTTTAGTAGGAGACAACCAAGCCTCAGCTACATATGTGAGAAATAAGCAAAAATCTTGTGAAGCCATTGGTATGTTTTCTGAGCTAATTAAACTACCAGAAGAAACTACACAGGAAGCATTGTTAGCACAAATTGAATTATTAAATAATCGTGAAGATATTCATGGTATTTTAGTACAATTACCACTCCCAAAACATATTGATGAGGATACTGTTATTGCCACAATTGCTGTGGAAAAAGACGTTGATGGCTTCTCACCAGTAAGTGTTGGGAAAATGATGCTTGGCCAAGAAACATTTTTGCCTTGTACACCGTTTGGCGTAATGAAGCTTCTTGAATATTCAGGAATTGAAATAGCAGGAAAGCATGCGGTCATCGTCGGACGTAGTCATATCGTTGGGAAACCAATGGGACAACTTCTACTACAAAAAGATGCAACCGTTACATACACGCATTCCAAAACACCAAATTTACCTTCATTCACTAAACAAGCAGATATATTAATTGCGGCAGTTGGACGTGCAAACTTTATTACGAAGGAGCACGTTAAAGAAGGCGCAGTTGTTATAGATGTTGGAATTAATCGTGATGAAAACAACAAGCTTTGCGGTGACGTAAACTTTAGTGAGGTCGATGGTATTGCGTCTCATATTACACCTGTACCAGGCGGTGTGGGACCAATGACAATTACTATGTTACTATTCAATACAGTTCAAGCAGCAGAAAATAAGCTTGCACATACAGTTAAGTTATAATTTTGAATGACTCTTTAGTTTGCAAAAAAGCTACCTCAATATTTTTATTGAGGTAGCTTTTTTTGCATTATTTTACTTTATAGGTATTCTTTATAAATTTTCCCATTGCCTTCAACGTCTAATGTAACGTTTGGGTCATACATATTAATAGGGAGGTTTTTATGGAAAACATAGATTTAATACTTATAATCAAACATATCATTATCGGTCTTGTACAAGGATTTACTGAGCCAATTCCTGTATCATCGAGCGGACATGTTATGATTGCTAGCGAAATTCTTGGTCTTGGTGAGCAAGGTTTTACTTTTGCTATTTTAACGAACACAGCTTCTTTACTAGCTATTATCTATATTTATCGTGAGGATATTGTCCGACTCATTACAAACTTTTTCCTGTATCTCAAAACAGGAAAGAATCGTTATAAAGCTGATTTCCGTTTTGCCGTTTTCATTGTGATTGGTTCTATCCCAGCAGTAGTTTTAGGTGTTTTATTAAGGGATGTTATTGCGGATAATGTTAGTATGACTACGATAGCACTTATGCTATTTGTGACAGGTATTGCCCTATGGCTAATCCGTAATATGCGTGGTACGAAAAAGGATGCGGATTTGACTGCAAAAGATGCCATTATCGTGGGTCTTGGTCAAGCTGTAGCTTTAACACCTGGCATTAGCCGTTCAGGAGCGACCATTATTTCAGCCATTGCAGTTGGTATGAAGCAGGAAACTGCTTTGCGATTTTCCTTCATGCTTTATATTCCTGTAAGTCTTGGTGGGGTTGTCCTAGGAATTTCAGATTTTTTAAATGAGCCAAATAAAAATGCATTGGTAATTCCTTACACGTCGACATTTATTGTGACCTTATTTATGACTTATTTTGCAATGCGTTGGTTTATGGGAATCATGAAAAGTGGCAAGCTTAGCTACTTTACATATTATTGCTTTCTTGTAGGTACTCTCTTATTAATATTTTATTAATTTAAAAAGCCTCATAACTATAATTAGTTGTGAGGTTTACTTGTTGTTGAAAAACGAAATGGTAGAAGTTCTAAATTAGAGTGACGACCTAAAGATAAATATTAAGAGATATGGTTGATTGGAGTGGAGACTGGGCGACTCCTTGGGGATTAGCGTCACAGATGAGACCCTGGAGCGAGCAAAGCGAGTGAAGCGGCTCATCGGACGCCCCCAGGAAGCTTTGCTCTGTGCGAAAGCATAGTGCTAACGTAGCGGCAGCAACAAAGCGCCCAATCGGAACGGAAATCAACCCCTCGCTTTGCATTGAAAGCCATACTTTATTTAATATATCCCCTAGTTAAAAATAACATGAAAATCTCATAGCTTTGTGATTCTTTATTTTATTTTCGATTAATTATCGAAAATTTTAAACAATTAATTTGCATAAGCAGTATCATTTTAAAGAAGCTTTATTCAGGTAACAATACTATAGAAATGTTATAGTAAGGTTTTCAATAATATGAAAGACAGTCGTTTTTTCTACCGAAACTGCATTTTGGCACGTCATTTGCAATAAAAAATGTTATGATAGGTGTAGTTTTGTGAAAAACTTGATTTTAGTAAAGGAGCCGGAAAAATGTCATCTGCTTCTTATTTAACTGTAAAAGCATTAACAAAATATATTAAACGAAAATTTGATGCTGATCCGCATTTACGTGAAGTCTATGTAAAGGGAGAGCTATCCAATGTCAAGATTCATCAATCAGGTCATATTTACTTTACATTAAAGGATGATGGAGCACGGATTGCGGCCACCATGTTTAAAACAGCAGCTACAAAATTAGCGTTTGAACCTAAGGAAGGTATGCAAGTATTTATCCGTGGAGATGTAAACGTTTACGAAGGCTACGGTACATATCAATTATATGTACAGGAAATGCAACCAGATGGAATTGGTAGTTTGTTTGTTGCCTTTAACCAGCTGAAAGAGCAGTTACAAAAAGAAGGGCTTTTTAAACCTGAGTGGAAACAACCGATTCCGAGGTTTCCAGAAAAAATTGGTGTTTTAACGTCGACGACAGGTGCAGCCATTCGGGATATCTGTACAACATTAAAGAGACGCTATCCACTTGCTGAAATTTTTATTTATCCAACCCTTGTGCAAGGAGCACAAGCAGCACCAAACATTGTTCACAATATTGAGCGAGCAAATATCGATGCGAGTTGCGATGTACTGATTGTTGGACGAGGCGGTGGATCGATTGAGGATTTATGGGCATTTAATGAGGAAGTTGTCGCACGAGCGATTTTTGAAAGCCGCATCCCTATTATTAGTGCAGTAGGTCATGAAACCGATACGACGATAGCGGATTATGTAGCTGATTTGCGCGCGCCGACACCAACAGCAGCTGCTGAAATGGCTGTACCTGATCAACAGGATTTATTTCAGCGGGTGCTTACACAAAAATCGCAGCTCCATCAAATCGTAAGAGCGCAACTTATGGCAGAACGGCAGCGTCTAAATAAGCTCCAACAATCTTATCCGTTGTCAATGCCAGAACGCCTATATCGACCATTTACTGAGAAGCTTGCACAACTTGAGATAGGTTTACAAAAAGCAATGCAAGTTGATTTGATGAAGAAAAGAGCGCAATTTCAACAATTACATAGTGCGGTAGAGCAGCACTCGCCGAAAAAGGCATTAGCTTTCCATCAACGAGAGCTAGAAACACACGTCCAACAATTAACTCGTGCTGCAACGCATTATGTGATGAAGCAAAAACAGCAATTTGAGGCAAATGTCAGAACTTTAGAAGCATTGAATCCGCTTGCCATTTTAACAAGGGGCTTTACGGTAGCTCATAGAGATAATCAAATGTTAAAATCAGCAGCTGATGTAAAGCCGCATGATCAGTTAACACTTTCCTTCCATGATGGAAAGGTTATTGCTGATGTGGTCAAGATCTTGCCTAAAAATGAGGGGGAATAATTGTGGCAGAAAAACAACAAACTTTCGCAGAAGCAATGACGGCTCTAGAGGAAATTGTCCGTCAGCTAGAGCAAGGTGATGTGCCGCTAGAAAATGCGATTGATTTATATAAACAAGGAATGGAACTTTCACAATTTTGCCATAGCAAGCTGCAACATGCTGAGGAGCAGTTAATTTCTATTGTCCAAGAGACGGGTGAGACTACAGCATTTGATCCACTAAAGGGAGAGAACTAAGGAATGAATGAGCAATTAAAACATTTTATTGAAAGCAACATACCACAAGTTGAGGCTGAAATGTTTGCACTTGTCGAGAAAATTGATGCACCAGCCAATTTAAAAGAATCAATGCTTTATTCATTAAAAGCTGGAGGTAAACGTATTCGTCCTCTTTTCGTATTGGCCGTTCTTGAACTATACAATAAAAATTTAAAATATGGTTTAACTGTAGGATCAGTCATTGAAATGATCCATACGTATTCGTTAATTCATGATGACTTACCAAGTATGGATAATGATGATTTCCGTAGAGGTAAGCCAACAAATCATAAAGTTTATGGTGAGGCATTAGCGACACTTGCAGGCGATGCATTGAATACACTCGCGTTTGGCATTTTAGCACGCATGGATGTTTCAGCGGAAAAACGTATTGAACTTGTCAATTTGTTAAGTGAAGCAGCTGGTGCTGAAGGTATGGTCGGGGGTCAAGTACTCGATATGGAAGGTGAAAAGCGTCAGTTAAACTTAGCTGAGCTTGAGCATGTCCATGTTAATAAAACGGGCGCATTATTACGATTTAGTATTGAAGCAGGAGCAGTGTTAGCTGATGTAACGCAAGAAGAACGTGCAACTTTAAAGGAATATGCGCATCATATCGGCCTAGCATTCCAAATTCAAGACGATATTTTAGATATTGTAGGAACAACAGAAGAACTAGGTAAAACTGCAGGTAAAGATGTAGCAAGTGATAAAAGCACATATCCAGCTCTGTTATCTTTAGATGGGGCAAAAGAAAAGCTTGCTGAGCATTATCAGCATGCCATTAACGCACTAGATAAATTGCAAGTAGATACCAGCTTATTGCGTGAGTTTGCAGCCTATATTGTTCATCGTAAAAACTAGGAGAAAAACAAGGCGTTAAAGGCACAGAATATGCTAGAATAGGTGAGGGCGTTTGCCGATGTGCAAACAATAAAGTGTTCGTACTTTTAGCATATTAATAACACTGTTATAATAGTGGAAACACGATTACGGTGAATAATTTATTGAAAAGGTGTGTGAGAAAGGTGGATTTAAATAAGATAACTAGTCCAGCCTTTTTAAAAAGCTTAGATAAGAAGGGTCTTGAGCGACTTGCAAAAGAAATTCGTACCTTCTTAATCGAAAAATGTTCTGTCACAGGTGGTCATATCGGACCGAACCTAGGTGTTGTGGAGCTAACGATTATGCTCCATAAAATGTTTGACAGTCCACAAGATAAGTTTTTATGGGATGTTGGCCACCAAGCTTACGTGCACAAAATTTTGACAGGTCGTGCGAGTCAATTTGACACATTACGTCAGTTCAATGGGCTTTGTGGTTTTCCAAAGCGCGTGGAGAGTGAACATGATGAGTGGGAGACAGGTCACAGCTCGACATCTTTGTCAGGAGCCATGGGTATGGCAGCAGCACGTGATATCAAAAAAGAAAAGAACTTCGTGATACCAATTATTGGAGACGGAGCTTTAACTGGCGGTATGGCGCTGGAGGCATTAAACCATATCGGCCATGCTAAAACAAATATGATTGTCATTTTAAACGATAATGAAATGTCAATCGCTCCAAACGTCGGAGCGTTACACAATGTACTAGGACGTCTTCGTACAGCCAAGGAATATTCAAAAGCAAAAGAAGAATTGGAATCGCTCATTAATAAGATTCCAGTATTAGGTGGTAAGCTTGCTTCAACTGCTGAGCGCCTAAAGGATAGCTTAAAATATTTAGTGGTATCAGGTGTGTTCTTTGAGGAGCTAGGATTTAAATATCTAGGTCCGATTGATGGACATGATTTCGACGCTCTTGAAACAACATTATCACAAGCTAAAAAAGTAAAAGGCCCAGTGCTCGTTCATGTCATTACGAAAAAAGGCAAAGGTTATAAACCTGCTGAAGATGATACAATTGGTAATTGGCACGGGACAGGACCTTATAAAATTGAAAACGGTGCCTTTGTTAAGTCAGAGACGAAAGGCCCAGCTTGGAGTAGTTTGATTGCTGAGACAGTTCGCAAAATTGCCCATGAGGATAAACGAGTGGTCACAATTACTCCTGCAATGCCAGTTGGCTCGAAGTTACAAGGTATCCAAAAGGATTTCCCAGAACGTTTCTTCGATGTGGGGATCGCTGAACAACATGCTGCAACGATGGCAGCAGGTCTAGCAACACAAAAAATGAAGCCGTTTTTAGCCATTTACTCAACATTCCTTCAACGTGCATATGACCAAGTATTACATGATATCGCACGTCCAAACCTAAATGTCTTTATTGGCATTGACCGTGCAGGCTTAGTTGGTGCAGACGGTGAAACGCATCAAGGCGTATTTGATATTGCATTCCTTCGTCATATACCAAATATGACAATTATGATGCCAAAAGATGAAAATGAAGGTCAGCATATGGTGAAAACAGCCATTGACTATGATGGCGGTCCAATTGCGTTACGTTATCCACGAGGTAATGGTATAGGCGTTCCGTTAGATGATGAGCTTATGACGTTACCAATTGGAAGCTGGGAAGTGTTACGTGAAGGTAAGGATGCAACGATTTTAACCTTTGGTACGACGATCCCTATGGCAATGGAAGCAGCGACTATTTTAGCACAGCAAGGTGTAGAGATAGAAGTAGTTAATGCTCGTTTCATTAAACCAATGGATGAAGAAATGCTTCACCGTATATTATCAAGCCGTAAACCAATATTGACAATTGAAGAGGCAGTTCTACAAGGTGGTTTTGGTAGCGGAGTATTAGAATTTGCCCATGACCATGGCTATTTAACTGCAATAATCGATCGTATGGGTATCCCTGATCATTTTATTGAGCATGGAAATGTAGATCAGCTTCTCGATGAAATCCATATGTCGGCTGAGGATACAGTGGCACGTATGCATGTGTTACTTCAACAAAAACAGCAAGTAGGTTTGAATAAATAATGACAAAACATCCGAAAGAACGTGTAGACATTTTACTAGTAGAGCGTGGGCTATGTGAAACACGAGAAAAAGCAAAGCGCTCTATTATGGCAGGGCTTGTATTTTCTAATGAAACTCGTATTGATAAGGCGGGGGAAAAAATCGCTATAGATGCACCACTACAAGTAAAAGGCTCTGATTTAAAATATGTTAGTCGTGGCGGCTTGAAGCTTGAAAAAGCGCTACAAATTTTTGATATGTCTGTAGAGGGGAAGCTAATGCTCGATATTGGCTCCTCTACAGGAGGATTTACTGATTGTGCATTACAGAATGGTGCAAGACATTGCTATGCACTGGATGTTGGTTCTAACCAACTAGCATGGAAAATCCGTTCTGATGAACGTGTAACCGTAATGGAAAAAACAAATTTCCGTTATACGACAGCGGTAGATTTAACAGAGGGCTTACCAGAATTTGCAACGATTGATGTCAGCTTTATTTCATTATCGCTTATTTTACCTGTCTTAAAAACATTATTAATGCCTGGTGGCAATGTAATGGCATTGGTGAAACCTCAGTTTGAAGCTGGGAAAGAAAATGTCGGTAAAAAAGGCATTGTTCGAGATAAAAAAGTACATTTAGAAGTTTTAGAAAAAACAGCTGCAATGGCAACAGAGGTTGGTTTTGTTGTTAAGGATGCTTCTTTTTCTCCAATTACAGGAGGCGAGGGAAATATTGAATTTTTATTCCATTTAGTGAATCCTATTGGTAATGAAGAAATTCCTGCATATACAGCTTTTAATGCACTCGTTGAAGAAGCCCATAGTGCACTAAAATAACACGTGCTCGTCTATAGAGCCGTGTTTTTTCTTGTGCTTTTATGTTTAAAATGGTAGTGTAAATATACAAATATCCAACTATTTATAAGAGGTGACCGATATGAACAAAGGACAAAGGCATATAAGAATTCGGGATATTATTGCCAATCATGAAATTGAAACACAAGATGATTTAGTCGATTTTTTAAAAGATGCAGGCTATAATGTGACACAAGCAACCGTATCACGAGATATTAAAGAACTTCATCTTGTCAAAGTACCTTTACAGGATGGCCGCTATAAATATAGCTTGCCCGCAGACCAACGTTTCAATCCTATACAAAAATTACACCGTGCGTTAGCTGATGCTTTTGTCAGTATTGACGGTGCATCACACTTTTTAGTAATGAAGGCTCTTCCAGGTAACGCCAATGCTATTGCGTCACTACTTGACCATTTAGATTGGCCAGAAATTTTAGGTACTATTTCCGGAGACGATACTATTTTAATTATTTGTCGTAACGAAGATGAGCGTGAAAATACAAAAAATCGCTTATTAGATATGCTATAAAATAGCAGGGTAATTTGATACAGAGGTGACATTTTGTGTTAAGAGAGCTTAGTATTCGAAACTTTGCCATCATTGAGGATTTAACAGTGAGTTTTTCAGATGGTTTAACTGTTTTAACAGGTGAAACAGGTGCAGGGAAATCAATTATTATCGATGCAGTGCATTTACTTGCTGGTGGCCGAGGGAATTCCGAATTTATTCGTCATGGAGCTAAAAAAGCTGAATTAGGCGGTTTATTTCAAATTTCAAGTTTTGGGCATCCTGTTCATAAGAAACTTGAAGAGGCAGGTATTGAAATTGAAGAAGATACCATTATTTTGCGCCGTGATTTAAATGATTCTGGAAAAAGTGTTTGTCGAGTAAACGGTAAACTTGTGCCATTATCTGTACTACGTGATATTGGGTCTAGCCTTATCGATATTCATGGACAGCATGAAAATCAAGAACTTATGGATGAGAAACAGCATATCAATCTACTTGATCATTTCGCAGAGGAACAACTTACACCAATTCAAGATTTGTACAGTTCCCAATATGACGAATATCGTTCACTAAAAAAAGAATTAGCTTCAATTTCTATAGATGAACAGTTAATGGCGCAACGTATCGATTTGTATCAATTCCAAATGAAAGAGCTGGAAGATGCTAATTTAAAGCTTGGCGAGGAAGATGAGCTTCTTGATGAACGCCGCCGTCTTATGAATTTCAATAAGATTTTCGAACGATCCAGTGCAGCATATGAAGCTATTCAAGGTGAATCAAAAGGCCTTGATTGGATTGGCAATGCAATGGGTGCCTTAGAGGATGCTGCGACTGTTGACGAGCAATTTAAAGAGGCATCAGATTCTGTCACCACTGCATTTTATGCGTTACAGGATGCTGCTTACCAGGTTAAAAATGTCTTGGACGAATTAGAATTTGATCCAGCTCGTTTAAATGAGGTTGAGCAACGTTTAGCATTATTACAAAATTTGAAGCGCAAATATGGCTCAACAGTTGAAGAAATTTTAGCGTATTACGATAAAATTAAAACTGAGCTAAATGAACTTTTAAATCGAGACGAAATTTTGCAAGTAAAAGAACGAAAAGTACTGGAAATGGAAGCAGTCCTTCACGAACTTGCTGCAGAACTAAATACTGTACGAAAAGCAGCTGCTCATGATTTAAGTGAGGCTATTATGGCCGAACTACGTGAATTACATATGGAAAAAGCTAAATTTATTGTAAATTTTGATGAATTGCCTTACTTTGATGCGAATGGTAAAGACCAAGTAATTTTTTATATTTCTACGAATGTGGGTGAGCCACCGAAATCTTTACCGAAAATTGCTTCTGGTGGAGAATTATCGCGTATGATGCTTGCGCTTAAAACGATTTTCTCTTCTTCTAACGGCGTAACATCAATTATTTTTGATGAGGTAGATACAGGTGTAAGTGGTCGTGTGGCTCAAGCAATCGCAGAAAAAATAGCAGCGGTATCCATTAACTCTCAAGTTTTATGTATTTCGCATTTACCACAAGTGGCTGCGATGGCCGATCATCATTATTTTATAAAAAAAGAAGTCGAGCATGATCGAACTTTTACGTCATTGCTTGAAATAGATACAGATGCTCGTATTGAAGAAGTCAGTCGCATGATGTCTGGAGCGGAAATTACAGATTTAACATTGCAGCATGCAACAGAGCTTCTAAAAATGGCTAATGAGCGAAAAAAACAAATGAGATAGCAAAGAATCCAGAAACAGTTCGATGTTTCTGGGTTTTTTCTTTTTGCACAAATATTTACCGCTTATAAGAATGCCACAACAACACATAGTAAAAAGACAAAAATAAAAAGGAGGTGTCGTATGTATCGTCGTTGGCGTCAATTTGTCATTTTGCCTATGCTCATTGTTTTATTATTTATGCCGGTAAAGGCTTTTGCCGCGAAAAAGCTTATTCCGATGGGTGAAGCCATTGGAATTCAACTTCAGTTATCGCATGTATTTGTAGCGCATGATGTGCTATTAGCTTCCAATCAATGGATGAAAGGAGGCGCTGTTATTGAAAAAATAAATGATATTACTGTAAAAACGCTTGCAGATGCCAAACAAGCTGTTGCTCGGCAAGGACAACAGAAATGGACGATAAAAAATGAAGGAAAAGAAGTGACACTTGAGTTACAGGAACAAGAAGCAGCACATGTTATTTCCTTTTTAAAAGATGAAACAGATGGAGTAGGAACATTGACATTCATTGATCCAGAGACAAAAAATTACGGAGCATTAGGCCACCAAATTGTTGATTCAACCTTACAAGAAGCCCCTATTTTCCATGCTGGCTCCATTTTTTTAGCTTCGATTCAACAAATTCGTAAAAGCATACCTGGCCAACCTGGCTATAAAATTTCCTCCATTGAAAAACATCAAGATCGATTAGGGAGTATAGATAAAAATACAGTTTATGGGATTTTCGGCCGTTGGGAAGACGGTTATCAACAAAGTTTGCCTAAAGCAATTGAAATTATGCATGAAAAGGATATAAAAACAGGGAAAGCTGTTATCTATACTGCGATCGAGGGCAGCAAGGTGGAAACTTTTTCAATTGAAATTATAAAGGTCGAAAATGAACGCCTTGAATTTATAGTAACTGACAAAAAACTCATTGAAAAAACAGGTGGGATTTTGCAGGGGATGAGTGGCAGTCCTATCATTCAAGACGGTCGTTTTGTAGGTGCGGTTACACATATGTTTGTGGAGGAGCCCAAAAAAGGAGCAGCAATTACAGTAGCGGAAATGTTAAAAAAATCATCATAGAAGAAGGAGCTGCCAAAAGGTAGCTCCATTCTTTCATGAAAATATGTTGTTCATCAAGTATTTCGTTTATTTATGAAGCGATTAGCGATACTTAAGAAAAACTGTAGTTTTATCTCAATTTTTTCACTAAAATAAATGGTATAAGCATTCGACGCTATGCAGATATTTATCATAACTTGTCGATATAAAAAGAAAGTATCGGACTACATACTCATTTTTGGAAATTGAAAAGGTTTTTAAAACAAAAATGTCGAAAATTCCACAGTGTGCAAAAAAATGCATTAGGGGTAGGTAACGCTTTGGGGATTCAAAGCAAGTTCAGAAGGAGGAATTGGAATGACAAAGGTTAAAGTAGCGATTGCAGATGATAATCGTGAGTTATTAAAAACGATGGAGCAGTATTTTCAAGGGCATCCTGAAATTGAAATAATTGCAACTGCATCAAATGGGAAAGTTTGTTTACAAATGCTAGAGGAATACACACCAGATATTTTACTGCTAGATATTATAATGCCACATCTTGATGGGTTAGCTGTTTTAGAGTCAATGTATCAAAATGAACGAATGTCATCAACTCAAGTTATAATGTTAACTGCTTTTGGTCAAGAAGATGTGATGAAGCAGGCTGTAGATTTAGGTGCATCCTATTTCATGCTAAAGCCATTTGAATTCGATCAATTGGTTCAAAAGATCTTACATTGTGCTGGACAGAAGGCAACACTTCCTAAAAAGACAAGTGTTTTACAACCAGCAGCACCTCAAAAATTAAATCAACATCAATTAGACAGTACGATCACAGCCATTATTAAAGAAATCGGCGTCCCTGCACATATTAAAGGTTACTCTTATTTACGAGAAGCTATTCAGATGGTGTTCGAAGATATCGAGTTATTAGGCTCTGTGACGAAAATTTTATATCCAGAAATCGCTAAAAAGTTTAATACAACACCATCACGAGTTGAACGTGCGATTCGTCATGCCATAGAAGTTGCATGGAATCGTGGCAATTATGAATCGATTTCGTCGATGTTTGGTTATACGGTCCATCATTTAAAGTCGAAACCAACAAATAGCGAATTCATCGCCATGATTGCAGACAAGATTCGCATTGATATGATGGCTAGTTAAGGCTGGAGCCACAAGGGATTACAGGACTTATTTAGAGAGAATTCATTGAATTTATACCGACTAACTACTTAGTTCATATAACTAATGTTAATTAATTGAATTAGACTATGAAACACATTCATTTATGGGGAATTCCCGTTCATGGAGGTGTTTTTTTTTTATGACTGTTTTCGATATTGAAATAGACTGTTTTATGCTTGATTGTGTGGCAAAAGGGCTAGCTGAAAAAACAATGAAGTCCTATGAACAAACCTTAAAGCTATACGCAAAATGGATGTCTGATGAATTTGAAATTGATTCACCTACGAATGTAAAGGCAGAGCATTTGAGAAGTTATATGCGAAGTTTAACAGAACGTGGCAAATATGAAATGACGGTCAATGACAAAGCAAATAACAATCCAAAGGCTAGAGAAGATTTTGGTAAGAAAATATCGAATAGTACAATTTCGAACTTTATTCGAAATTTCAAGGTGTTTTTTTCTTACTTGTCTCAAGAGCAGGTGATTCGTACTAATCCAATGAAAAATGTTAAGCATGTGAAGCCTGTACGGAAAATGAAAGTCATGCTAGAGGATAACCAGCTAAAGCAATTCTTTAAATCGTTTGATGTGACAAAGTTTGACCAGTACAGAGATTGGATAGTAGCACGTTTGATTTTTGATACGGGTTCTCGGATAGGTGAGCTATTAGACATTGTCCCGTCTGATATTGATTTACGAGCCAATGCGTTGCTTCTCCGCAATACAAAAAATAAGAAACAGCGCTTTGTATATTTTAGTGCAATCTTAATTGAGTCAGCTTACAACAACAATCGTAGCAAGCTTACAGAGCCATTTAACGAGCCTGTAAGAGTTGACAGATTTTGGCTTGGGCTTGTTTCAATGGACTTTAGGAAGCTTACCTATTTCACAAAAAAAGTAAAAATCCAACAATCACTATTTACAACCTTTTCACTGAATTAAAATTAAATAATATATGTTAAATCTGTCATTTATCACACAATACTGTTAAATGGAAGAAACATTGACTATTACCCCTATCTCAAATATTGGGTTTATGATAACATATATCTGAATCTTTTAACTTTAAAAAATATGAAAGGAAGTGTAATAATCACATATGAAAAAGATATTGAAACCATTGATTAGTGTTATTGCCATTGGTGCCCTCACTCTATCTATAAACATAGATAAAAATGTATTAGCTAATAATATTGCAAATACATGTGAGTATGATTCGGCATCAAAAGTAAATCCTGATTTTTCCACGATGAACTGTTTGTTAACCGAAACAGCACTGATTTATGATGTTCCTCCTGAAATTGTGAAGGCAATAGCGGAAGGTGAAAGTGGAAATTGGCGTCATTTCGATAAGAATGGTGAAGCGATTGTGACAGCTGATAAGGGAATTGGCGTTATGCAAATTACAAATCAAGCCGGCTACAATCAAGATAGACTAAAAAGCGATATTGTCTATAATATTCAAGCTGGTGTAGAGACTCTAGATGCTATGTTTAAGCGGAAGGATTTACCTAGCATCAACGGTGGGGAAAGAGATGTACTGGAACATTGGTACTTCGCTATCATGGCTTATAACGGTACTAAGCCAGTAAATAGTCCAATTGTCCAAGCAACTGGTGAAAGAAATGCAAATGCCTATCAAGAAAGAATTCTCCAAATTATTGAGAAATCGGAATTAATAGACTTAACGGAGCTGCCTTTTTCACGCGAACATTTTCAATATGACTCTAGCAGCAGGGAAAATATTAAATTTTCAGCGATGAACTATGATTTTGATTTACCATTAAATAAATCAAAGTATTTTTTTGAAACAAATCAAAAAGTTAGTGCACCAACTAATGTAACATTAAGGACAAGACCTACTACGGATAGTCCTTCTATGGGTACTTTACGTGAAGGCGAAATTGTTACCATTACGGGTCCTTTTGTATATGAAGAAGTATCAACGAAGAAAAACCATTTTGTTTGGTATCCTGTGAAAAGAAGTGACGGGACAGAGGGGTATGTAGCATCAAGTTATTTAAACTACTCAGCTTCAACACCAACGCCAACACCTCCAGTAACACCGCCAACAACGGGAAACGTTGATGTATCAAAGTTTGCTGATTACAATGCAAACCAATACTGGGCTGAGGATTTTAAGTGGGCAGTCAACATCGGTATCATCAGTGGATACACAAACGTGAAAAACCCTTCAACAGGTAAGTACGAAAACTTACTTAAACCGTACAATAACTTAACGGAAAACCAAATGTTATCTATCCTATTACGTTACTTCAAACCATCAGAACTAGCTTCAACGAAAGCTAATACTTCATGGTATGGAGACGTAAACTACCAACTGGCTACAAAATATTCTCTACCAGTCCTAGGTGCAAACACAGCATCCAAACAAGCCATTGCAGGTAAGGATATCACACGGGGTAACTTCGCTCGTATCTTAGCTTCAATGCATTATGGTAAGACTGTATCTCAGTCAGAAGCTATTAAATTCCTTCGTGATAATGGTTTAACAACTACTAAAACAAATGAAGAGTTTAAACCAAATGATTCTCTAGCAAGAGCGCACACAGTGGCATTCTTCCACCGGTACGAACAAATATTCAATAACTAAATTGCTACTTCCAAGTGAAAAGGTGACTATAAAAGTCATCTTTTCTTTTTTATGTTTAATAAATCCTTTCTTGACACTCCTCGAACCTTTCATAACTAAATTCATTGACACAGATCGCTTGATGGGAGCTACAAAGTCTTGTGTTAAGCTACTGGGGAATGATTGAGGAAGCATAAAAAAAGACTTGCATATATGAAGATTAATTATAAACGCAAGTCCTTAGATTCATTTGTGATAGGGTGTTGTTTGGATTGTTGAAAAGTTGAGAATAGTACCTATTTTAGTTTTTCCAAAACCTTAACAATATCATTCCAAGATAATTCCCCCTAAATTCAATACAACGCCATCTCGAGTTGAACGTGCGATTCGTCATGCCATTGAAGTCGCATGGAATCGTGGCAATTATGAATCGATTTCGTCGATGTTTGGGTATACAGTACATCATTTAAAATCGAAGCCGACAAATAGCGAATTCATCGCCATGATTGCGGACAAGTTTCGCATTGATATGATGGCTAGTTAATTGCTGATGTAACTGCGTTTGTAGACGACAGGCTTAGCGGAGAATAATCGATGAACTTATATTTGTAGCAATTATACTGCTTATTTTATAACGCCTTTTTAGACAGTTTACGCCGACTGTTTGAGGGGGCGTATTTTTTATGTCTATTAATCCTTTTTTAGTATGTTAGATCTTTTGGGTAACTTCGAAATAGATGACGTCAAAAGCATCAAGTCAAAGCATGTACGAGCCTATATTCGTTCAATCGAAGAAAAGAAGCAAGTTCGAGGTAAGTACCGATAAAACGCCTGTAAACTATCCAGAACGACGAGGTGATTTTGGCAAGCAGTGAGAAAAACGACAATAGCGAATTATGCATTTTATTCCACTACTTATTCGCAGCAATCCTTAGAAGGATTAATAATAGTGAAGCATATATAATGAAAGATTACTATAATAAGCTCAGGTATTAATTAGAAGAAATTGCTCGTCCTTTTTGAGTAAAATGCGAAACTGTAATTTTGTGTCAAAAGAACTAGAGGTATTAGCGGATGTGGAGCGTTGAAAATTGGCAATATACGGTTGTCTTAAAAGGTTTAGAAAGCAAAAAAATATGTAAGATCTGAAACAGCGGATGGCGATAAAGTCATTCGTTTTTTTCTTTATGTGAAACAAAAGATATATGTTGCAATAGGAAAAAATATATAGTAATATTCAGAGGTGATTAGTATATTAGTCGATAAAATTCTGTAGGAGAAAATAGGACACTAATCCTAGTAACCATTCTCCTACATGACAGCCTTTTGGATATAAATTGTAAAACGGAGGTTTAGAATGACAGGTAATACGACAACAATTATTACGAAAATAAACAAAGCATGTGATGATTTAGATTTTGTTAAAGCAAGAATATTAATTGAAACTAATCTTAAGAAATTATCCGAATCAAAATATTATCGGTTACTAAATACAAATGGGCGAGTTCTCATTAAGCATGTAATAGCAGATAACGAAAATCAGGTGGAAACTAAGAATCAATTAACACGAACAGATTTATTGACGATTAATAAAATCAATGAATATTGTTCGAATTTTGATATTTCAATGCTAAAAAGAACGTTAAAAAACTCCTTTGAATTACTGCAGAGATCAGATGTTCTTCCACTTTTGAATAATGATGCGAAAATTATTTTAGATGATATGGGAACACTTTTTGGTGCACACTAACTCCAATAGCAATAAGTAAATTTACATAGAATACACAGAGTTTCACTTAGTAAAGTGCTGTTCTGTGTATTTTTTATTTTCATTGAAGGTGATTGTAGTATATAAAATGAAATAAAAGTTTTTACGAAATCTATTTAACGCCTTTTTAGACAGTTAGCGATAGCCGTTTCGGGGGCGTATCTAAGAATCGAAAATACCGTTATATGTTGGATTGTTCCTAAAGCCTACTCATTATTAACGTTGCAGCTTTTATGTAGTTTTAAACGAGTTTAACGGTGACGTTTGAATTTATGGAAAAATAATCTCATATTTTAAATTGAGGATGGACATTTGGAGGGGGGAATTAAGATGGGGTTATTTGATGGGATAATCGGTAATGCAAGTGAAGTAAATCTAGAAAAATTACAGGAAGAAGTTAAAGGTTTATTAACGCCTAATGAAACAATTAAGAATGCATATAAAATTATAAGAGACACTTTTATTTTTACAGATAAAAGACTTATCTTAATCGATAAACAAGGAGTAACGGGAAAGAAAACACAATATCATTCAATTCCATATAAGAATATTCTTCATTTTTCTGTTGAAACTGCGGGAACGTTTGATCTAGACGCAGAGTTAAAAATTTGGGTTTCAGGAAGTGAATTACCGATACAGAAAAACTTTAATAAATCAACAAACATATATAAAGTTCAAAGTGTATTAGCGGAATATGTATTAGGATAGTCATAATTTTAGCGGTCAACAATACTGTTGATCGTTTATTTTTGTTTGAACGTATATAATTTAATTGGGTGATAACATATGAAAAGCGTAAACTTTCAACTTGACGAAAATAACTCGTTAGAAATAATGCAGATTGAAGATAATTTATTTGAGGTGCGACTTGGGATTAATAGAAGTGTAAGCATTTACTATATGACGCGGGAGCAGCTACTAAATATCGATCAATTAGGTGTTCATATTCGTATTGAAACTATTTTTGGGAAGGACTTATAGCCATAATTCAACCGCTTTTATACTTATCTGATAAAAATGTTATAAAGCATATTTATTTTAATTTAGTATTGAAGGCCTAATACATGTTTATAAATATTATGACATAAACATTATCTATTATTAAAGTTGGTTAAAGATTTGGTAAATTACCTGATTATTAACAGTTAAATTTATAAAATTTAGACGGTGGATTTTTAAGATTGAGTAAAACGGTGCCTTTTTATAGTAAAAATCGACTAATTTTGACGTGAAAGTGAAAAGGGTGGATGAATGTATTACTTAGAAAGTACGTGTAAATTCTTTCTCAGTAGTGACAATTGTCTCTAAACAAATGTAAATAGATTGTATATACTTACAGTTAGAGGGAAGGAGGAGGTAGCTTGATTCTAGTTCGAAATGATAAATTCGAAATAACGGAAGAAGATGGAAAGATTTTTATATTTACTTACATTGCTGGTTTTCCGTTAAAAGAATTTGATAGTATTTTACGAAGTCATCCTCGACTTAAATTGTCTAATTTTTCAATATTAAAAAATGTCTTAGCAACAGAAAGCACAAGCCCTGTTGAAATTGGACGTTGGCTTCCAAATGTTGAAGCAGAAATTGCACGAGATAAAATGTCCGCCTCGATATTTGTCTATGAAACACATGATTATATCCTAAAGAATAAAGAGAAATTGACTCATCAAATTCTGGAAACAATCGAAAACGAAGGAATTGTACATGGAATATTAGATTTTGATATTTCTAAGATTGAACCAGGAAAAGCATTTTTAATTGCACAAGGAACACCACCTGTAGCAGGAACAGATGCACAAATTACATACTTACCTAAACCAGAGAGAAAGCCAGTAATTCGCGAAGATGGAAAAGCTGATTATTATGACATGAATTTTATTTCTGAAATTTCCGAAGGTTCGTGGCTTGGCGAGAAAATCCCTGCGACATTAGGTAAACCAGGGGAAACTGTATCAGGCGAAATTATGGCTGCTGTACCAGGTCGTGATTTTCCTATAAAATACGATAAAAAATCAGCTTATGAAGTGGAAGAGGATGGGAAAATTGTCATCCGTTCAAAAATAGCTGGTGTATTAGATGATGTTAAAGGTATGATCGGTGTTAATAGACATTTGCCAATAAATGGGGACGTTGGGGTTGAAACAGGGAATCTCGAATTTAATGGCTCTTTAAGCATTAGAGGAACTGTTACATCAGGCTATACAGTCATTGCCACTGGAGATATTTCCATCGAGGGTGCTGAAGGTGTAAGCGGTGCCAAACTTATTAAATCAATTGAAGGCGACGTCTATATTCGTGGAGGAATATTTGGTCTAGGTTCAACTCTTGTTGAGGCAGGCGGCAATATTTTCGTTAAGCATGTCAATGAGGCAAATCTAGTTGCAGCTGACAGTATTCATATAGGGTTTTATGCATTGGGGTCACAGCTCTCTGCACATTCTATCTTTGTAGATGAACGAAAAGGGAAAATTATTGGGGGCCGTGCAGTAGCCAAGAATACGATCGTCACTTCCATCTCAGGAAATCGTTTAGAGCGTCGAACTGACTTAATTATTGAAAGTGTCAATAAACAGGAAAACTACTCCATTATGCAAGAGAAGGCAGCGCATCTAAAGCAACTACAATCAGAAATCTCGGAGCACGAGACAAAAATTAAAAGCTTACTGCCACTCCTTAACAAAATGTCTAAGGAACAGATAGTTACATTCGAGGAAACGAAACAAAGCTTAACAAAATTGAAAGCGGATGCAGTGACAATTGATCGTGAGATTAAGCTAATAATGGATGAAATGCGTCATGCTGGAAAAGAAGAAATTGTTGTGACGAAGGAAGCTCATCCTGGTACCTATATTCAAATTGGCAAAAAATCATCCTTATTAAGTAAGATGACAAATGGTAAATTTCTTATCGAATTTGGTGAGTTAAATGTCTAATGAATCTTTCATTCCCGTATTTGCACATCGTGGGGCTTCAGCGTATGCACTTGAAAATACCCTCAAGGCTTTTGAAAAGGCATTAGAGCTAAGGGCAGATGGGATTGAATTAGATATCCAGCTGTCAAAAGAGGGCATTCCGGTTGTGTATCATGATCTACAACTGTCAAGATTAGTTGGTATTAATAAGCTTGTGAATGAATGTACGATAGAGGAGCTAGTAAGCTTTAAACTTGGGAAGCCATGGAGGCGATTATTTTCAGCGTATAGAATTTCGACGTTTGATATCGTTTTAGCATGGGCAATTTCGCAACAGCTACCTCTTAATATCGAATTAAAATCAACGATCCTCGATAATAAAAGCGCACTTATTCAAATGCTTCATGGGCTTACTCTGCCTGTAGGCAGTCATTTTTCATCGTTTCACTATGAGCTACTAGAGATTGTGAAACAATATAAGCCAGACTATGAAACAGCACTTATCGTAACTAAAAAATTAAAATGGGATTTGCTTAGTGATTACAAAGCTATTGACAGTGTTCATATGCATAAAAGGTATTATAAACCAAGATATTTAGAGGCCTGCGTAGCGAGTGATAAAGCATGTCGTTTTTATGCAATTGATGGGAATGAAACATTTTTAACAAATCCGCATCCTTCTGTAATTGGTTGGATTACTGATTATCCTGATAAAGTAATTGCGAAACAGCAACGTTAATCATTCTGATGAATGAAGATAAAAATAGCTATCCAATAAGTCTGTAGAGACTTAAAAGGATAGCTATTTTTATTTTTTTTGGAAGCGCGGAGCCACTTTTCCATTTTTTCGATCGCGGTGAAGTAAGAATCCTGCGAAAAAGCCAAAGCCTATAACAAAGAGAATAATGCCAACGACGAATTGTAGCCATAAAAATGGGAAAGGTGAGATAAGCTTACCAAATAATGTATCACGCATAAATTTAATGCCACCTGCAGCCATAAGACCTGGAATAAGCATTACCATAAATGCAGCAAATCGAGCCATGCATGTCCCTCCCTTATTCCTAAGTTTAATTGTACCTGTGGATATAGGAATGTCAAGGAAGCTTATAAAACTATATAACTGACAAACCCAGTAATAACAAGTAAAACATAATACAATTGTAACTGAATGTTTTGAAAATTCTTACTTAAACAAGAAAGTGTAATAATAGTTGCTAAATTGTGAAATTGTCAGTATTGTAAAATTAAATGGAGCAATATTATCCATTGTCAAACAATTTTGAACATGAATTGGGATGGGCATTTGGGGATGCACTTTCCAAAGCAAAGGGGCGAGTTTTCATGGAAATCTTCAAGTATATGGAAAAGTATGATTATGAACAATTGGTATTTTGCCAAGATGAAGCATCAGGGTTAAAAGCGATTATCGCTATCCATGACACAACACTTGGACCAGCACTAGGTGGGTCACGTATGTGGACATATGCATCAGAAGAAAATGCTATAGAGGATGCATTGCGTTTAGCAAGAGGGATGACCTATAAAAATGCTGCAGCTGGTTTAAACCTTGGCGGTGGAAAAACGGTTATTATCGGTGACCCATTTAAAGATAAAAATGAAGAAATGTTCCGTGCACTAGGACGTTTCATCCAAGGGCTTAATGGTCGCTATATTACGGCAGAAGACGTTGGTACAACAGTGACAGATATGGATTTAATTCATGAAGAAACAAATTATGTAACGGGAATTTCTCCTGCTTTTGGATCATCAGGAAACCCATCTCCAGTAACTGCTTACGGAGTATATCGTGGTATGAAAGCAGCAGCAAAAGAAGCATTTGGATCTGATTCATTAGAGGGGCGTACTATTTCTGTACAAGGTCTAGGAAATGTAGCCTACAAGCTTTGCGAGTATTTACATAATGAAGGTGCAAAACTTGTTGTTACAGATATTAATCAAACGGCAATTGATCGAGTTGTGAATGATTTTGGTGCAACTGCTGTGGCACCAGAGGAAATCTATTCACAGGAAGTTGATATTTTCTCACCTTGTGCATTAGGAGCGATTTTAAATGATGAAACGATTCCGCAACTAAAAGCAAAGGTTATCGCTGGTTCTGCTAATAACCAACTACAAGATTCTCGTCATGGCGATTATTTACATGAATTAGGTATAGTTTATACTCCTGATTATGTGATAAATGCGGGTGGAGTAATAAATGTAGCTGATGAATTATATGGATATAACCGTGAACGTGCAATGAAGCGTGTCGATGGCATTTATGATAGTATCGAAAAAATCTTCGAGATTTCTAAACGTGATAGTATACCGACATATGTAGCAGCTAATCGTTTAGCAGAAGAACGTATCGCTCGAGTATCAAAGTCTCGTAGCCAATTCTTAAAAAATGAAAAAAATATTTTACACGGTCGTTAAAAACCGTTTATTCGTTTAAAGAAGTCGCATTGTCGACTTCTTCTAACTTTATAGTAAATTAGATTAAATGAATTTAAACTGCAAGAGCAAATCATTTATCTTAAGGAACCAAAGTGAATGTGGTAAACAAAATGCTTTAGCATTTTTCGCATAAGGGGGAATTCATATGGCTCAAAACTATGATGTTGTCATTTTAGGCGGTGGTACAGGTGGCTATGTTGCAGCAATACGAGCTGCACAGTTAGGTTTAAAAACAGCTATTGTCGAACGTGAGCGCCTAGGTGGAACATGCTTGCATAAAGGCTGTATACCAAGTAAGGCCTTACTTCGAAGTGCAGAAGTGTATCGTATGGCAAATAAAAATGCTGCTGAATATGGTGTTGATATTGAAGGTGTTACATTACAATTCGACAAAGTACAGGCAAGGAAGCAATCGGTTGTTGAGCAATTGAGTCAAGGTGTGAATACACTGATGAAAAAGGGTAAAATAGACGTTTATCAGGGAACGGGTCGTATTTTAGGGCCGTCCATTTTCTCACCAATGCCTGGCACTATTTCAGTTGAAATGAATAATGGCGATGAAAATGAAATGCTAGTTCCAACAAATGTGGTCATTGCAACAGGATCAAAGCCTAGAGGAATGGCGGGACTAACGGTTGATGGTAAATATGTGATGAACTCTGATCATGCACTAGAAATGGAAGAACTGCCAAAGTCATTGTTAATTGTTGGCGGAGGAGTTATAGGAATTGAATGGGCTTCAATGCTTTGTGATTTTGGGGTTTACGTAACGGTCATTGAATATGGGCCATCCATTTTACCTGCAGAGGATACGGATATTGTAAAAGAAGTAACAAAGCAGCTTGAAAAAAGAGGCGTCCGAATTGTGACAAACGCTCGTTTAGATACGGGAACATTTAAAATTGAAAATGATAACGTTTTCATTTCTGCGAAAGTTAATGATAACGATGAATTATTTGAGGCTGATAAATTATTGCTTTGTGTTGGACGTGAAGCAAATACACAAGGTATTGGATTAGAAAATACAGAAATAGAAGTTGAAAATGGGTTTATCAAAGTCAATGATTCTTATCAAACAAAGGAGTCACATATGTATGCAATAGGAGATGTTATCGGTGGCTTACAATTAGCTCATGTTGCTTCACACGAAGGAATATCTGCTATTGAGCATATTGCAACGAGTAAAACAGAGACACTTGATGTTCTAAATGTACCCAAATGCGTTTATTCTTACCCAGAGGTCGCAAGTATTGGCTTAACAGAAAAGGCTGCACAAGAGCAAGGTTATTCATTAAAGGTAGGTAAGTTTCCATTTAAGGCAATTGGAAAAGCGCTAGTTAATGGAGAGACAGATGGCTTTGTAAAAATTGTTGCTGATGAAGAAACGAATGATATTTTGGGTATTCATATGGTAGGACCTCATGTGACAGATTTAATTGGAGAAGCATCCCTTGCTAAATTATTGGATGCAACGCCTTGGGAAATTAGTCAGGCCATTCATCCACATCCGTCACTGAATGAGGTGCTAGTGGAATCAGCGTTAGCGGTGGATAATCGCGCCATTCATTTTTAAGATTCATAACTAAAGTCGAGGATCATTACTAAAATCTGTTCTTGATTAGATTGGTATAAAAGTACATGAAGAGGAAGGCACCAAGTTGTAAGTGTCCTTCCGCTGTGAAATGTGCAGTCAAGTACATATTTTAGTGAAGAGCCATAAAATCCTTTAGTTATCATTCAGTAAATGTTTTGGTACCGAAAGCGGAGCGTCAGGTACAAATGTTTTATGTACCGAAAGCTAAGCGTCAGCTAAAAGTGTTTTATGTAGCGAAAGTGAAACGTCAGGAAGGGGTGTTCGTATGCAAGATGTTCAAATCAAGCATGAGGATTTAGGACTATCAAATGAAGATGTACTTGCGATGTTCGAAACGATGTTAATGGCAAGAAGACTAGATGAACGTATGTGGTTATTAAACCGTTCGGGTAAAATTCCATTTGTTATTTCTTGTCAGGGACAGGAGGCAGCACAAGTAGGGGCAGCCTTTGCTCTAGATAATAATAGAGATTATATTGCACCTTACTATCGTGATATGGGTGTTGTTTTACATTTTGGCATGACACCAAGAGAATTGATGTTATCCGCATTTGCTAAAGCAGAGGATCCAAACTCGGGTGGACGACAAATGCCAGGTCATTTTGGACAAAAGAAGAATCGTATTTTAACAGGCTCTTCGCCAGTTACTACACAAGTTCCGCACGCGGTGGGAGTAGCTCTAGCAGGCCGTCTACAAAAAGAAGATTTTATTACTTTTGTTACACTCGGTGAAGGCTCATCAAACCAAGGCGATTTCCATGAAGGTGCGAATTTTGCAGGGGTGCATAAGCTTCCAGTAATTATAATGGTAGAAAATAATCAATACGCAATTTCTGTGCCAGTTGAACGTCAATTAGGCTGTGCGAAAGTATCAGATCGCGGTATTGGCTACGGTATGCCAGGTGTTACTGTTGATGGAAAATGTCCGTTACAAGTGTATAAGGTTGTAAAAGAAGCGGCTGATCGCGCACGTAGTGGTGAAGGTCCAAGTTTAATCGAAACAGTGACTTATCGCTTAACGGCTCATTCTTCAGATGACGATGATCGTCAATATCGCACTGCTGAGGATATAGCAGAAGGAAAAGCAAAGGATCCCGTTCTGTTATTTGAAAAGTATCTAATGGATGCTGGTGTTATGTCAGAACAGCTACGTGCTGAAATAGAAGAGCGTGTTATGGCAGAGGTAAATGAAGCAACAGACTATGCAGAAGCTGCTCCGTATGCAACACCAGAGCACGCTTTGAAATACGTATATTCACCAGTGGACGGAGGTGACGTGTAATGGCAGTGATGTCTTATATTGATGCAATTACATTAGCGATGAAGGAAGAGATGGAACGTGATGAGCGTGTTTTCATTTTAGGAGAGGACGTTGGTCGCAAAGGCGGGGTTTTCAAAGCAACAGCAGGTCTTTACGAGCAATTTGGTGAACATCGGGTACTTGACACACCTCTTGCAGAGAGTGCTATTGCGGGTGTTGGTATTGGTGCTGCGATGTATGGGATGCGTCCAATTGCCGAGATGCAATTCGCTGATTTCATCATGCCTGCCGTTAACCAAATCGTTTCTGAGGCAGCAAAAATCCGCTATCGTTCAAATAATGACTGGTCATGCCCGATGGTTATAAGAGCACCATTTGGCGGAGGTATTCACGGAGCGCTCTATCATTCGCAATCCGTAGAAGCGCTTTTTGCAGGAACACCGGGATTGAAAATTGTAATACCATCAACACCGTATGATGCAAAAGGCTTGTTAAAAGCAGCAATTCGTGATGAGGATCCAGTACTGTTCTTTGAGCATAAGCGTGCTTACCGACTCATTAAAGGTGAAGTTCCAGTAGACGATTACACATTGCCGATTGGTAAGGCTGATGTGAAGCGGGAAGGGGAAGACGTTACTGTTATTACGTATGGTTTAGCTGTCCATTTTGCTTTACAAGCAGCAGAACGTCTAGCAGCAGATGGTATTTCAGCGCATATTCTTGACCTACGCACTGTCTATCCGCTTGATAAAGAAGCAATCATTGAAGCAGCAAGTAAAACAGGTAAAGTTTTATTAGTTACCGAGGATAATAAAGAGGGCAGCATTATGAGTGAGGTTGCAGCAATTATTGCAGAGCATTGCTTATTTGACCTCGATGCACCAATTCAGCGCCTGGCAGGACCAGATGTTCCAGCAATGCCCTATGCACCAACAATGGAAAAGTATTTTATGATTAACCCTGAAAAAGTAGAACGTGCGATGCGAGAACTTGCTGCATTTTAAGCAGTGCGATAAATACAAATACACCTAGGCATAATTGATGGGGGGAATAGATGATGGCTATTCAAAATATTACAATGCCACAGCTCGGCGAAAGTGTAACAGAAGGTACAATTGAAAAATGGCTTGTCAAGCCAGGTGATACGGTAAAGAAATATGATCCACTAGCAGAAGTTGTAACAGATAAAGTAAATGCAGAAATCCCTTCTTCTTTTGAGGGAGTCATTACAGAGCTACTTGCAGAGGAAGGGCAAACGTTACCGGTTGGTGCAATTGTATGCTCCGTTGAAATAGCAGGTGACAGTGAGTTACCTCCTCCACCTCCACCGAAAAAATCAGCAGTAAGTACGGCGATTTTAAATGCTGGCGTACAAAAGAAACAGCAGCCTCAGCAGCCAACTACAGCGACGATAACATCGCAAAAAACAGTTCGACAGGATAAAGTGCGTTATTCACCAGCTGTTCTTCGACTTGCACAAGAGTATGATATTGCACTTGATCAAGTCACAGGAACTGGTGAAGGGGGACGGATTACAAGAAAAGACCTAATGAAGTTGATTGAAGCAGGAAATGTGCCAACTGCTCTAGTTGAAACGCCGCCTGCAGTCGAAACTGTTCTTCAGTCAACACCTGTTGCAGCACCTGCATCACAGGAGAATACTAAACCAGCTACACCTGTACAATCAATTCAAGCAGGCGATATTGAAATTCCAGTAACGAAGGTGCGCCGTGCTATCGCCAATAATATGGTACGCAGCGTTCATGAAGTGCCACATGCATGGATGATGATGGAAGTGGATGTTACAGATTTAGTAGCATATCGTGATAGCATTAAGACAGAGTTTAAGCAAAAAGAAGGTTTCAATATTACGTATTTTGCGTTCTTCGTAAAGGCGGTTGCTCAAGCTCTCAAAGAATTCCCGATGATGAACGCCATGTGGGCAGAGGACAAAATTATTCAAAAGCATGACATCAATATTTCCATTGCAGTGGCGACAGATGATGCATTATTTGTTCCTGTTATAAAACACGCTGACGAAAAATCGATTAAAGGAATTGCTAAAGAAATTCATGAGCTTGCAGTGAAAGTTCGTGCTGGAAAACTGACGATGGATGATATACAAGGTGGTACATTTACGGTAAATAATACAGGTGCATTCGGCTCTGTTCAGTCGATGGGCATCATTAATTATCCACAAGCAGCAATCTTGCAAGTGGAAAGTATTGTAAAAAAACCGGTTATTTTACCTGGCGGAATGTTCGCTGCACGAGATATTGTGAATTTATGTTTATCTTTAGATCATCGTGTTCTTGATGGACTTGTTTGTGGTAAATTCCTAAATAGAGTAAAAGAAATACTCGAAAATACAAATAAATCTTCAACGTCAGTCTACTGATGACTCGTCGGAAACCTGTTGTATAACGGTTTCCGATTTTTTTTTGCTTTTCCAGTCGCAATTTGTCATGTAGAATAACAAGTAGAAACTACTAAGGGGGGAAGCTGATTAAGCGTCCGCATGTCAAACAACATGAAAAATATTGAATTTGAAAAGCCGTCCTATTCAGAATGGCAAGATGCAGCAATCAAGGCTTTAAAAGGGAAACCATTCGAGTCTCTTTTAACGAAAACAAGTGAAGGTGTTACATTAGAACCACTTTACACTCAAGAAAGTTTAGTAGCAAAACTTGGTGAAGAACTTGATAAACAAGTTGCCACAATCCGTTCCCTACAAAATAATCAAGCATTTCGAGTGGCACAACAAATCTATGCTGATACAAGCGAGGCATTTTTTGCACAGCTTGATGATAGTTTAGCTCGAGGCAATGAAGTAGTAACAATTGATAGCCGTGTAAATTTTGAATGGACTGAAGAAGTATTGGTACAATTAGCGACTTATTTCTCTGAATATTCATTTAAAATTACGGTTGAAAATTCAAATGACCCATTATTAGCAGTGTTCGACAAAATAGCAGTTAATCAGCGAGAAACTGTAAAAGGTTTCATCGTATCGAAAAACCCAATCACTTTAAATGATTTCCCGAGCGTGCGCTCAGTCGGTGCGGACACAACAGTTTATCATAATGAAGGAGCTAACGCTGTGCAAGAATTAGCATATGCACTTGCATTAGCGGCAAAATACGCAAATCAAGAAGAAAGCTTTGAAGCGTTCGCGAAGAAATTTTATGTATCCTTTGCAGTTGATACACAGTTCTTTACAGAGATTGCAAAACTCCGTGCTTTTAAAGTACTTTGGAAAGCGTTCTCATCTGCTTATGGAGTATCTAATTGCGTAAAGGTTCCAACTATTGCCGAAACATCGTTAAGAAGCTTTTCGAAGCTGGATGTTTATGTAAACTTATTACGTTCAGCGAATGAAGCGCTTTCTGGCTTAATTGGCGGTGCGGATGTCTTTACAGTTCACCCTCATGATGCATTATCGAAGCCAACAGATCAATCGGTCCGTATTGCACGAAATGTATCTTTAATCTTAAAAGAAGAAACAAATGTTTTAAAAGTTATAGACCCAGCTGGTGGCTCTTATTTTATTGAGTCATTAACAGCAGATTTTGTTAAAGAAGCGTGGTCATTATTCTTAGAAATTGAAGCAGCTGGAGGCATTGACGCTTACACTGCATCAGGAAAACTTGCTGAGGAACTAGAAAAATCCTATCAAGCTCGTATCAAAGCGGTACAAACGCGTAAGCAGTCATTAATTGGTACAAATATTTATGCAAATCCTGAAGATGTGCTTGAAAACGCAACAAATCCAGCGTTTGCAGAGATTAAGCGAATTGCTAAACCTTTTGAGCAATTACGTGCGGAAATGACAGCAGCAAATGTGAAAACAGGAGTTTTAGCATTAGGAACACTAAAAAGCTCAAAACCACGTGCCGATTTCGTGTCAGGCTTCTTAAACACTGTCGGTCTAGTACCAGAAAAAAGTGAGCCAGTTGCAACAGCTGACGAAGCATTAGCTTGGTTAAACGCTACAGATGCAACATATGTGGTAATTGCAGGTAATGATGAAGATACGAAAGAATTAGTACCAGCAATTTTAGCAGGTAAACCAGCTAACGTAATTGTTGACGTTGCAGGTAAATTTAATGTCGAAGAAGAAGCTTGGTTAGCAAATGGCTTAAACGGCTTTATTTTCGCAGGACAGAACATCATTGAAAAATTAAATTCAGTGTTCGCTAGCATGAAGGAGGTCCAACGATGAGCAAGCCAAATTTTAGTGCAGTTGAAATCGAAAAAGTTTTAGCAGCGGCAGCACCTCAAGCGTCAGAAGAAAAATTCATGACAAATGAAGGTATCGAAATTAAAGATATATATACAAAAGAAGATATTAAAGAAGCTAAACATTTAAATGATGTAGCAGGTATTGCGCCAAATACACGCGGTCCATACCCTACTATGTATGTAGCTCGTCCTTGGACTGTTCGACAATATGCTGGTTTCTCAACAGCTGAAGAATCAAATGCATTCTACAAACGTAATCTAGCGATGGGTCAAAAAGGTCTTTCAGTTGCCTTTGACTTAGCAACTCACCGTGGTTATGACTCAGATCACCCTCGTGTAACAGGGGATGTTGGTAAAGCCGGAGTAGCGATTGACTCTGTGGAAGATATGAAGATTTTATTCGACCAAATTCCTTTGGATCAAATGTCAGTTTCTATGACAATGAATGGTGCTGTATTACCAGTTCTTGCATTCTATATCGTTGCTGCTGAAGAGCAAGGAGTTACACCAGACCAATTAGCGGGTACGATTCAAAACGATATTTTAAAAGAATACATGGTTCGTAACACATATATTTATCCACCAGCAATGTCGATGAAGATTATTGCAGATATTTTTGAATATACGGCGAAATATATGCCGAAATTTAACTCAATTTCGATTTCTGGTTACCATATTCAAGAAGCAGGAGCAACAAATGACATTGAGCTTGCTTATACATTAGCGGATGGTCTTGAATATGTTCGTACAGGGCTTAAAGCGGGAATCGATATTGATGCCTTTGCACCGCGTTTATCATTCTTCTGGGCAATTGGTATGAACTATTATATGGAAGTTGCCAAAATGCGTGCTGCGCGCCGAATTTGGGCGCAAATGATGTCAACGTTTAATCCGAAAAATCCTAAGACATTAGCACTCCGTACACACTCACAAACATCTGGTTGGTCTTTAACAGAGCAAGATCCATTTAACAATGTGGCACGTACATTAATCGAAGCTAATGCGTCTTCAATGGGGCATACGCAATCTCTGCATACAAATGCACTTGATGAAGCGATTGCTCTACCAACTGATTTCTCTGCACGTATTGCACGTAATACACAGCTGTTCCTACAAGAAGAAACAGCAATGACAAAAGTAATTGATCCATGGGGCGGTTCGTACTATGTGGAAAAATTAACAGACGAAATTACAAAATCTGCATGGGCATTAATTGAAGAAATCGAAGAACTTGGCGGTATGGCGAAAGCAATTGAAACAGGTCTTCCGAAAATGAAAGTCGAGGAAGCTGCGGCAAAACGTCAAGCGAAAATCGATTCTAAAACAGAAACAATCGTTGGTGTAAACAAATATCGTTTAGAAAAAGAAGAACCTATCGACATTCTTGACATTGATAATACACTAGTTCGTCAAAAACAAATTGAGCGTTTAGAAGCAATGAAGGCAGCTCGTGATGAAGCAGAAGTACAAAAACATCTAGCTCGATTAACGAAAGCGGCGCAAAATGGTGAAGAAAACTTATTAGCAATAGCTGTCGATGCAGCGCGTGCTCGTGCTTCTTTAGGTGAAATTTCTGATGCAATCGAAGTTGTTTCAGGTCGCCATAAGGCAGTAATTCGTTCAATCTCTGGCGTTTACTCAGCAAACTTCTCAGATGAAGAGCAAATTACTGAAGTGAAACAAATGACAGAGGAGTTCCTCGAAAATGAAGGTCGTCGTCCACGTATTTTAGTAGCGAAAATGGGACAAGATGGACATGACCGTGGTGCGAAGGTTGTGGCAACGGGTTATGCTGACTTAGGATTTGACGTAGATATTTCTCCGTTATTTATGACACCGGCTGAGGCAGCTCAAATGGCTGTGGAAAACGATGTTCATGTGATTGGCGTATCTTCATTAGCAGCTGGTCATAAAACTCTCGTTCCTGAACTAGTAGCAGAGCTAGAAAAACTAGGCCGCGAAGATATCATTATTATTGTTGGTGGTGTAATTCCAGCACAAGATTATGAATTCCTTTATGACGCTGGCGCAGTAGCGATTTTTGGACCTGGTACAGTTATTCCTGTATCGGCACAAAAGATTATTGAAGAGATTTACAAACGTTTAGGCTATGAGGAAGTGTCTGAATAATGGACAAAAACAAAGGAATGCCTGAAAGTGCGCTATTTGTTATGGACGGAGTAGAGGCGACTCACGACGGAATGCAATATGGTACACCGAAAAAATTCCGAAAGAAAAAAGCAGACAGTTTAAACATACAGGAGCTCGCACGAGAAGTACGTGCAAGCTCTCGTACACACTTGTCAAAAGCTATTACACTCATTGAAAGTTCAAATGCAACACATAAAGTGCAAGCACAAGAACTCTTACAAGAACTTCTACCACATACAGGAAATAGTGTCCGTATTGGGATCACAGGCGTTCCTGGTGCGGGAAAGAGTTCGTTCATTGAGGCTTTCGGAACGATGCTTTGTGAGATGGGGAAAAAAGTGGCAGTCCTTGCGATTGATCCAAGCTCCTCTTTATCGGGAGGAAGTATATTAGGCGATAAAACTCGAATGGAAGAGCTCGTGAAGAAACCTAATGCATTTGTTCGCCCCTCTCCATCAGCTGGTACCCTAGGGGGTGTTCATAAAAAGACACGTGAAACGATGCTTGTTTGTGAAGCGGCTGGCTATGATGTCATTTTAATAGAAACAGTCGGTGTTGGACAAAGTGAAACGTATGTCCGTGGTATGGTTGATTTCTTCTTGCTGTTAGTTTTAACTGGTGCCGGAGATGAGCTACAAGGCATGAAAAAGGGCATTATGGAGTTAGCGGATGCTATCGTTGTTCATAAGGCTGATGGTGATAATGTTCGTCTGGCTAAAAAAACGGTATCTGAATACAAGCAAATCTTACATTTCTTACAGCCTGCAACTCCAGGTTGGATGTCCACGGCAATGCCGGTAAGTTCGTGGGAAAACCGCGGTCTCGACAAAGTTTGGAGTACAATAGGGAAATTCAGACAAATCGTTGAGGCAAATAATTATTGGTCAATAAGACGCCAAAATCAGACAAAAGATTGGTTCCAATCGATGATTACGGACCATTTAATCGATATGTTTTATGGTAATCCAGATCGTAAAGCTCAGGTGCAACTTTTAGAACGTCAAATTTTAAATGGACAGTTGACAGTCACACAAGGTGTAGATCGTTTATTTAGCGATGATCAATCACAGAAATAATCACCTTTTCTGTGAGCAAGTAGGTGCACAAAGTCGTCACTAACTGCTATGATAGGAGATGTATTAGCGTCGAATATCTTAAGTTATTAAGTTTAACTTCTTTCAGCTGAAAGAAGTTAAAGCCTCCGGCGGATGTCACGGAATCGGAAAATAAAGGATGTTAGCCTAAAAACATCGCATCCATGCGATAACGGCTAACTGACCTGCATCCTGCAGGCCTAAGCACAAAGCCGATTCTGGACGCAATTACGCCAAGGCATAATTGAAGATGACGCGAACTTGAAAGGAGCTATCGCTATATGAATATGGATTACGATTTATTTATGCAAGAAATTTTAAAAACAGCACGTGCAGAAATTGAGGCTGCTGGTTATGAACAGCTTCGCACGCCAGAAGCTGTTGAAGAGGCGTTTGCTCGTCCAGGTACAACATTAGTCATGGTAAACTCAGTATGTGGCTGTGCAGGAGGTATCGCACGTCCAGCAGCAGCACAATGCGTACATTACGATAAACGTCCAGATCATCTTGTAACAGTATTTGCTGGTCAAGATAAAGAAGCAACTGCAGCTGCTCGATACCACTTCGGTGAAGATCATTTACCATCCTCCCCATCATTTGTGTTATTAAAGGATGGTCAAGTAGTGGCAGAAGTTGGACGCTATGAAATTGAGGGACATGACCCGATGTCAGTAGTAACAAACTTACAAGCAAACTTTGAGGAATACTGCGACGAACTTTAATTTATTCAAATAAAGAAAAGCTATTCTTTTAGCAGAAAACTCCGCAGGCTATAAAATGTCTGCGGAGAACTACTACTAAATTGTTCTCAGAATTAGCATCGTTTTTCCACTGAGTCCAGTAGAATTGCATTTAGAATTTTTGTAATATTGGCTAAACGAATAGCTGATAGTTTTCTTTGAAATGAATAAACTAAGTAGAGTACTAAAAGATAGGAGGCAGTCGACTTGAAGAAGTTTTCAATCGGCTATCGTACATTAAAAACGGCATTTGGTGCAGCAATCGCTATTGCCATTGCCCAATACTTTGAATTAGCTTCTTATGCATCTGCTGGTATTCTAACAATATTATGTGTACAGCCAACGAAGAAAAAATCTCTTCATGCTGCTTATACACGATTTGTCGCAAGTATTATCGCAATGTTTTATGCATTTTTGAGCTTTGAGCTATTTTCCTATAATCCGCTTACATTAGCAGGTATGTTGATCATTTTTATACCAACAATTGTGTCATTAAAGGTAGCGGATGGCTTTGTCTCTAGTGCCGTTATTATCATGCATATTTATGCAGCTAAAAGCTTTTCATTGGCACTTGTTTATAATGAATTCGCATTAATGGCAATTGGTTATTGTACGGGAATAGCTATAAATATGTATATGCCAGATATTCAAAAGGAACTAAATTACTATCGAGTGAAAATTGAGGAACTCTACAGTAAGATTTTTTTAGAAATTGCCAACTATTTAAGAGAAGGCGATACATTGTGGGATGGGCAGGAAATTATTGAAGCGATTAAAGCATTGAATAGTGCAAAATCCCTAGCGTTTAAAGATGTTGAAAATCATTTTACGAGACGAAAAAATGACTACTACATGTATTTTGATATGCGTGAACAGCAGCTAGAAATTATCGATAGGGTTCTTCCTAAAATAACGGCACTTCCTGTTATAGTACAAGAGGCGGTTATTGTCGCTGACTTTTTACAAGACCTTGGTGAGCATGTTCATTCAGGAAATACGGCCAGTCATTTTAGAGAGAAGTTAGAGCAAGTAAAGCGAGATTTCGCCCAGTTACCCTTACCCAAAAATCATGAGCAATTTTTAGCACAAGCGGCACTCTATCAATTTATTGAGGAAATGGATCGTTATTTAGAAATTAAGCAGTCTTTCAAGGGGTTGAAGGTAAAGAAAGAGCGCCCGCAGTAATGCGGACGCCTTGCTTTTCATTATACTAGCATTGATAGGCCGAATGCTAGAGATGAAATTATCATGATTGCGACCATAGTATAAACTACGATTTTTTGAAATTTTTTATTACTCATATGCTCGTTCGCTCCTTCTTTTCTTATAAATAGTTTATCAAATCTGAAAAATTTCTCAAGTAGTAGAGTTTTGACGAAAAAGTCTGTAAAATAGATTATGTACCATAACAGAAGGAGATGTCACCATGGAGAGAGTAGATCATATTGGGATTGCAGTCCGCGATCTTGATGAACGCATTACATATTATACAGAAACTTTAGGCTTAAAATTGCTAAAAGTGGAAGAAGTAGAATCTCAACAGGTTCGTGTTGCATTCATTGATGCGGGTAATGTAAAAATTGAGTTATTAGAACCGATGAGTGAGAAAAGTACTATTCACGGATATATCGAAAAACGTGGAGAGGGTATTCACCATGTAGCATTCGGTGTAACAGGGATCCGTGAGCGTATGGCTGAGCTGAGAGAAAAAGGCGTACGTCTTTTATCTGAAGAGCCAGGACCAGGTGCTGGTGGTGCAGAGGTTGCTTTCATGCACCCGAAATCATCTTTCGGTGTGTTATATGAATTATGCGATAAAAGTGGAAAAGGGGAAAAGTGATCAGTATGGATATGTTCGACAAAATTAATGACTTGTATGACCGTAAGACAGTAATTGAGCTTGGTGGCGGCTATGAGCGCATCGAGAAGCAACATGATAAAGGGAAATTAACGGCCCGTGAGCGTATTGAATTATTACTTGACGAAGGTACATTTTTCGAGATCAACCCATTCATTACACACCGTACAGTAGACTTCGGCATGGACAAGATGGAAGGTCCTGGTGATGGTGTAGTTACAGGTTTCGGTAAAATCAACGGACGTCCAGTATACTTATTCTCTCAAGATTTCACAGTATTTGGTGGAGCTCTTGGTGAAATGCACGCAAAAAAAATGGCAACAGTAATGGATCTAGCTGCAAAAAATGGTACACCATTTATCGGTATTAATGATTCAGGTGGTGCTCGTATTCAAGAAGGTGTACTTTCACTAGATGGTTATGGCCATATTTTCTATCGTAATGCAATCTACTCTGGGGTAATTCCGCAAATCTCAGTTATTATGGGACCATGTGCTGGTGGAGCTGTATATTCTCCAGCAATTACAGACTTCATTCTAATGGTTGACAAAACATCTCAAATGTTTATTACAGGACCTAAAGTTATCGAAACGGTAACAGGTGAAAAGATCTCAGCTGAAGATTTAGGTGGTTCTAAAGTAAACAACGCTATAAGTGGTAACGCACACTTCCGTGCACCATCTGAAGAAGATGCTATTGATCAAATTAAGAAGCTATTAAGCTACTTACCACAAAATAATAAAGAAAAAGCTCCGCGTCAGGCACGTCCAGAGGGTGATGACTATCGTCCAGAAATCGTGGATGCTGTACCAATCGAAACAACTCGTCCTTATGATGTACGTAAAGTAGTCGAGCAAATAGTGGACGAAGGCTCATTTATGGAAGTTCATTCAGAATTTGCGAAAAACGTAGTAGTTGGTTTTGCGCGTATTGCTGGTGAATCAGTTGGTCTTGTATGTAACCAACCAAAAGTATTAGCTGGTGGGTTAGATATTGATTCTTCAGATAAGGCTGCTCGTTTCATTCGTACATGTGACGCTTACAATATACCAATCATCACATTTGAAGACGTTTCTGGTTTCTTCCCAGGCGTTAAACAAGAGCATGGAGGTATCATCCGTCACGGAGCGAAAATCCTTTATGCATACTCAGAAGCAACTGTACCAAAAATTACAGTGATTCTGCGTAAAGCATACGGTGGTGCATATGTTGCCCTTAACTCTAAATCAATTGGCGCTGACTTAGTATTTGCTTGGCCTAACGCAGAAATTGCTGTTATGGGTGCGGCAGGTGCAGCTAACATTATCTTCGCGCGTGAAATTGCAAAATCGGAAGATCCAGAAGCAACACGTGCAGCGAAAATTGAAGAATATAAAGAAAAATTCGCAAACCCATATGTGGCGGCATCTCGAGGTATGGTAGATGATGTTATCGATCCACGTGATACACGTATTAAGCTAATTCAAGGGCTAGATATGTTATCGAACAAACATGAAACACGTCCAGAGAAAAAGCACGGAAACATTCCTCTATAAGACTCGTACAAGCCTAGTATCCAATTGGATTACTAGGCTTTTCTTTTTGACTTAAACTAACTTTAGATAATAAAAGATTGATGAGAAATAGCAGTTAATTGAAACATATCTTCATTTCATCCGTACATATATGTAAGAGGAGTTGAGATGAATGGAATGGGAACAATTACAAAAAGAACAAGAAATGATTCATGCACAATTACGAACCGTTAGTAGGTTAAGTGAACAAAAGGTCTTAATTGAAAAGCAACTCGAGCATGCACAACAGGAAATTTACAAACATTCTACAGCACTCAATCAAATCCGTTTGAAACTCGATAAGTTAGAAGGTTTTTCATTTATGAATATGATTCGTACGTGGACAGGGCAACAAGATGAGCTACGTGCAGAAAAAATTGATAAAGCAGCCATTCTTGAATTAAAAATAAATGAAGCAAAAAAGATAGAAATTGATTTATCAAATGATTTAGGGAAAATAAACACTAAACTTACTCAAATTAATGAACAAAAATTACAAGAAGCTTTAAGTCAATTAAATGCTAAAAAGAAAGGCTACTTACAAATACAAGAGCCTAAACAGGCAAAAAGGCTTGAACAATTAGCGCATGAAGAAATGTTAACCAAACAATTAATTACAGAGATAAAGGAAGCAGAGGAGGCTGGTGAAGCAGCACTTACTAAGCTTGGACAAGCAGCTGAGTCCTTGCATTCCGCAAATGGATACTCAACGTGGGATACATTTTTTGGTGGGGGACTCATTGCTACACATTTAAAGCATGATGCACTTGATAAGTCCGAAAATTATCTTCATAATTCTCAAATTGCGTTACAACGCTTCTATAACGAATTACTGGATGTACATGATATGTCAACGAAATCATTAGCAATTGAAACTGATGGATTTGTAAGATTTGCAGACTATTTCTTTGATGATATTTTTTCAGCTTGGTCTGTCCATTCTAAAATATCCACTGCAAGAGAGCAGGTTTCTCGTGTACAAGATGATGTACATAATACGATTTGGCGTCTACAGGATAAACATAACAAGGCAGATGATTATTTGCAGACTCTTCTAAAAGAAAAAGAAGAGATTTATACAAACGTATATATAAAGTAACCTGTGAAAAGAATCTACTTCTTTCACAGGTTTTTACTTCGTTTCACAATAAAAAAGTACAGCTCTTCAGCAAAACGGGGGGTGATTTCCGTTCCGACTAGGCGCTTTTATCGCTGACGCTTCACTTTCGCGCAGAGCAGAGCTTCCTAGGGGCGTCCGATGAGCCGCTTGGGCCTACACGATGTAGGTCATGAAGGCGTTATCACAGGATGTGATGCTTTTAGCCTTCGTTCCTCTATCGCTAATCCCCAAGAGTCGCCCAGTCTCCACTCCGATCAATCATTTCACTCAGAATTTATCTTCTGGTTTGTCTGTATGTAAGAGAAGTGTCAGCACAAGATGTTTTTTCTGCGAAAGTGCATTAAGCTGACTTATCATACATGCATTCATTTTTGTATAGCGTGATTTTTTTCTCTTTATTAAAACGAAACGTCAAGAAAATTATTCCAAGGTGTAATTGATATTCGTTCATAAAATAGCGTAGTTCCTGTAAGCGAATTATTTCAACTCTCTAGACGTTGTGCTAAAATAATACATATACTATAACGTGGAAAACCACGTAAACTAAGGGAGTCCTACAACATGACAAGTCGTTTAGTAGAAGAGTTTTTTGAACTCGTACAAATCGATTCAGAAACAAAACATGAACAAATGATTGCACCGATTTTAATCAACAAATTAACAGCACTTGGATTTACAGTTGAACAAGATGATGCACATACTCGTAACGGACATGGAGCAGGTAATATACTTGCTACGTTAAAGGGTTCATTAGATGTCGAACCAATTTATTTTACTTCTCATATGGATACAGTTGTCCCAGGTAAGGGGATTAAACCATCGCTTCGTGAAGATGGCTATATCGTTTCAGATGGTACAACTATTTTAGGTGCTGATGACAAAGCTGGTCTAGCTGCATTATTTGAAATGGCTAAACGCTTAAAAGAGCAAAATATTGAACATGGGGATATTGAATTTATTATTACGGCTGGCGAGGAAAGTGGACTCGTTGGAGCTAAAGAGTTAGATCCAGCTAAAATTAAAGCAAAATATGGCTTTGCTGTAGACAGCGATGGCAAAGTAGGCGGTATTGTAACTGCTGCTCCATTCCAAGCAAAAATTTTCGCTAAAATAATTGGGAAAACAGCGCACGCTGGTGTTGCTCCAGAAAAAGGAATATCAGCGATTACAGTTGCTTCCAAATGTATCGCACAAATGAAACTTGGTCGTTTGGATGAAGAAACTACAGCAAATATCGGTCGCTTTGAGGGTGGTCAGGCAACAAATATTGTATGTGATGAAGTAACAATACTAGCAGAAGCACGTTCTATCGACAAAACGAAGCTAGATGCACAAACTAAGCATATGCAAGAGACGTTTGAACAAGTTTCTGCTTCATTAGGGGCACGAGCTGAAGTAGAAGTGAAGCTAATGTACCCTGGATTCCGTGTAACAGAAAATGATAAAGTTGTTCAAGTGGCAATGGCAGCTGCACACAACATCGACCGCACACCAAAGCTTGGCATTTCAGGCGGAGGTTCCGATGCTAATGTTATTGCAGGCTTTGGCATCCCAACAGTAAATCTGTCGGTTGGGTACGAGGACATTCATACAACAAATGAAAAAATCCCAGTAGAAGAATTAGAAAAATTAGCAGATTTACTTGTTGAAATCGTTAAAGAGTCTGCGAAAAAATAACAACAGAATCGAAGGAAGTGAACGCATGGAAAGTGTAAAGGCAGTAGTTTTTGCTTGTGGTACAGAGGAATATGCAGTGCCTGTGGAACAAGCGATTTCGATTGAAAAGCTAGAGCATGTAACACCGATTCCTCATTTGCCTAATTATCTTCTAGGCTTTACAAGAATTCGTGGCGAGCTCGTACCTGTGCTTGATTTTGAGCGTATTCTTTATAATCGTTCTTCTAATGCTGCAACAGCACGGGTTATTGTGTTGAATACGGACGTTGTAAATTATGGATTACTTGTAACGGAAGCTCGTGAAATTCTTGATTTTGATGAGTCGGTATTAAAGCAAATGGGACTTGTCAATTATTCAAAAACACGATACTTTACAGCTGTGGCTAATCTTGAAAATCGTATGATCACATACGTTGACCCGAAAATACTTGTGAATTCATTAGAAGGTATACGTGAAATAATAAATTATTTACACAAAATGCTTGAAAATGAAAAAGAAAACGTAGAGGCATGAGTTTTTATAGGATTAATAAATCCAATACAACACTTCATAGTTGATGTTTTAGGCAGAATTACAAATTTGTGATTCTGTCTTTCTTTTTAACCTCTTTTCCATTTCGACTGGGCGCACTTTCCTGGAGGCGTCCAATAAGCCACATTACAAATAAGCATAAAAATGGATATGTCTTTCTATAGTATAAAAAGTAAACATTAATTTAGGGGAGGTTTTGTCATATGGATTCAAAGAAAAAGGAAACACCAGAAGAAAAAAGAGAGCGTTTAAAACAAACTGAATTAAAAAACAATGCTACAGGTTCTTTAAACGATGGAATAAATAGGGGAACTAGCGGAAATTTAAATGGTATGGGCTGGAAAGAGACGGTAGTGTTAGTTTTAGTGTTATTTATAGGATACATTACATATAAATTATTTTTCAGTTAAAGATATCAAAAGGAATCTTTATCTAATTTTGCATTCCTTTTTTCTCAATTGCTACACATACATCTTCCATATCATTCATCCAATATGTTCACCTTGATCATCACTACTACGTTTTTATGCTGATATAGTAAAAATAACCTGTGTTCTTATTAACTTATTTGAAAGTTGTTAATAAAATTATGCGTTTTACCTACAGACATTTTCATTCCAACGTCGTATTATGTAAAGCAAGAAAACTACTGTAAAAGGCAAACTTCACCGAAAGGGAAGGACGCAAAGCCATGAGTCTAAACACTATTTTAGTGCATGATTGTCAGGTTGCCAGGTTCTGTTCTATGAGCCTCGGCGAATAGAATGGAGATGTAATATATGGTAAGTCATTCACTATCAAAAGCAATCATTGTTTTTATAGTAACAATTGTAAGTACACTAGGATTAACAATGGGAAAGGTAGACGCAAAGGCCGTGCAAGATAGGGCTACTTGGTTGTGGGATACGACAAAGATTGTCGAAGATGAATCAGGAGTACTCTCATTTTTAGAAAGTAAGCAGGTAAATAAATTATATTTACAAATTAATAGTGATATAGCAAGTAACTATTACAAAAGTTTTATCGATAAAGCATCAGCAAAAGGTATAAAAGTATATGCGTTAGATGGTTCTGCAAACTGGGTTTCAACAGATGGCTATAAAATGCAGGATCAGCTGTTTGACTGGTTACATACATATAATGAAAATGCATCAGCAACAGAGCAATTTTCTGGAGTTCATCTCGATGTAGAGCCCTACTTAAATAGTGGTTGGAGCTCAAACCAAGTAAATACGATTGAATCCTATCAAACGCTTCTTACTAGAGCGAAAGGGGATACCGATCAATTACAATTGCCATTAGAAGTCGATATGCCATTTTGGTTTGACGAAATTACATACAATAACCCATTTGGGCAAGGTTTATTAGCGGATTGGGTAATTGACCAAGTGGAAAGTGTTTCGATAATGGCCTATCGAGATACCGCTAAAGACATAATAAAAATTGTTGAACATGAAATAAACTATGCAAATAAAGTAAATAAATCAATTATTATTGGTGTAGAAACCGGAGCCTCTGATGAAGGGAGAAATATTACCTTCTATGATAATGGAGAAGCTTACATGAATAAACAGTTAGCACAAGTTCATAAGTATTATGCCAATAAAACAAGCTATAATGGTTTTGCCATTCATCATGTTGATAGTTGGATGAATATGCAGCCGTAAAAAAATCCTCTCCAACAATAAGTTGGAGAGGATTTTCTTTGTTTTTACGAAAGTCGACCGCTATAGTCTTCAAATTTAAATTCACGAATGACTTTAATGCCTTCCTCATCGTTATAAGAAACGATTGATGGAAGATTAACACCATTAAACATATGATTTTTTACCATTGAGTAATGCGCCATATCTGTGAATACTAGACGATCGCCTGGTTGTAAAGGTTGTTCAAATGAATAATCACCTATCACATCACCAGCAAGACATGTAAGTCCGCCTAGACGATATGTGTAAGCTAGCTCATTTGGTTGACCTGAACCGATAATCATTGGACGGTATGGCATTTCTAGAACGTCTGGCATATGGCAAGTCGCCGATGTATCTAAAATTGCTAGGTCCATACCGTTTTTCTGCACATCAAGAACAGTTGCTACTAAATAACCTGTATTAAGGGCAACAGCTTCACCTGGCTCTAAATATACGAGAAGGTTATACTTGTCTTGAATGTAATTAATGACATTCACAAGCTTTTCTACATCATAATCGTCACGAGTAATATGATGACCTCCACCAAAGTTTAACCATTTCATTTGATGTAAGACATCACCAAATTTTTCTTCGACAACTTGTATAATACGCTCTAAAGTATCTGAGTTTTGCTCACACATTGCATGGAAGTGTAAACCATCAATACCTTCAAGCTGTGACTTGTCGAAATTGGCTAAAGTTGTGCCAAGACGAGAATTCGTGTAGCAAGGGTCGTAAAGGGCCGTTTCAATTTCAGAGTACTCAGGATTGATACGAATACCACATTCAATTGTTTTACCAGCAGATTTTACTTTGTCCTTATATTGATTCCATTGGTTAAATGAATTAAACACAATATGATCAACATAGCCAAGAAGCTCGTCCATTTCATGCTCTACGTAAGCTGGTGCATAGACATGCACTTCTTTGCCCATTTTTTCATAACCTAATCGTGCTTCAAATAATGAGCTGGACGTAATCCCTGCTAAATATTCACCCACTAATGGGAATGTTGAATGCATTGAAAATCCTTTTAAGGCAAGTAAAATACGGCAGCCTGTTCGATCTTGAATCGATTTTAAAAGCTCTAGATTTTTTGTTAATAATCGCTCATCCACTACGTAAGAAGGGGATGGAACTTTTGAAAAATCAATTGGTTTCATCGGCTTAATTCCTTCGTTTCTAAATCAAGGTCAAGTAATTCTGGATTGTGGCTTTCTTGCCATGGTAGACCCCATTTATTTAACGCATCCATGAATGGATCTGGATTGAAATCTTCGACGTTCCAAACGCCTGGTTTACGCCATTCACCGTTCATCACAAGCATCGCACCAATCATTGCTGGCACACCAGTTGTGTAAGAAATCGCCTGTGAACCAACCTCGTTATAACATTCTTCGTGGTCACATACGTTGTACACATAATAAGTTTTTTCTTTGCCATCTTTTAGACCGCGAACGATACAACCGATATTTGTTTTCCCTTTTGTACGTGGTCCAAGTGATGCTGGATCAGGTAGTACAGCTTTAAGGAAGTGGATTGGTTGAATCATTTGTCCTTCAAACTCGATAGGCTCGATAGAAGTCATACCAACATTTTCTAATACTTTTAAGTGTGTTAAGTATTTTTCTGAGAATGTCATCCAGAAACGAATTTGCTTTAAGCCTTTAATGTTTTTAGCAAGAGATTCTAACTCTTCATGGTATAACAGGTAAATATCTTTTGGCCCAATTTCTGGTAAGTTATACACTTCTTTTTTCTCAAGTGGTGCAGTTTCTATCCACTCGCCTTCTTTCCAGTAACGACCATTCGCAGTAATTTCACGAATGTTGATTTCTGGGTTGAAGTTTGTTGCGAAATGATAACCGTGATCTCCAGCATTTGCATCCACAATATCAATGTAGTGGATTTCATCAAATTCATGTTTTTGAGCATGAGCTGTGAAAACGCCAGTTACGCCTGGATCAAAACCGCTACCAAGTAGTGCAGTTAAGCCAGCTTTTTCGAACTTCTCTTTATAAGCCCATTGCCATTTATATTCAAATTTTGCCGTTTCAGGTGGCTCGTAGTTTGCAGTATCCACATAGTGTACACCCGTCGCTAAGCAAGCATCCATAATCGTTAAGTCTTGATAAGGTAGTGCTACATTAATAACAACATCAGGTCCAAAGGCTTTAATAAGCTCAATAACCTCTTCAGTATTGTCTGCGTCTACCTGTGCAGTATGAATCTTTGTTTTTCCGCCATCTAGTTTTTCTTTTAGAGCGTCACATTTTGAAACAGTTCTACTTGCGATACAAATCTCCTCAAATACGTCCGAATTTTGAACACACTTGTGTACCACAACACTGGCTACTCCGCCAGCTCCGATAATCAATGCTTTACCCAATTGTCTACCCCCAGGTTCATAAATAGTATTGTCAAACAAGCTGATTATACAGAAAATTGATTTACTACTCAATCATTGTTTTTAAATTTTCTACAAAAAAATTTATTTTTCTACAACAATAAGTCAAATTCAGAGGGGAATACCGCGAAAAAGGAAGCTTTTCGTGAAAAAAAATCCCTTAACTACATTTAGCAGAAAAGGGGAAAATTATTTTTTTGTTCAAAAAATTATGGTTTTGCTACCGAGTTATTTAGAAAAACGATTAGAAATTTGTTGTTTTTCATCCCCCCATAAATAAAAAAAGATAAGTAGTAATGTGCTTAAAAACCCCATTACAAGGGCATATGTGCTGAGGGCCACATCCACTTGACTTTGCATAGCATAAATGAAAATAACTCCTAGTGTTAACAAATTTCCAATAATAAGCGATACAAAATGAAATCGTCTATTCATAGCAAGCCCTCCTAATTTAGTTTACATGCCCTCAAAAAATGAAAACATGCTTCAATTATCTCATAATTCAGAAATTTATCCAACGTTTTTTAATTTTGAGGCTCATCCCCATAACGTAGGGTTGAATTCTGTTCCGACTGGGCAAACACGATGTTGTTCACGAAGGCGTTATCACAGGATGTAATGCTCTTAGCCTTCGTTCCTATAATTGCTCGCTCCATGGTCTCATCTGTGACGCTAATCCCCAAGGAGTAGCCCAATCGGAACGATAATCAACTTATTTACATAGTATAGGCTTCACAAATGTTATCCTTGTGGTGATGAATCATTTTGATCATCGTTTTAATAATAAGATTCTAGTTTAGTGAATTCCTATTACGCTAGTGCTATACAATTGGAGGACATAGGGTACTGTTAAAATAAAAGAATTATAGAAAAATTATAGCTATTTAGATTGTTTAGCATGATAAATGCTCTTTTTCTCTCTAAAGATGGTAAAATACCTATAATACTTTTCTTTTGGTGAAGGTGAGGATTTAAATAGTGATCAAACAGTTTGATGAGCAAGTCCAACAGATAAATGAATTATTTTTAAATGGTCGTGTGAAAGAAAGCTATCAATTAGCCAAAGCACTTCTAGCTAATAGTGCGTTTACAGAACAAGAATCATTTCCAACAATTCAACAGCACGTCGCATTGTTGGAAGCGAACGGTTATGCAAATATGCCAGTTCCTACTGCTGAAAAAGTGAAGCAAAGTGTTGAACGGACAGATGGCTCCTATCCAGAGCGTGATGTAATAGCTGCATATATAGGGAGTGAGGATGATCAGCAATTCGGTAAAGTAGTAGATGAATTATTAGCTGGATCGGTCGAGGCACAAGCGAATGCTTACTATACTATGGCTGAATACTTTGTTCTTGCTAAGGAGCATGACAAAGCACTTGTGCAATTTGCGGAAGCGATAAAACTACAGCCGAATAAAGCCCTTTACTGGGGAGCCTTTGCACAGTTTTTGAGTCGAAATGAAGGCAGTCCGTATTTAGCATTACGTCTTATTGAAGAAGCTATTCAGTTAGATAACATGAACCCTCGCTGGTACTATATTCAGGGGAATATTTTTTTACAGCTTGTCGCAGCTACAAAAAATTTAAGCTATTTACCTGCTCTAGAAGAGGCCTGGGAAAAGGCTAAGAAACGTTGCTCTACTAAACAGGTCGCATTAAAAGTGGACATTGCGAAATCCACTGATGTACTGTCACAATGGAAAAAACAAATGCTATAAGAGGAATGGGAAGCTGTCCTAAAAGTTACTTAAAGATAGATTTACTAATGTATAGGTAAAATTCAGGCCTGTTAGATGGATTTACTATATTGAGAAACAATTAGAAGAATCTGCTCCGTGGAAAGGTCGAAACCAGATGTACATGTGGGTGCAGAAGTTGTGGAAATTGCAACAAAAAAAAGTAGGTAAAAGATTTTTCTTGTACCTACTTTTTGCTAGTTTACGGACAAATACGACATTCTATTAACGTTGTTATAACAACGTCTTAATAGTTTTTGATCTTACCTCTATTACTTCTAAATGCGATTTAAACAATCCTTTTCCTTATTTTTAGTATCTGATCCTCAAAAATCAAATCAGATGTTAACCCATTTAGAGATATTAAATCCTTAATTGAAACACTCCATTCACTGGATATTCTATACAAAGTATCTCCCTTATTAACCTTATAGGTTTCGTAATCATCCAGTGGCCTATAATATAAAATTTCACCTTTTTCTTTGGTAGGATAATAACTATTTTTTAGAATGTTATTGTCAATTAATGTTTTTATCATTTGCGTTGCTCTGGTTTTATATGAGTGGTCTTGAACAGTTTTTCGTCCTTGTATCTGAACTTGTGATCTTTTTTGGGAATGATTAAGGAAGTATTTAATTTTCTGTACGGTTTCTTCTGGCGATAAAGAGACAACCAAATCTTTTCCAGGTATAAAATTTTTTCTTACTCCAGGTGTATCTACTGTTATTAGAAAGCCGCCGGATCCTAAAATTTCATAGGTCCGCTGTGTCAGTAAATCAGGATAATTTTGTAAACCTAATAAAATTTTCGCGGAACTGTACACTTTATTAGCATCATTATAATTTAGAAAACCATGAATCCATTCATTGGGTATTTCAAAGCCAAAATAATCACCCATTTTGTCCCAATTGTTCCCCCAAAAGTCAATACGAATATTCTCCATAAGAAGTGGTTTAATTAAAATATCCAAAGAACTATGGCGGTAATGTTCTGGATATTTGTGTAAAATATCTGGGTATGCATTTGCTACTATAGCAATATCAGATTCATATTCAGGATGAACATTAGTTGGATGGTGTATCGTTTCTTCGTAACCGAAATCTAAATGGTCAGAAGGTATTCCTAATTGTTTATAGGTTTCTACAGTATCGGGGCATAATGTAAAAATAAAGTCAGGTTTAATATTATTTACTAAAGGAATCGACCAAACATCTGTATATGCTGGGTCTTCGACAGCCCAATAAACCAACGGAATTTTGTGTGATACCATTTGTTTTCGAATTATCTTTTGCTTTTCTTTTGTATGTTCACTGCCCCAACCGATAGTAATAGCAAAATCAGGATTAAAATCTTCAATCATCTTGGATAGATCTTCATTATTTATAGACCCTGAAATAAGAATATCATGCCCATCCGCTTGAAACCCTCTTGCTAAACTATTAGTCCAAATTTCTCCGCTTTCTAAAAAGAGAATACGCATTGTTTCACCTCTATTATTATCTAAAAAGAGATTACAATTTAATTATTTCTTTTTTATCTTTAAAAAATGATTAACCTCAATTGTATCTGATTTAAGGCAATTTAAATGCTTAATTTCTTCAATGCTTACTCCAAACTTTCTTGATATACTCCATAAAGTATCATTTGGCTCAATGATATAAATTTCGTAGTTTTCCCGTAATGTATCCATATAATGAACCAATTTTCCTTCTCCAGAGCTTTTCGCACTTTTCGAAAGAATACCAGCACCGATGAGTGTTTCAATAATATAATTAGCCCGCTGCTCATAAGAGTATTTTTTTACGGTTTCCATACCTGCTTTCTTTACTTTATTACGTTCTTCAGGATGACTTAAATAGTATTTTACAAGTTCAATCGTTTCTTTAGAGGAATTACTTACGATAAGATCTTTACCTGTGGAAAATAATCTCCTAATTTCAGATGTATCATTTGTAAGCAAAAAACCACCTGACCCCAGCACTTCATACGTGCGCTGTGTTAATTGCGTATCATGATTTTGTATACCTAAAATAATTTCTGCTGAACTATACACTTTATTTGCCTCGGTATAAGGAAGAAACCCATGAATCCATTCATTGGGAATCTTCTTTCCAAGGATATGCTCCATTTGATCCCAGTAGCGACCCCAGAAATCAATTCTAATATTTTCCTCTAGAAATGGACTTAGAAGTGACCTAAGCGCTTTAAAACGGTAGTGGTCAGGCCTTTTTGTATATAGCATTGGATAACCGTTCGCAACAATTGCAATCTGAGCCTTATGCTTTTCATCAACTTCCGCAGGGGAATGAACACTTGAATGATATCCAAAATCCAAGTGTGCCGAAGGAATGTTTTTCTCTCGATAGAAATCCACTCTGGAAGGACAAATGGTGAACACAAAGTCGGGTTCAATGGTCTGAATTAGAGGCAGTGAAAAGGTGAATGTATACCCTGGATCTTCTGTAGACCAATAGACATGTGGAATATTTGTGGATGTAACACATTCTCGAATCATCTTTTGTTTTTCTTCTGTATGTTCTGCTGTGTGTCCCATCGTGAAAATTAAGTCCGGGTGAAAGTTTGATATCATATCCGTCATGCTGTCCTCAGTCAGAGGACCCGAAATCATGACGGTATGCCCAGCATCACAAAAACCGTTTGGAAGTCCGTAAATCCACATCGGATCACTTTCTAGAAACAATATACGCATAATATCCACTTCCCGTAAAAACTTAGTTCCATAGCATTTCACTTACTTTTACTAACTGATATCCCTGTTTTTTCAGTTCTGGTATGACGAGGTCCATTGCAGCTGCTGTAGGTTTTCCATTTAAATGTGCAAGTACAATGTCATTACCTGTAAGCTTTGAAAAAATACGACTAAAAATCGTATCTGCAGTTGGTTCTTGCCAGTCAAGAGTATCTATGCTCCAATAAATTGTAAAAGGAATATCAGTTTGACCTGCAGCTTCTAGAAGGGTTTTATTCCAATAACCAAATGGTGGGCGGAATAAAGGGCTGCCCTTTATCCCAAGAACTTTTTCAATACACGAAGATGTGCGTGTTAATTCTGCTAGGATTTCATTTTTGGAATACTTCGTTAGATCTGGATGACTATATGAATGATTTGCAATCTCGTGTCCATCTGATACCATTCTTTTCGCCAAATGAGGAAATTTTTCTACCCAGGCCCCGGTTAAAAACATGGTTGTTTGAATATTATGTTTTTTTAAAACATCTAAAATAGCTTCAGTATTTTCTGCACTATCGCCAGCATCAAATGTTAAGGAAACCATTTTGTCATCTTTTAAACCTTTAGAAAGGAGAACAGAGGGTAACTTTTTTGATTTGATATACTTCTTATCAATCTTTAAGAGTTGGCCGGCATATATAAAATCTGATGCTAATTCATTTTCTTTTTTAAGTTCTTCGACTGAAATACCAAACTCCTTTGAGATCTTTCCCAACGATTCTCCATGACAAATTGTATAATAATCGTATTTATTCACTTTATTTTCTGCTAATCTTATTTTCAAAGGGAGACCGGTATCGATTATATCTGAGGTTAATTCATTTAAATGCTTTAGCTGATCAATGGTTATCCCAAACTCTTTTGAAATATGATAAAAAGTATCCCCATTTTTAACGTTATAGATTTCAAAATTACCCTGTTGGAAGACTTTTCTTTCAATTCTTAAACTGTAGGTACTTTTCCTTTTGTCAAAGATTCCACTTTTCTCTAAAACTTCTAGCATATATTGAGCTCTTGCTTTATAAGAGTGTTTGTTTACCGTTTCAATGCCATACTTCTGGATTTTCTCCCTTTCTTTAGGGTGTTGAAGGAAATAATTTACTAATTCAATTGTTTCTTCAGGTGATGATGATGTTATTAATTCACTTCCAGATTTAAAGAGCCGCAGGACTTCAGGGGTGCTGTTTGTCAACAAAAATCCTCCTGATCCCAGTACTTCATATGTTCGCTGTGTCAGTTGTGTAGGCAGATTTTGCAAGCCAATGATGATATCAGAAGAACTATAAATTTTATTTGCAATTGTGTAATCTATATAGCCACGGATCCATTCTTTTGGGATTTCTACCCCCAAAAGAGGACCCATATTATCCCAATGATTCCCGTAAAAATTTATTTGAATATTATTTTCAATCAACGGTTTAATTAAATTTTCCATAGATTGGTGACGAAAATGATTTGGAAAATAAGAAAGTTTTCTTGGATATCCATTTGCAACAATAGCAACTGGTGAATAATATTGGGGATCAAATTCTACCGGAGAATGAACTTTAGGGTGATATCCAAAATCTAAATGCTCCGAAGGGATTCCTAAACTTCTGTAATAATCGACCATATCCCGGCAAATCGTGAATACAAAATCCGGATGGGCTCTGCTAATATAAGGAACTGTAAATATTTCCGTGGATGTTGGATCTTCTGTTGCCCAATATACATGAGGAATATTAGCATTTATCGTGCTTTCATATATTTTTTTTTGCTTTGCTGTCGTTGAGTTTTCAGGACCCCATCCCATTGTAATGATTAAATCTGGTCGGAATTCTGAAATAAGATTAGGAATATCCAGATCGTCCAATGGACCGGAAATTTTCACTTCATGCCCCGCATCCATAAATCCATTTGGTAATCCATGAATCCACATTGAGTGGCTTTCTAAGAATAAAATGCGCATTAGTACACTCCTTGCTCCACTTTAGTTGGAAAAAAACAATTAAAATATTATTCTAGTAACTTTGGTATCGTGACAATTTCATAACCTTCTCTTATTAACTTATCAATAATTTCAGGCAAAGCCTTTACAGTTCCATCGAGCCTGCCAGTTGTATTTTTAAAGGAATGCTGTAATATAATGGCCCCTTCTGTTAAATCCCTATTTACAATCGACATAATCTCCTCATTTGTTAAACCAGACCAATCAAGTGTATCTACTGACCACATGATGATCTTATAACCTAATTCATTAATTATTTGAATGTCCGAATGCGTAATAAAACCATATGGGGGACGAAGAAGTGTTGTAGATATTCCTGTATGTGAACGAATTTCTGTTTCGGTGGATTTAATTTCATTTTTCAGCTCCGATGTTGTTAGCTCAATAAAGTTTGGATGGCTCCAGCTATGATTACCGATTTCATGACCTTCTCGAAGAATTCTTTTAAAGACTTCGGGTTCCCACCTAACTTGTTGACCAACCACAAAGAAGGTTGCTTTGACTCTTTTTCCTTTAAGGATATCTAAAATTTGAGGTGTATAAATATCATCCGGCCCATCATCAAAGGTTAGAGCAGCCATTTTTTTATTTTTCTGGCCTTTATAAAAAACTGTTTCATTACTTTTTACTGAATTATTGGTCCTTAAATTGATTGTTCCTCCCGTTGAACATTCCAAAATGGACATTTTAAGTATTTGAGTAACATATTGAAACGGTATGAAGATTACTTCATTAATCTCAATTGGCGAAACCTTCAAAGTTTCTTTTATTAGTTGATTTTCTTTTTCTATTAAGACCACAAATTGATCTTTAAAGAAGGTTATTTTTATATCATTTTTTTCTAGTTCTATTGACCGTTTTTCCCCGTCATAGTCTACTAAGGCATTCGTATGCTTAAAGAATAAGGCTGGAACCATCATATATCCTTTACTTTCACAGTAATTGCTTTGGATCGGATGGCCATCAACATAAATATCGATTTTCTGTACGTTCATTCTTCTTTTTCACCAACTGTTAGTCGAATTTTTAAAATTGATATAAAAAGTGCCTCAAAAATATCGTATGTCTAATTTAGAAAGCTGTATAAGATGTTGGCCCAGCGCTATGTAAATAGGTTTCATAATTAGAAATTTGTTTGAGTAATTGTATGATATATAAACATTGTTTTTATTTGTTTTTACATACATTAAAGAATCACAATAGCAAGGAGAAAACTATATGAATAATAATAAATCCTTGATGCCTATCTATCATGGGAACGAAATCATTCCAATCATTACTTTTATCGTAAATGTAGCTTGGGGAAATGAGTATCTAATAAAATTATTAGAACTACTAAAGAAAAGGGATATTAACCTTACTTTTTTTCTCGAAGGAAGGTGGGTTGAACAGAATCCTGAATTGGCACTTATGATTAAAGATTCAAATCATGAGATTGGGAATCACTCATATTCTCACAAGGATATGAAAACATTATCAGTAGATGAAATTCATATGGAGATTACTAAAACCAATGAAATAATCAATGAGCTATTAGGGATTAAGCCTAAATACTTTACTCCACCATATGGATATTTCGATTCGAGAGTCCTTGAAATAGCCACACGCCTTGAGATGGTTACTGTCTTATGGTCACTGGATACGATTGATTGGAAAATTGATAACCCAAATGAGATTTATGATAAAATTGTCCCTAACATTAAGAATGGCTCCATCATTTTGATGCATCCAACCGAATCGTCCCTTAAGGCCCTTCCATATATGATTGAAAAAGCTTTGGATATGAACTATAAAATTGTAACGATAAATGAAATGCTAATGTTTTAAAGTGAGATTATTATTTTTTACTTGAGAGGTGAGAGACTATTCAGAATGATGCTAATCGAAAATATAAACATTACGTTGTGAAAAAAGGAGATACTTTATGGGGCATATCAGAAAGATTTGGAGTCACAATCAGTCAGCTGAAAGAGTTCAACCAACTTTTTTCTGATACCATTTTTATAGATCAAGTACTAAAAGTGCAAGAAATCCCCAAAATAGATGATATAATTCTCTCTCCAGAAATAATAGAAGATGAACGGATTTTAAATTGGGTAACACCTATTAGAAATTATTCGATAAAACATGAAATTCCTTTTCCTATATTATTTGGTATTATGTTAGCTGAAAGCAGTGGTGACCCAAATAAAGTATCAAAAAAGGGGGCGATTGGATTAATGCAATTATTGCCACAAACCGCCAATTGGTTATCTGTCAATCCTTGTGACCCCATTCAATCGATTGAAGGTGCTGCACGATTTCTGAAAGAGCTTTTTGATCAGTTTAAGGATTGGGAATTAGTTGTTGCGGCATATAATGCAGGACCAGATAAAGTGATAAAACATTCTGGTATTCCGCCAATTGATGAAACTCGTGAGTATGTCCAAAAGGTATTTTCTTATGTAAAAAAGTTAGAAAAACGATAAATATTACGGCAGATCACCGTTGTATTTTTAAGCAACTGAAGCTTTATCAAAAGGCCAGTAAAATAGTTCTTTTGATAAAGCCTTTTTCTTTTTGCTTGATTATTTGAAAAATGGGGTTTAATTGAAGGGTCGAAATGGTTTCTTTCATTCTTTTTTCATTGCATTAATTGTATATATGATAACGGAGTTATAAGTAAATGAATGAACATTAGGGAATAACTCTTTTGAAAAAAGCAAGGATAGATTTTTCCTCTTCCAGCACAAGGAATTAAATCAATAGTCTCCAAAGTTGCACCTCCACTTTATCAAATAAAACTGTTTTATTATATATTTATTTTTTGCTACTTTGATTGGACTAATTTAGCAATCGAGACACCTATTTCTCTTATGTTCCTGGAAAATTGACATGAAAGTATGATTAATAAAGCAAAATTTATTTTTTGAGGGAGGGAAACAGGATTTAACAAAAAAATGCACTTATTTATGGTACGGTTCTTCATAGAATAGGAAAAAAAGATTAACGCAATACCTTATAAACTGTACTTCGCCCAGTCCCAAAATCTTTTGAGATATAAACAGCACTTTCACTCTAAAAATTACTCAAGAAACATCTTATGTGAAGGCTGTTAGTGAAAAAGAAAAATTTTCACATGAAATCTTTTTAGTAGACAAAAATGCTCAGATAAGCATCAAAAAAACTTAAATAGCAATAAGAATAGGTTTCCCAATAATTTCATACAAATAAATAAAGTGTTAGCATATAACAAAATGAATATTTATTAGTAAAAATGACCTTTTGTGTATTTTTATGCTATAATACAATTATAAACGGACGTATGAAACTTATCTTATCTTCATTCAGTTGAAGACTCCCCCCTCTAAATTTGAAGAAATGAATGCGGAGGGGGTTCCTTTTAAGTGGGTGTTCCAACGCCTACTGAATGAAGATAAAGCCTCCGGCGGATGTCACGGATTTTGAAATGAATGAATAAAGGATGTTAGCCTAAAACCTTCGCATCCTGCGAAAACGGCTAACTGACCTGCATCGTGCAGGCCTGGGCACAATTCAAAATCCGGACGCATTGTTTATCTGCGCGACAGCGGCAAATGTTTTCTGTAGCGAAAGCAAAGCGTCAGCTACAATTACGCCAAGGCGAAATTGATTATGAAAGAAGTGTTTATTTGAGTTTATATGTAGCGTATGTATTGGTAGGTCTTGCGATTGCCATGCCTGTTGGAGCTATTACAGTAGAAATGACTAAACAAGGACTAAAGAATGGGTTTATGCATGGTTGGGCTGTTGGGCTCGGTGGTATGACAATTGATATTGTATTAGTTTTTGCATTGTATATGGGACTAGCGTCCATTTTAGCGATGCCTATCATTCAAATTCCTATGTGGATAATAGGGGCTGGCTTTTTATTCCTTTTAGGGCTGGATTCTATCAAAAATGCTGATCATGATATTACGCTTGCCGGAGAGAAAGTGACAAAATCGTTTTTTACTTCTTATCGTAATGGTTTACTAGTTGCAATTTCGCCGGGAAATCTAGTATTTTGGGTAAATGTTTTCGGTGTTGTACTAGCTAAATCTTATGGGCAAGGAGAGTCAGCAAACTTTTTAGTGATCGCTGCAGGGGTTCTGAGTGGCATATTGTTGCATGATATTGGCTTGATGACTATTGTTTCAGTTACCCGTAAAGCGATGAGTCGTAAGGTCATTAAGTCGCTTACAATGGTAGCGGGTGTATTACTAATTTGCTTTGCCGGATATTTTATCTATGAATTTATACAAGCTATTAAGATATATATATGAAAAGTGCGATCCCAAAAGATCGCACTTTTTCAATTATCCTGTATTAACGGTCAGTAAAAGCACCATTGCTTAAAGTCCACTTTACGCTGAGACTTCGGCATTTTCATGGATACAAGCTAGAATTTCCTCTGCTACTTGATGTGCTAAAGAGAGTTCAGAAGTGAAGCCTACACATGAACAATTCATTTCCCCTAAAATATAGCAATCTTCGCCAGCTTCGTTTGTATCAAGCATGAAATCGGCCGTCCATATGAGAGGTAAAGCATAATTGCCTAGTAAACTAGTTACGAGTGGTAGTTGAGTTAAAAAGTTTTGGACAAGCTCTTCCCAGTCTTCTGGAGCGTCATAGCGATATTGAGCCCCTGAGAACAGTGTTGCACTAAATGCATCCTCGGAATCTGCTGGTTTTTTATGTACTACCTGAACTGGTTTATCACGTAACATAAATAATCGGATTTCGCCTTCAGTAATACGAGGCAGGAAGCGCATATCTATTAGCATGCCATTTGGACCTGTAATGTATTGTTCACAGAACGTCATGAAGTCGCTAAGTTTCCAATATTCCACATGATTATCCTTTGCTTCTGTACATTTAATCTCCGCATCAAGTGGTACTTCTGTAATTCCCTCAGCAAGAGGTTCAACCAATTTAACTCGCCATATACCTTCGCCCGTCGATCCACGATTTTGCTTTAGGACGCGTTCGGTAATTGCAAGAGAGGTAGGGAATTGAGCTTTAAATGCTTCAATTGAATAATAAGCAAATGTATCATCAGGCACTAAATTCGTAGATGAAAGCTTTGATAATACATCTTTAGAGCCATAGCCAATCATTGCATCAGGATGAGGCATACCGATGACACCCTCATTACATAGCTCACGCAACATCTCAAAGTACTCTTTTTCATGCTGTAAGTTTCCTGGATTAATACGTGATACATAGGCAATACCATGCTCTTTGACGTAATTAAAAATTTCCTCTTTTTTCGTCACATCAAAGAAAATGACTTCTGCATCCTGTCCACGTTGTTTTAGTGCATTCACCATTGGCATGGTATCTTTTCGATAGCCGTCTTGGCCCTTATCTGAGCCACCACGAACCTCGAAAAAAATAACCTTTTTATCCATAAATATTCCCCCTTGAATGATGGTATTTTCAGTATACTGGACAGACAAGGAAAAAAGATATATAAATAATGTAAATTTTATGTATGGATTCATGAATTATATAATTCGATATAGGAATTTAAGACTAAAATTTTTAGGATTATCTAAATTTAGTTAAACTTTCCTATGAATGCTTTTTCTGAAAAACTGTGAGATATAAAATCATACAGAGAATAAGCATTGTCCCAATAAACTGAAAGCCCCCAAAGGCAATTTTAAGCCAAAGCACACTTGTAATAACGGCTGTTAGAGGTTCAAGGCTTCCAAGTAAACTAGTCTCTTTTGGCGATAAATACTGCAAACTAGCAATATAAAACCAAAACGCTAGCATTGTCCCAAAAATAACGATAAACAAAAAGTAAGCAATTGTTGAAAATGCCCAGTTTGACATGTTAATTTGCCATGGCTGATGGAAAAAGCTCATCACAATCCCGCCAATAAGCATTGACCAGCCTACAACTAGTAATGAGTGAAACTGCTGTAATAGTGGGATGGCATATAACGTATAAAAAGCAGCCGAAAGACCAGATAAAATCCCCCAAAACACTGCCATTGCAGGAACAGAAAGTGTAGACAAGGAGCCATTTGTTAGTAATAAAAAAGTACCAACAAGTGTTAGTGTCACAGCTATCCCGTCCTGTTTTGTCAATTGACTGTGCTTTGTTATTAAATAATAGGCCATAATGAAGAGTGGTGCTAAATATTGTAATAATGTCGCAACAGCAGAGTTGCCTATAGAAATCGACATCATATACGTATATTGAACTGCCAGCATTCCAAGTAAACTAAATAAAATTTGTCTAAAAGCATTTTGCTTTGTCCGCCACACCACAAAAATAGACTCTTTACGATGTGTAATTTTATAGGCAGTAATGAGTAATAGACCAGCTAAAAGAAGTCGACTGGAAACGAGCCAGCCAACCTCAATATTTTCCTGCTGAAACAGCTTTTGTGCGACGGTACCGCCAATACCCCAAAAACTTGCCCCTAAAATGACGAGAATAAAACCAAGAGTACGATTTTTCTGTGCCGATTGATTCATTTTTAAAACATCTCCTAAACTATCGATATAAAGCAATTATAATGAATGTTAATTACAAGAAATATCGATTTATAGGATTAAAAATATCAATATATTGAGGTGAACTAAGCGTTGGCGTTAACACACATTAAAATTGCGAAGGATTTACAAGAACTAACGATACATGGGACGAAAGAATTTCCAGTTGCCCTATATGAGACGGTTTTGCGACTAGATAGTTTGGATTTTTTACCGTTACATTGGCATAAGGAAATTCAATTTGTCTATGTAAAAAGTGGTCGTGTGGAATACCGAGTAGGAGCAGATGTCTTTGTGCTAGAGGAGGGAGAGGGCCTATTTGTCAATGCATCAGGTTTACATGAAGCAAAGCCTTTTCAAATAGAGCGGGCTACAACTTTTTGTATTAACGTTGACCCGTTATTATTGGGCGGACATAAGGACAGTATTTTTGCTACTAAATATGTATTGCCATATATAACGAGCAACAGATTGCCCTTTGTAAAGCTTTCTGACCAATTGGCGCAAAAAATAGAATTCGTAGCGAAATTACTGCAAGAGCAAGCCATTTTTTATGAGTTAAAGGTATGGAGAGAGCTAATAGTCCTCTGGGAAACTATTTTGTCACAATCGATGCTAACAGAAGAAATACTAGATCCAGCAATTATTGTCCAACATGAACGAGCAAAGGATATGCTAGATTATTTACACGCTCATTATCAGGAGAAGATATCTTTAGAAAATTTAGCTGCACATGTATTTTTAAGTCGTGCAGAATGTAGTCGCTTTTTTAAAAAAATGGTTGGCACGACACCATTCACATACTTATTACACTATCGACTTCGCAAAAGTATGGAGCTATTACGTGATAGTGAGCAATCGATCACTACAATTGCTACAACAACAGGCTTTAGTACAGTAAGTTACTATATTGAAAAATTTAAAAAATATACAGGATACTCTCCACATGCTTATCGTAAACAGTTTTTTAATAAAGCATAGCAGAATTTAGAAGTGGAGAAGAAGCGGAAGCGGCCTACGCAAGCATGAGGATATCCGCTGAAGAGAGGGGAATACCTGTGCTTGCAATGAATCGCACTTTATTAATGTTATTTTTGGTATAATTTACAAATATTGAATTTTTCTGATACTAAAATCAGTTTAATCAATAGTAATATCTACCTGTTACTATGGTGTAACTTTTGTAATTTAATCCTTTTAATAGGTAGTAGGAAAAACTTGGAGGTGGATGAATGAAAAAATCTATGTTCCTGATTTTATTCGTATTACTAGTTTTACTTTTTGCTTGTTTTAATGAAAAAAAACAATCATTAGAAGAATTTTTCAAGGATGCAAAAATAATAAATGTAGATAAAATAATCATTCAAGATGGTTCAACTGGATATTCTAAAACGATAACGAAGCAAGAGCAAATTGGTGAATTCCTAAATCTGATTAAAGATATTGAATTTACACCACAAGATAATCAAGAAGAACGTGTAGGCTGGCGATATGGTATTGCTCTTTTTGATGGCGAAAAAGAATTTAAATTCACTCTAAATAAAATTGACAATACCTATTACGATTCAAAACCAGATATTCATCCAATTGTAGAGAACTATTACAAACAGTTAAATATTGTAGAAGAGTAATAAACAACTAACGACCTCTTAATTTTGAGGTCTTTTATTTTGCCATTCTTAATGTCTTAACAGTAGTATTATTTCTTTTAAATTTGCTCTGATTTCGTTAAGATATGTGAAAAATTATTGAATGTATTGGATTAAATACTGCACTTTATCGCTGAAACAGTTGACAATAATAACCATATAAAATAAAGTAAAGTTAATAGTAAAGATACCTTTACTATTAACTTTACTTAAAGGATTGAATTAGTGATGACAAAAGATGAAGAACTTATATATAAGCTGGTAGAGGAAATAAATGAAGCTATTTATTCAATGGATAGCCATTTCATAAAGTTACATCAAAATTTATTAAGTGATGAATTATCCCCAAAACAAATAATTTTATTAGATTTTATTAAAAAAAATAGCCGAGTGACGATTGGACAGATTGCAAGTTATATGAATATAACTTCTAGTGCTGTCGGTCAGCTAGTTAGTAAACTTGAAGAGCAGCAATATGTATCTCGAAGCATTAATCCTGAAAATCGACGTGAAATATTTGTAAGTCTCGATACTTCAGGTATTAAGTATTTTGAACGAGAGGAAGAAATAAAACGGTTTGTTATCTCAAGATATTATTCAAAGCTTGAGTTAAGTGAGATCATGCAATTAAAAGAGGTCGTTCAAAAGCTAAATCAAATTGTATTAAAAGAAGGAATTATTAATGAAATAAATGATATTCATTTGTAAAAGGGAGAGATTTAACATGATTGCACTAAAGAAAAAGCAAAATATATGGTTAGCATTTTTGTTAGTCGTACTTGCTAGCAATTACACGCTTTATAACACTGGACTTGGTTTATCAATTTTACCATCTGAAACAAATGGAGTTGTTATTGGCTCATTAATTGATTTTGTTCTTATTATGCCTGTTTTATTTCTGCTGTATAAAGGAAAGTTTTCTTTAAAACAAGCGGTTATTTTAGCAGCGGCTGGTTGTATGGCAGCACGTTTTATTATTCCAATAGAACATCTACAGCCATTTGTTGCGGTGACTTGGGCTGGGTTTGCGATTGAAGGTACGATTATTTTATTAGAAATTTTACTAGTTGCAACGCTTGTTCGTTACATACCGAGAATTCTAACGGATGTACGATCAACTACTTTACCCGATTTGTTCTCATTTCCAAGAGCAGTTGAAAAACATGCACCGAAGCATCCTATTATCCAAATGCTTTGCGCTGATTTTTTAGTATTTTACTATGCACTTGCAAGCTGGAAGAGAAAAGAGCGTCCTGGTTTAACCTTACATAAAAATTCGAGCTATATTGCCTTTATCATTATGCTAATCCATGGAATAGCCATTGAAACAATTGGGATTCATTGGTGGTTACACGAGAAATCAATGGTTCTTTCAATTTTATTGCTTATTTTTAATGTATACTCTGTTTTATTTTTTATTGCGGATATGCAGGCAATTCGTTTTAATCCTGTCTATGTAACAACTGATAAATTGTATTTGTCTTTAGGATTGATGAAACGGGCAGAAATTCGCTTTGATCAGATTGAAGAACTTATAGAGGATAAAGAACAGTTGGAAAGAAAATTATCCAAAGATACAATTGATTTTATAGCACGTGATTTTGACGCGGCATATCCACAGTTTATTTTAAAAATGAAGGAGCCTGTGGAAGTGACTTTCATGCTGGGGCTTAAAAAACGATATAACAATGTAGCTATTAAAGCTGACCAGGCACAGGAATTTAGAAAAATGCTTCTACAAGGAATGGAAGATAATAAATATTAATAAACAACAGGTGCTAGCAAACTAAGCTGGCACCTGTTTAATCTATAAGTCGGGATGTCAGGAAGCGCATAGTCGGAACAGAAATCAATCTCATATTATGAGTCTTTATTTACAAGACTGAAACAATAACTAGGATCATAAGGACACACAACAATGGAAAATCTACGAATCCTTTTAGCAATCGACTGCTAGCTGCTTGAATTTGTTCATCGGATACATGAAAGATTGTCCAAATTTTATGCTCCAAAATTTGCTGGATTACCGATTGCATAACTGAGCGTAAAGTAAAATAAAGAATTCCGAGCACGATAATTTTCGCCCATGATGGCACAATAAAGATGAGTCCGATACCCATCAATAAAAAACGAAGATATCCTAAGCGATACTGTTTTTGGCGAAGCATGGTTTTGCATACTAGTTCCTCTATAAAATAATCGGAACGACGAAACATGCGCTTTGAATTTTTCCATAGTAGGCGAGGCTTTTTTAATTTCGGTACTAACTGACTTTGAAGCTCAGGAGTAATTCGAAATAAAAGACTTTGCCATTTATAAAAAGTTGCTTGATCGAGCTCTACCTGCTGATCAAAATATTTAGTGCTATAGACGAAATGTCTACTATAATAGCTTGTGCTATAAACAAGAAGAATTAGATAAATAAGTGCAGTGATAATTATAGGTACATACAAAAAGGAAGCTGTACCGAGAATACACATAAAAATTTTACTGAGTAGCTGTTGCCATTTACGAAGCCTTAATTGTAAAACTGCGTTTGTAAAATTAGTTGTAAATAGTAGCAGAAGTAAAATAAGTAATTCTACTATCGTTACATGATGAACGATTATGAAAATGGGTGCTAAAAGGGCAATGGCAGAAACAAGAAAAATTAGGTGCTTACTTAACGTCCAAGAAAGCCCAGAGCGTTTTAACCGTATCATTTGTTTTCGGTTCTGGATTAAAAAAAGACGATCGGCTCGGTGCAAATAAGTACGAATAGTTTCAATAGATGTAATAATCAATAACAGTACAATAAAGAGGGCTAGCGGAATATGTACGACCCATGATGTACTTATATTTAAGATAAAGTCTTTATAAAGAAAAAAGCCAATGACTAGAGCTGGCACAACAATATATAAGGCGACTGTCCAATCGATAATGCTTGCCAGTAGCTTAAAATTGTGAGAGCGTTCTAATTTTCTTCGTTGCTGCGCTAAATTAGTCATGGTGATTTTCCTCAAGCAGTGTGTCGAAAATATCAAGAAGAGATGCTTTGTCTTGTTCCACCGCTAAGCGTAATGATGCGAGTGTACCTTGCTGTAAAATTCGCCCATGATCAATCAAAATGAAACGATCACATATTTTTTCTGCCGTATCGAGTGCATGTGTACTCATTAAAATGGCGGCACCTTGCGCTTTTAATTCTTCTAAAATCGTTAAGAGCTTACGCATTGCCTGTGGATCTAGTCCCATAAACGGTTCATCTAAGATGTAGTTAGAATGCTTGTCAAGGAACGCTAAAATAAGCATCACTTTTTGTTGCATCCCTTTGGAAAACGTTGTTGGATAATCGTGTAGCTTATGGTCCAATTGAAAAATTTTCAGTAATTCTTTCGCACGATTGGTTAAAGAATTCTCTTTACCAGCTACACGCAAATAAAAATCTATATGCTCCCATAATGTAAAATACTCATACAAAATGGGCCTTTCGGGTACGTAGCCATAGGTTCCTATTGTCACTTGACCGTCCACTATTGGTAGGACACCCATCATTGCTTGTAAGGTTGTACTTTTGCCTGCCCCATTGGAACCGATTAATCCAACAAGCTCACCACTGTTTACTTGAAATTGAATGTTTGAAATAATGGCTTCTTTTTCTACATAGCCACCTTTATGTATATTAATATCTATTGTCATTCACTTCCTCTCTTTGTTTATTTACGAACGGAAGAGGAAAATGTTTCAAGTTTTGGCCTATTACTTTTTCGGAAATATAACATATGAGATGCTAATTGCGGCATCGATCGCAAGTACAATACCCCAAACTTTCATTACTTGAAATATTGAAGTTGTATCAGAATTTGAACCAACGAAAAGAGACATGGCATACAATAATCCAGCACCAATTAAAAAGGCAACAATATGCTGACTAAGCAATTTCATTTCATGCATACCTTTTTTCATTCCAGTTAATGGCTCATTTTTGTAACCAGATTTTAAAAACCACTGTTGAAATTTTTGATCAGCCCATGTAATCATCGTTTTACCAAAGGCTATGGAGACACCAATATAGATGGCTGCTATTCCGTGAAATGTAGAAGCGGGAGTACCTGATTTTAAGTCCATCGTAGTGAGGATGACAAGTAACAAATCAATAACAGGTGTTAGTGCAAAAAAGAAAATGCTCAGTTTCGGCCTTTTTAAAACATATCTGCAAATAAGCCCAACAATAATAACAATCCAAAAGGCAATCTCCGCAGTAATAATCCAGGCAATCATAAAAAACCACCAAATTAATTTCAATACATTTGTGTTATTTAAAATACCATAAGTTATTAATTTATACGAATGTATTAAAATAGTGAATCCTAAAGAAAGAAAAGCACAAAAGCGTAGAAGGTTACTGTGAGGGATGGGTTAAAAGTACGGTCAATTTTAGGATCAAACCGCTATTATTTCAATTGATATTTTAAGATGAAATCGACCGGAATTAGATAAAAAGAAGAAATCTTACCATTGCCCATCTTTTAATCTAGGTGGGCAATGGCATTTAATATGTCCTCACTGACTGCATCCCAAAATTGTTGCTGTACAGCATCACAATACACATATAGCTCTTTATTTTGAACATGCTCGTATAGCTCGGAAATCGCTTCTTTATGGAAATGGAGTCTATGGTTTAATGCCTCTCGTTCTTCCTCAATACAAAACGATTTATACATATCTGCTAGACGTTCAAGCTTTGCTAACTTTTGTTTCGTTCCTTCGTACTGTGTTTGGTGAAAGCGTCCTACTGCTGTAGTCATAGAGATCTTTGCTCGATGCTCAGTATTTAACGTTCGCAATTCTTCCTGACGAATAGCCACTCGATACCAAAATTCATAGCGAATAGGTAAGTCTTTTAGCTCGTATGTAAGCAAGGATTTTAAAATAAAACTAACATGATCATAAGAATCAATAATCTTTTCTGATTCTTTAAAAATACCAAACATTCAGCCACCCCCGTTTAGTTTTAATACCACGAACGAAGAGTAAAATCCTTTAAATTTTTGATAATATTCGGAAAATAAATGAAACTAATGGATATTCTAGAGAATGATGAAAATCTAGCTAAAAGACAAATTTATATAGTTGATAAAGGATTAGTATGAAAATAGGTAGATTTATATAATAATCTTGCTCATATACTATGTAACAAGGCTTTTAAAGTTGATTTATAAAATTATATTGATTTTAAATTTTGAGGTTTAGATTTTTTTATTATTCCCACTAACAACAAAATCCATAATAAACTATTTCCAATTGCATGGGTTGCAAAAGAAGCCCATGTTGAATTAGTAAACTGTGCAATCCATGGAGCAATAAGCATGCTAGGAAGCATATTGATAAAATGCCACTTCAGACAAGCATGAACAACCCAAGCCCAAAGTAATCCATTTATTACCCAAGCCCAATCCCCGAAAAGCTCTTGTTGGATAGGTAGGAAAAAGCCTCTCCACATTAGTTCCTCACTGAGCATAGCAAAAAGGTGTAAGGGAATAAATATGGTTATCATTTTCCAATTACCGTAAAGCGAAACACCAAAAAATTCAGATGGAGGCAATTCCATTCTTTTTAACTTTTTTCATCGGGTATCCAAACACCCGCTGAAAAAAGTTAAAGCCTCCGGCGGATGTCAGGGAATCGGAAAGGAGTGCTTTGTGCAAGCACAAAGCCGATTCCAGACGCAATTATGCCGAGGCATAATTGATTGGATTAAATGGAGCTGGAAGATAACTTGGTGGGGCAAGTATTGGAAGTCTCGCAAAAAACTTACCTACAGGTTCAAGAAATTGGTCAGAGATTATTGTAAAAACAATCGCTCCCACAACCCAGTACCAATCGTTTTCTGTTAAAGGATTGAAACGAAGCCTTTCCAAAAAATTTTGCCATGTCCAAGCATTTCCCTCTAAATGATAAAGCAATAATGATACTGGAAATAAACTCATTACAGGAAACCACAGAAAGAACCAAAAAGCATAAATTAATGGAACACCCTTTTTTATTAACATGGGTGTTCCATAGAAAACACCATAATATACTAACGAACCTGTTATTCCGAAAACGAGTAACTGCACTAGAATGGACATTAGGGAACACTCTCACTATAAAGGAAATATTTACTAATAATATCTAAACATAAACTATTATCTTTTTCTATATTTTTTTGTCATTGTTACATTTATTCTGCACTAAAGTTTCATAGGATCAAAACATATAAATTGGTCTAAAGTACAAATTTTACTTTTTATATGCGCATGGAAAACAAATTGAATACAAAAATATCCGAGTACGTTTATTATTTATTGGCTATCACCCAAAAATTGAAGATGATATTTGTTAAACATATGCGATGTATAAGTTGATCTAGGTTCCGGCTGGGTGACTCCGGATCAGCGATATAGTAACGAAGGCTAATGGACAAAAATATTAATTAATTTTTGAAAAATATACATTTACCAACACTAGTTTTTACCTCAAGGTAAGAATCTAGTGTTTTTGTTGTTGAAAAAAATTATCGAGTTATCACAAAATTCTCTATTTTCTACAAAGAAAAGGGTTGTTTTTGAAGAAATGTGGAAATAGGATTTACAAAATAAAATTAAATGTGTTAACTTAAAATTTGTAAACGGTTAACTTAAAAAGAGGGGGTAGGTTAACGATGCAACATTTTTGGGTTGTTGGGACAGATACAGATGTCGGTAAAACGGTTATCACTACATTACTGATGCGTCAATTACAACAGCAGGATCTACAAGTAACACCTTATAAGCCTGTGCAAACTGGCGAAGTTTGTGAGAATGGGCATTGCTATTACTACGATACAGCAATGTATGAAAAGTATTCATTACAAAGACTGGAGCCAGAAAATTTAAATGGCTATTCGTTTAAGGAAGCCGCATCTCCACATTTTGCTGCGCAACTGGAGGGCCAGCAAATTAATGTAGAGCATCTATTAAAGCAAATTCAGAAGTTACAGCAATCATACGATGTCGTAATTTGTGAGGGAGCAGGGGGACTTTTTGTTCCATTAGATACATATGGAGAAATTACTCTCCTTGATGTAATTGTTCAAAGTAAGCTTCCAGTTGTTCTTGTCACACGAACAACACTAGGAACGATTAACCACACATTGCTAACTCTTGAAGCTTTACATACTCGAAATGTTGAGGTTCTTGGCATTGTATTTAATGGAGACATTGGAAGTAAGATGGAACAAGATAATGTGAAAATGATTCTACAGTATCATAATTTGCCATTTGCGACGATTCCTATGCTAGGGGAAATTTCGCAGATTGTTGACTACTCTATTTCACACACGTCATTGTTTGAAAGGTTGGTCAAATATGAAACAAGCATTAACTGAATTGCAGATGAGAGATTTACAGCATGTTTGGCACCCTTGCTCACAAATGAAGGACTATGAGCAATTTCCGCCTATTGTGATTAAAAAAGGACAAGGTGTATGGCTTTACGATGAAAATGATCATCGCTATTTAGATGCCGTATCTTCTTGGTGGGTTAATTTATTTGGACATGCGAATCCTCGTATTAGTCAAGCATTAAGCGATCAAGCATTTACATTAGAACATGCAATTTTTGCGAATTTTTCACATGAACCTGCAATTAAGGTGGCAGAAAAATTAGTAGCCTTAACGCCAGACGGTTTAAATAAAGTATTTTTTGCAGACAACGGCTCATCAGCTATTGAAGTCGCACTAAAAATGAGTTTTCAGTATCATATGCAAACTGGAAAAACAACGAAAAAGCGTTTTTTAGCCTTAACGGATGCTTATCACGGTGAAACACTTGGTGCCCTATCTGTTGGAGGAGTAGGGTTGTATAACGAAGTGTATCAGCCACTTTTATTGGATACCATACGTGCACAAGGGCCAGATTGCTTCCAATGTCCTTTTAAGGAGAAGCCTGAAAGCTGTCAAGCTCAATGTATACAATTTGTTGAGGAAGAGCTTAGTCAGCACCATGAAGAAATTACAGCTGTTATTATTGAGCCACTCATTCAAGCAGCAGCTGGCATGAAAATGTATCCTGCAATCTATTTGAAGCGATTACGAGAACTTTGTACAAAATACGATATTCATTTAATCGCAGATGAAATTGCAGTTGGTTTTGGACGAACAGGTACATTATTTGCCTGTGAGCAAGCGGGAATTGCTCCAGATTTTATGTGCTTGTCAAAAGGTTTAACAGGTGGGTATTTGCCACTATCAGCTGTTTTAACAACTGATGATGTCTACAACGCTTTTTATGATGATTATGGCACGATGAAAGCGTTTTTACACTCTCATAGCTATTCTGGTAATACACTGGCTTGTCGCGTAGCCCTAGAAGTTTTGACAATGTTTGAAGAGGAACGTGTTATCGACATGATACAAAACAAAGGTGAACGTATGCGAAAGCTAGCTATGAAGGCATTTGAAGAGATACCGTATGTTGGCGAATATCGACAGGTAGGACTAGTTGGCGCTATTGAACTTGTCGCCAATCGTGAAACAAAGGAGCCACTTCCAAGTGAGGCACGTATCGGCTATCAAATATATAAACGTGCCTTGTCAAAAGGCTTATTGATTCGTCCTCTTGGCAATATATTATATTTCATGCCTCCATACATCATATCTGATGATGAAATGCGTTTTATGATTGATACAACAAAAGAGACGGTTCTGCAATTTTTTGAGGAGTGGGAGGGAGTAAGTTGTTCAAACGACAATCAACATTGTCACTCGTGATGATTGCGATGTTTGCCGCTTTAACCGCAATTGGAGCATTTATTAAAATACCGCTACCTGTAGTTCCTTTTACTTTACAAATTGTTTTTGTTTTTTTAGCAGGTTGCTTGCTCGGCAGTCGCAATGGATTTCAAAGTCAGCTTGTCTATATAGGTGTTGGTTTAGTTGGCTTGCCGGTTTTTACGCAAGGTGGGGGCATCACCTATGTATTGCAACCAACATTTGGCTTCCTGATCGGCTTTGCACTAGCTGCTTTAGTAATTGGTTTCATGATTGAAAGAGTGGATACTCCAACGAGAAAACATTTTATCAGTGCAAATATTGTCGGGCTTATTATTATTTATGCTGTGGCAGTTCCGTATTTATATGTGTCTTTGAATTTTTGGTTACACATGAAAACGAGTTGGTCACATATTTTCGTAGTTGGTTTTTTAAACAGTATTGTTGCAGATTTTTGCTTAGCATTAGCTTCTGCATTTTTGGCTGAGCGACTTTACAAAGTATTTAATTCAGCAAGAGCTTTAACTTCTTTCAGCAAAAGTATCCCACCTCTATAGGTGAGAGATGAATGCGGGTTGAAGTTGCTTTTCGGTGGGTGTCCAAACATCCGCTGAAAGAAGTTAAGCCTCCGGCGGATGTCACGGAATCGGAAAGGAGTTCTTAGAGGATGTTAGCCTAAAATCATCGCATCCATGCGATAACGGCTAACTGACCTGCATCGATAAAAACGCCACGTCCTGTGGCATTTCCGAAATGACCGACATCGTGTCGGCCCTCGTGCAGGCCTAAGCACAAAGCCGATTCCTGACGCAATTATGCCGAGGCATAATTGATAAAAAATTATGCATGTAGAGAGGGAGAATGTTTAATGAATTGGTTACAGTTAGCAGAGGAAGTTATTGAAGGGAAAATTATTAGCAATGAGGAGGCTCTTGCTATTTTAAATAGTGATGATGATGAGCTATTGAAGGTAATGGACGGCGCTTTTGCTATTCGTAAGCACTACTATGGGAAAAAAGTAAAATTAAATATGATTATGAATGCCAAGAGCGGTTATTGTCCTGAGGATTGTGGCTATTGTTCACAGTCATCTAAATCAACAGCACCGATTGAAAAATATCCATTCATTACGAAAGAGGAAATTTTAGAGGGAGCTAAACGAGCATTTGACAATAAAATTGGTACGTATTGTATCGTGGCAAGTGGTCGTGGGCCAACTCGAAAGGATGTCAATGTAGTAAGTGAAGCTGTTACAGAAATTAAAGAGAAGTATGGCTTAAAAGTATGTGCTTGTCTAGGCTTATTAAAAGAAGAACAGGCACAGCAATTAAAAGAAGCAGGGGTGGATCGTTACAACCATAACTTAAATACATCTGAACGACATCACTCCTATATTACAACGTCCCATACGTATGAAGACCGTGTTAATACTGTTGAAATTGCGAAAAAGCATGGAATATCACCTTGCTCAGGTGCCATTATTGGTATGAAGGAAACAAAAGAGGATGTCGTGAATATTGCACGTGCACTTCATCAATTAGATGCGGATTCTATCCCTGTCAACTTCTTAAATGCGATTGACGGTACGAAACTGGAAGGGACAAAGGAATTAAATCCACGCTATTGTTTAAAAGTTTTAGCGTTGTTCCGTTATATTAATCCAACAAAAGAAATTCGTATTTCTGGTGGTCGTGAAGTCAATCTTGGGTCACTTCAGCCACTAGGTCTATATGCAGCAAACAGCATCTTTGTTGGCGATTACTTAACAACAGAAGGCCAAGAAGCAAACAGTGATTATCGTATGCTTGAGGATTTAGGATTTGAAATTGAATTATCAGCGAAGCAAGAAGAAGCATTCTGTTCATAAAAACTTATCCCGCATTAACGGGCAGTAATGAGCTGCCCGTAAAAGCCCGATTGGTGAAGACTAATAATCAGTGGCGGATAAAGAAACTCCACTGATTAAAGTTTTACTTTATGAAATAAAAATCTACTACTACTTAATTATCATCGAATTTGGAAAGCCGTGTGTGCGTCGTGGAAAAGGCGTACATACGGTTTTTTCTGTTGGAAGGATAAAATAGTAGAAACGCTCAGGTAAAAGAGAAGAGTGCTCGGGTTCAATGGAGAAACGCTCAGGTAGGAGGGGAAAGTGCTCGGGTTATCAAGAAAAACTGCTCAGGTAGCATGACCAAGTGCTCAGCACAGTTGAAACTCTACGATTGGCATATTAATGAAAAAAGTGACGGATGCTAAAATGAAAAGAACTGTTCTTATGCCTAGAAAAATCAGGTTTTCACAAATTGTTCAATGAAAGCGTTTTGAAATTGAACAGTTTGTGAAGGGCTTCACATAATACTTTATTTTTAAAAAAATCGGCGTAAAATAAGAATCAGGTAAGGAATTGTTATAAAACAATTTAAAAAGTATCAAAGTTTTCGGTGGTTGTTATATTACAAAAACAAAATTGGAAGGGAGATTTTATTATGTGGGTTATTACAGTATTTGATAAAAAGGACGTTCGAATTTTTGAGTATACAAACAAAAATGAGGCAACACAAGCTTTAGCTAAATTCAAAAAAAATGCAGTTTTAACATATACAAAATAATTTCAGATTTGAACGAAGCAACCCTTTTCGACGCTATAGCGCACGAAAAGGGTTGCTTTTTATGTTGTACTGATTATCTTACATTTGTTATCCAAAAACTAAAACTAATAATCCGTGGGGAAAGAACACCCCACGGATTAAAGATTCCCTTTATAAAATGCTAGCTAAGCGTTTGATACCTTCTCGGATGACTTCAGGTGTTGCATTCGTATAATTTAGGCGCATCGTATTAACACCAGTTTTAGCTGTGTAGAATGGGTCACCAGGTACGAAAGCAACTTTTTGCTCCATCGCTTTTTGGAAGACATCTAATGACGAAGCTCCATTGTTCATTGTAGCCCAAATGAACATTCCACCTTCTGGTCGTGTGTAGTCCACATGTGCTGGGAAAAACTCCTCCATCGCATTTAGCATGGCATCAGCTTGATTTTTATATAACGAAATAATTTTCTGAACGTGCTCCATATAGTCATTGTTTGCTAGATAATCATAAATGACATATTGAGAGAAAATATTTGTGTGTAGGTCAGTTGCTTGCTTCGCTGTTTCGATATGCTGCAATAATTCTTTATTCTTTGTAATGATAAAGCCAAGACGCATTCCTGGTGTAACCGTTTTAGAGAAAGAACCTAGCAAAATGCTATTTTCTAATTTACCAGCACCGATGTATGGTAGTGGCTCACCTTGGAAGCGTAATTCTCCATATGGATCATCCTCAATTAGCGCTACATCATATTTCGAAATGATTTCGCAAATTTGCTGACGTTTTTCTTTAGAATACGTAAGTCCTGTTGGGTTTTGGAAATTTGGAACTGTATAAACGAATTTTACATTGGGTTGTTGTAGTGCATTCTCTAACTCTTCTAAGTTTAATCCATCATTTTCGAGTGTTACACCATAGAAGGTTGGCTCACTTAATGTGAAGGCTTGAATGGCACCTAAGTAACCAGGCTCCTCGATAACGATACCATCACCTTTGTTGATTAGTACTTTCCCAATTAATTCAAGAGCCTGCTGTGATCCTGTAGTAATAAATACATCGTCTGCATGTACGTCTAGTCCGTGTACACGTTGGTATTTTGCAGCAATGTACTCACGTAAAGGAGCATAACCTTGTGTAGAAGAATATTGGAATAGACGGCTACCGTTTTCCGAAATGGCATGGTTTGCAGATGCCTGTAACGCTTCGATTGGGAAAGAAATTGGGTTCGGAAGCCCCCCTGCGAAAGAAATAACATCATCTGATTCAGTGACTTTCAAAATATTTCGGATGAATGAAGATGGGGTATTTAAAATTTTTTCTGAAAATTCCATAATTTATCGGTCCTTTTTTCTGATTTTTTAAAAATTATATCATTGTCATCATATGCATACAATATTATCATTGTATGCAAGACAATTAAATATTGTATGCAAAAAATTAGAGAGAAGGAGCTTAGCTTAGAATATGCCAGTTAATTCGTTTGAAGAATATCCAATGAGTTGGAAGCCGAATATTAGCAAAAGTTCGGCTCCGTTATATATAGCAATAGCAGAACAGCTGGAACAAGATATAAAGGATGGAAAATTATCACCAGGCACAAAGTTACCTCCTCAGCGTGAGTTAGCTGATTTTTTAGATGTTAATTTAAGTACGATAACAAGAGCGTTTAAACTTTGTGGCCAGAAGGGGCTTATTTATGCTTCTATCGGTAGTGGAACGTTTGTTTCATCTGATGCAGCGACAAATAAAATTTTACTACCGACAAGTAATTCTTCTCAGATGATCGAAATGGGTCCTGTATTGCCAGAAAATCATGCTAATGAGGATATTACACGTTATATGAAAAAGATGATGAATGATCCTAATTTTAGCAAATTATTTCAGTATGGACGACCTGAAGCAAATGCGTGGCAAACAGAGGCAGCATTGAAGCTTTTGGAAAAGGTCAACTTTCAAACGGATCAACCTGTATTGCTTGGGGCAGGGGGACAAAATGCTATTGTTGGAACGTTAGCGGCATTGTTTCAGCCAGGAGATCGAATTGGTACAGATCCCATTACATATGCAGGTATAAAAACAGCTGCAAATATGCTTGGTATCCAACTGGTAGCAATCCAACAAAGAAACGGTGAAATGTCAAGAGAGGGGCTATTATACGCTTGTAAAAATGAGCATATAAAAGGTCTTTATGTTATTCCTGATTTTCATAATCCAACTACTCATACAATGTCGATGGAAACAAGGAAAATGATTGCGGAAGTTGCGAGGCAGAAAGGCTTAATCATCATTGAGGATGCGATATATAGTTTTCTTAAGGAGAAACCGCTTGCACCGATAGCCTCCTATGCACCCGAAAAGGTTATTTATATTGCCAGTGTATCAAAAACTATCTCACCAGGCTTACGACTATCCTATATCGTTACACCTCCAGCGCTGCGAAAAAAAATAATGGAGACACTGTATAATATAAATATTTCAGTATCTCCAATGATGGTGGAGCTTACTGCAAGGATGATTCATGATGGCGTTGCACAAACAATTCTAGAGAAACACCGGTTGTATGCTAAGCAACAAAATGCCCTTGTCGATCAATATTTAGGGGAATATAACATTTTAGGAGAAGATGAATGCATTTTCAGATGGCTTATACTCCCCGAAAAATTCACCAGCGTTCAGTTTGAATTGCTAGCATCTAAAGCTGGTGTGCAAGTGTATGCAGCTGAACGTTTTGCAGTAGGCAATGCCAAGCTGGTAAATGCAGTTCGTTTAGCAATTACTGCACCTGAAAATCAGCTTGAACAAGCACTAATCGTTTTAAAGGATTTACTTGAAAGTGATGGTGATTATACATTTGTTGATTAAAGTAAGGAATTCTTATGAATAGTGTGAGATTTATGACCACGCAGGAGCGAATTATGACATGTACAGTCAAGTACCTTTGTTGAAGAGCTATATTTAATGATGGTGGACGGAAAAAATGTCTGAATATTACTGGTATAAAAATACACCTTCTAGGGTGTATTTTTTTGTATATTTCGGCGCTGGTTATTAATGGGGATTGGAAGGTTGGAAAATGAGAAAATGCTCATTAATCTTTCATCAACTTCTTATAAAAGCTTCGTTAACTTTTCATAACGACCTGTTAGAGTGAAAGCTATAAATAAGCTTCACCAAATGAATCAAGATATATAATTTCCAAATGATTCCTGTATGATTGTTCAGTAGTATTTCATGTAGTTTTAGTTAGCATGCAACAGTAATCATGGAATTGTTTAGGAGTATGTATAAATAGTTAATATAGTAAGGGGATGGAATAAGTGATCAAAAACTCAATTTTCTCTGAAGAAACCGAGACTCCTACATTACAACAAATATTGAGCAAGGTTCCGGAAGTTACAATCTTCTTTTGGATCATTAAAATTATGGCAACTACGGTAGGGGAGACTGCAGCAGATTTCCTGAATTTTAACTTACACTGGGGTTTGTCCAATACGACCTTAGTAATGAGTGGACTCTTGCTTATTACATTGTTCATCCAATTCAAAGCGAAAAAATACGTGCCTTGGATTTATTGGCTCGTGGTCGTGCTTATTAGTATTGTCGGAACATTAATCACTGACAACCTCGTAGACAATTTCGGGGTCGCTCTAGAGACGACTACAATTTTCTTTTCTATTGCATTATTCGTGACCTTTGTGGTTTGGTATATGAATGAAAAAACATTGTCTATTCATTCCATCTATACAGTAAAGCGTGAAGCTTTCTACTGGCTAGCCATCCTCTTTACCTTTGCTTTGGGTACGGCAGCAGGTGATCTTATATCTGAGGGTATGGACTTAGGTTACTGGAAGTCAGGACTCATATTCGCTGGCTTGATTGCTGCAGTTACGATTGCCCATTACGCTTTCAAGCTGAATGCAGTGTTGGCTTTCTGGGTTGCATACATCCTAACACGTCCACTTGGAGCATCTTTTGGCGACTACTTGTCACAACCTCGCGAAGAAGGTGGTCTTGGTCTTGGCACTATTGGAACGAGCGCAATTTTCCTTATTATAATTTTTAGTTTAATCATTTATTTGACTAAAACAAAAAGAGATACGATCTTATCACAAAAATAAAAGAATAGTAGAAAAGAGACCCGTATTTTCCGAGGTCACTGAAAAAGTCTATATCTTCTCACATTGCGAGGTATTCAACGATTTAATCGTTGAATACCTCGCTTTCTTCATTTGGCACTGTGACTCTACTGTTGTTTTCCGAAGCATTCCGCTCGCTTTCCGCGGGCGAGCGCCGAGCCTCCTCCTACGCTTCGCTTCGTGCGGGGTCTCGTCTGTCTCGCTTTCCCGCAGGAGTCGAGCGATGCTTCTCCAAACAACGAAATGTATCAACCTATTATTTTAGTCATGCTTTCCTTTATAATAAATAAAAGAATTAATGTACAGGTGGTGCCTCCGATGATTTCAAATTAAAGAACCCCTTCATTTAAGTCCATTCATGGCGATCTACGATATTGTTGTGCCAAAAGATAATATGCTTCGCCAAATCAATGAACTGGTTGATTTTTCATTCATTTTAGAAGAGTTAAAAACAAAATATTGTTTAGACAATGGACGTAATGCCATTCTCCCAATTCGTATGTTTAAGTACTTATTATTAAAAGCGATTTATGATGTATCAGACGTCGACCTTGTAGAGCGTTCAAAGTATGATATGTCATTCAAATATTTCTTGGATATGGCGCCAGAAGATCCGGTCATTGATTCAAGTTCGCTTACAAAATTTCGTCGACTTCGTCTTCAAGACGTAAGCTTATTAGACATGCTCATTGGGAAAACAGTTGAGATCGCATTGGAGAAAAAAATCATCGACAGTCAAACGATTATTGTGGATGCCACACATACAAAAGCACGTTACCACCAAAAATCACCGAAAGAATTTTTACAAGAGAAATCAAAAAACGCTCGAAAAGCTGTCTATAAAATAGACGAATCGCTGAAAGACAATTTCCCCGCAAAGACCACTTCTAACGAAGTGAAGGATGAATTAGCTTACTGTAAGGAAGTTATTTCAGTCATTGAAAAGGAACCACAAATTGCACAAATGTCATCTGTCAAAGAAAAGCTGAATGTTTTAAAAGAAGTCGTAGAAGATTTCCAAGAACATCTAAATTACTCTTCTGATGCGGATGCACGAAAAGGGCATAAGACGGCGGAATCTTCTTTCTTCGGAAATAAGACACATATCGCGTTGAGTGATGAACGTATTAATACAGCGGCTGTCATTACAACAGGTGAAAAAAGCGATGGAAAATATCTTCAAGAGTTAATTGAAAAAAGCACACAAGCAGGTATGAAAATTACTACAGTTATTGGAGACGCAACTTACTCTGAAAAGGCAAATATCTAATATACAAAAAAAGAGAAAATCGCGCTTGTGGCAAAGTTGAATCCTATTCTTACACAAGGAACACGAAAAGAAGAAGCCAAGTTTGAGTTTAATAAAGACGCTGGAATGTTTGTTTGTAAGGCCGGTCATCTCGCGACAAGAAAAGCACGTACGGGTAAAAAAGGAACGAGTAAGAGTCAAACATATTATTTTGACATTGAAAAATGCAAAGTATGTCCAAGGAGAGAGGGCTGTTATAAAGAAGGCGCAAAAAGTAAAACGTATTCTGTCACAATTAAGTCAGATACACATGCCGAACAAGAGGCATTTCAAAATACGGAAGCATTTAAGTAATTAGCCGCAAATCGCTACAAAGTAGAAGCGAAGAATAGTGAATTAAAAAACGGACACAGGTACGATACGGCATCGACTGCGGGTCTATTTGGCATGGAAATTCAAGGTGCCACAACGATATTCGCTGTCAATTTGAAACGGATATTAAAGCTACTAAACGAAAATGAGTAAGGAATAGAGACAGAAATAAGGCACTTCCTGTTCAAAATTGAACAAGAAGTACCTTATTTTTATCAGAAAAAAGTTCGCTATTATAAAAACGTAAGTTTCTCAGTGCCCTAGTATTTTCCTTGGGTTTCCGTAATACAAAAGGCTGAGAGTTTTTCATTTAATTGAATACTCTCAGCCTTTTAATTTTTACGTTAGTTTCTAAAATATCACTAGCAAGTCTTAGAGTTAGATAAGTTTCTTAAAGCAGATTATTTGAATCAACGATAAGAAATCCTATTAGCCTTCATGTTAGTAGGAATTCTTATATTTTATTAACGAAGCGGAATCAAGAAAATGAAAAATATAATTTTTGTTTTTGTTGTCTTAGTTTTGTTAATATCAGTTGGTGCTGACGAGAAAGTATCTGCTCGTTAATCAAGAAATATCAATAAAACAAGCGAATGAATTAACATATCCGCCTGCTTTGAAATGGAATAAAGATGTCACAAAATGAAAGTATCAGGCATTAGAGACAGTTTCCAATGAGAAAATGGGTGAGGAATGTCGGTTAGTGATAGCCAAAACATCTATTATGATGATAAAATAGAACAAATATTCTTGTTTTGTGAAGTGTTGAATCTATGTTATTCAACAAAGCCTATCATTTTGCTCTATCTAAACAAGAAATACACATCATCAAAACGATTAGATGTTGCCGAAAATATGTTATTTATGGAGGGGATATTATGGCTAATAAATCAAGAATCATTCTCCATATTGACATGAACAGTTTTTATGCTTCAGTAGAACAGATTTATGACCCGAGTTTAAAAGGCAAAGCCATAGCTATAGCAGGGAATCCTAAAGAGCGTAGAGGTATTATTATTACTTGTAGTTATGAAGCAAGGGCAAAAGGTGTTTATACAACCATGAATGTAGGGGAGGCGCGGCGAAAGTGCCCAGAGCTTATTGTACTACCTCCTAATTTTGAACGATATAGAGCTGCGTCTAAGTCTTTTTTTAATTTGTTAAAAGAGTATAGCGAAATTCTTCAACCGGTTTCAATTGATGAAGGATATTTGCAACTGCCTATAGTTGAAGGCCAAAATGTATTGCAACACGTACAAAATATACAGGATAGAATCTGGAACGAACTGCAACTTCCTTGTTCAATAGGCATTGCGCCAAATAAATTTTTGGCGAAAATGGCAAGTGATATGAAAAAGCCGATGGGGATTACAATACTCCGAAAGCGTGATGTGCCAACAGTTTTGTGGCCGATGAATGTAATTGAGATGCATGGGGTTGGCAAAAGTACATCGGAGAAATTGGGGAAATTAGGTATCCGAACAATTGGAGAACTAGCCGTAGCGGATGAATATTTATTAAAACAAAACTTTGGCATAAATGGTCTACGTATGAAGCAAAGGGCAAATGGCGAAGATGATAGACCTGTCGATCCAGAAGCAATATACGATACGAAAAGTGTAGGGAATTCAACAACACTTTCTCATGATACGACAGATAGAGATGAACTATATAAAGTAATAGCAACACTTTCTGAAAAGGTAGCGGACAGATTAAAGGCCAAGAAACTTGCTGGAGTTACTGTAAGTATCATGATTCGTTCAGCTGATTGGGAAACATGTACACGAAGTAAGTCCATCAATAACGCGATTCATTCAAAAGAGGATATAGTTGAGCATGCTTGGTATCTATTTAATAAGCATTGGGACGAAGAGCCAGTACGATTACTAGGTGTCACCGTATCGAATGTTAGTGATATTAAAGAAACAACACAGCAGCTAACGTTATTTAACTTTGAAGAGCATATTAAAGAGGAACCGATCATTAAACTTGTTGATCAAATAGAGCAAAAGTTTGGAAAAGGAACAATTTTGCGGGGGTCAGATATTGCCAAACCAGTAGGGAAATATCAAGCAAATACGAGTTTTAGTAAGGACTTTTGGGATGAGCATAAATAAAAGAAATAATTAAGTCAAAATTAAATAGAAAACCGTCATTTCAATCAATTTTTTTGAAATGACGGTTTTCTTTGTAGTTGGATATAGATTGAAGACATGTTATTTAACTATGAGTAGTTGTTTTAACTTATAAAGGTTTTATATGTTTGTAAAAGATTCATTTTCCTTTTGTCCATAAGTTTCGCCACGATTTTTGATTTTTTGTAATACACTGTCTAGAACATTCCGTTCAGACAGAGTTTGATAAAGGACATTCTGTACCTCTGCGGCTTCCTTATTTTCTTCTTGGCTACTTAGAAATTTACTGTATGTTTCCATATATTCATGATAGTCAATATTGGAAAGTGTCTTAGCAGCAATCTGTTTGTGCACAGTTAAAGCGGAAGTAAACTGTTTACGTGCCTCATCTGGTTGGGCAGGTATTATTTTGATTTTACCTCTTGTATCTGAGTCCTCTTTGAAATCAAGGAATTGATAATCGAACGCCAATGGTTTAGCAAGAGCAATATGAGCGTGAAGAGCAACAGCATGGTCACTAAGTTTTTCGGTTACCTCACGTAGGATATCGTTCCCTTTTTCAAAAAAATGACTGCCGTCAAATGCAAGAATCCGACCGACTTCTTCAGAGAAAAAGTCTTGAGCAAGGAATTCCTGATCGTACCCGGTAGGTGGTAAAACTCGTAGCCTTAAGTTGTTAGATACGATGTTATTGCCGTTTATTTGAAGGGCTACTTGAATGTTATAGAATCCTGGATCATCAATTAACCAGCCATTTTTCCCTACGGAAGCGAAAATGGTTTCGTACAGTGATTCACCAGGCATAATCACCTTGTTTTCTATGTTCCTTAAATATTGAACATAAGGCAGTAAACGACGCCCTTGTTTGCCATCTTTTTTAACAATGACAGACATTCCATCTAAATCAGACAAAATATGTTTATTTATTAACTGAGGTTGATTTGAAGTATTAGTTAGTTTGATTTCAATAACTGTAGGTTCTAACCATTGGAATATAGGTGTTTTACGGTTAACTCTCAATTCAAGATTAAAAGACGGGTGAATAGAAATGATCGGTTGTTCAAATCCATGATCAACAGCCCAGTCAGCATTACCCATTTGTACGAAGCGCTCAGGCGCGTGGCGCAAAAACAAAAGCTCGTGATCACTAAAACGATACTCAAAGTTTTTAAAGAACTCCTGATTGTTGCCATCATATTTGTAAGGATAATTCATAAAGCTTAAAGCCTTTGGTTCTGGGGTAAGAGGTCGCTCTAACGGTTCCCAAGGATGACCTAGGTGTTTTTGCCAAGAGTGCAGGAGATTGAAAGCATGTCCCATCTCATGGCAAGCACACCAAAAACGATATCGCTGTACAAAAGCTTCAGGAGCGGGGTCACCTTTAGGTGGATCTGAAATGAATGAATTATTAAAAATTGCTGTCCCTTGACGATGATTTGGACCTATGCTATCAAACATAATACCGCCCAGACCATGGCCTTCTTCAGCTTCCGAATTTGCAAAGAATGTCCACATGGACCATTGTGGCTTATTATCAAAGTGTGACCAATATACTTGCATGGCATCATGCATCTCTTGAGTGTTCCACTTTTTATCAGTCCCTGTATAATCTTTGGAAACAATATTATTACTGTCTGATATTTTCACATCAAAACCAGTGCGTTTAAAAACCTCTGCGATTGATAGAGTTTCATCAGGCAAAGATGTTGGCATGTCTGGATGGGCGTGTGTTTGGTAGGTTGTGATGGGTGTTGTACCTTCTTCAGCATCAAATTCAAATTCCACAGGGTGGAAGTAAGGAGATTGAAACTGGAGGGTTCTAGTTCTGTCTGTCTCTCCTCCGATAAGAAAAGTGACTTCGACAGTATGCTGTTCAGGCAATGAACCGCTTGTTACCTGTATTTTTACATTTGTATAAGGAAATGATTGTATGTCATCTAGGTATTTGTTGCGAATATTGCCTGTCCAAGTATTTGGACCATTAGCTGTTAATTTGGCAATCCAATGAATAGTAGAAGACAGGCTTGAAATAATAGTTCCGCTTGCTACCATTTGAGGGTAGAGTCCGTCTACATCAAGGCGAAGTTCCTCACTGATTTGCTGTTCACTCCATGCATATAAGCCACTAATTGGTGCGAGGGGAAATTCGCCTAAACTGGAAGGGCTAATGGCTTTTAATAACTCGTTTGGTTCGTTAGTTTTATTTTGATCCATTTTTATTACCTCCATGTTTATTATTTTTATGTCTTTCTTCCTCAGTCCCAAGAGCCACAATGCTACGTTAAAAAATGCAAAATGTGTTTCAAGTATTATATATGCAGCAGAAAATATAAATATGACACTGAAAATAGTAAAATAAATACAATGTGTAAAAATATAACACATACCATAACGTGTGGTTGATTTCCGTTCCGACTGGGCGCTTTCCTGGGGGCGTCCGATGAGCCGCTTCACTCGCGTTGCTCGCTCCAGGGTCTCATATGTGACGCTGATCCCCGAGGAGTCACCCAGTCTCCACTCCAATCAACTTATATACATGGCATACACTTTAACAAAAGTTATCCACTGTTTTTGGTGATGATTCAAAAAAATGTTAGAATAATCTGTTTATTTCCTGAGGAATACAAGTACAAAGAAAGAGGGTGTGGTAATGCATTATAAGGAGTACGGAGATCTACATAAGCCACTCATATTGTTGATTCATAGGGGTGGTGTTGGAGGGTGGATGTGGGATAAACAAGTCCAATACTTTTCCAATTATCATGGCGTTGTACCAGAATTAATAGATAAAGAGGCAAATAATACCTCTGATTTTTAATTGAAGATAGTGCAAAAAAGCTTCTAACTATAATAGAAGAAAAAGCAAAAAATAAACGTGTCATAGTAGTCGGTTTTTCATTAGGAGCACAAATTGCTATTCAAATGGTTAGTTTAACTTCATTCAGGGAAGTCCAAACAACCGCTGAATGAAGTTAAAGCCTCCGGCGGATGCATAATTGATAGAAGCAATTAATAGATTTTGCCATCATCAACAGTGCTATAGTGACACCATCCCCAATTGCAGAAAAATGGATTCGACAATTGATAAAATTGACTTTTCCCTTACAAAAAAATAAATCATTCGCCAAGCTTCAAGCTAAAACGTTATATGTAGATCAAGACTATTTTGAGCAATATTATGAAGATAGTTCAAAGATAAAATTAGATACCCTTATTAAAATATTGCAAGAGAATATGACTTTCTCCATCCCGCATGATTTTTCGAAAGTCCAATGTAACATTTTAGTAATGGTCGGAAAAAAGAGAAGGGCAACATAAAAGAATCTGCACTCCATCTTGCGTATAGCAATCCTAATCGTCAAGGTGTTGTGTTATCGAACATCGGCCACGGTGTCTCATTAGCGAACCCTGAGTTTTTTAACCGTTTTGTTGAAGAGTGGATTAAGGATGGGAGTTACCAGAAGGGGAGGTTATCAATTAGTCAATAGTGCAAAAAGGAATCTATTTTTACTTTTTGCCTATTCTATATAATAGCTAGGGAAGATATTTGTAAAACGTATGCCATATTTATAAGTTGATTGGAGTGGGGATTGGAGGATATAGGATGAATAGGCAAGATACACTTGTAGGAGCTGAAGTATTGGCGTTTCTAGACTCGGGTTCGACACCTGTCGTCTCCATACATAAAGTGGCAACAAACGTAGTCATATCAACGATTTAACAGACTAGGGATATTGAACGGGAGTTAATCTCTTGTTGATTATCCCTTTTCTTATCCCTATATATTTTAACTATTCGTAGACTTTCAAATTCATTAATGAAAGTGGAGGTTTTTTTGTTTTGTCTAAAAGTAGAAAGCATGGTGTATTTGCAGTAAGTGGTGATGTGGTTGTACTGCCCACAAAGCAGTATGAACGTTCGCGATGCTATTACAGTAGCTGCAGCTATCAACGGATATTTTTTATTACGTTCAGTTAGGAATAATAAAACCATTTGAAATGGTTCTTTACGTGAAGTATTTAGAGTTATTTAACAAAGATTGTGGCTATGCATTTCCAATAATTTATCAGCTTGAGGATTATTTGAATTGCAGCCGCCAAAGTATTGTTACGGCTACTAATCGATTAGTAGCCGTAGGGTTGCTAATTCCTGATGTTAAAGTGAGAATGCTTATTTAGACTTATTATGCATTTTCTACCGAACATTTTAACTTGAACGCCATTACTTAAATCACATTAATCATTGAAAATGCTTGTCATTTTCTCTGCAACCTCTTCGGTAATCGCAAGAAATCGTTTGGAAATTGATGTCATGTAACGATCCTTAAGTGTAATTATATTAAGTTTTGTTTGTAACATTGGATTTGCTAGTGGTCTAAGTACCGGTAAATCAGGAGAATTAAGTAGCTTGAAACAGCTAGGTACAAAACAAATTCCTGCGTCTTTCATTACCATCATAAGTGTTGGTAATGTTTCTGTCCCCCAGTAAACAACATTAGGCGTAAATCCACTTTTTTGGCATGCCTCGATCACATCATCAGCAACACCTGATCCATAAGATGTTGTATTTAAAAGAAATCGTTCATTTTTCAAGTCTGCAATATCAATAGAATCTTTTTCACATAGATGATGGTTGGGTGGAAGAGCTAAAAGTAAAGGTTCTGTTAGTAGTGTTGAAGTATGGATGTCCTCCGCTCTCACTGAAGTACGGACAATTCCAATATCTATTTTATGACTTCTTAGTTCTTCTAAAATATATGATGTATTACCCTCGCGAACATGTGTAACTATGTTAGGAGTTTCCTTTTGAATTATTTTTAAGACATTTGGCAAAATAAATAGATTTGCTGAAGTAGTACAACCCAATTTCACAGTACCTCTAATTCCTTCATGAAACTCGACTAATTTCTTCTCCGTATTCTCAGATAAATCAAGTAATTCTTTTCCTTTTTCATATAAAAATACTCCACTTGGTGTTAATTCAAGAGATCTACCTAAACGATTAAACAAAGTGACATTTAATTCTTGTTCAAATTTTCTAATTAAAATACTTAAGGGGGGTTGAGTCATTTGTAGTGCAGTAGCAGCTTTTGTAATGCTACCTTCCTCAACTACTGTAATAAAACAATGTAAACGATGAAGGTTCATTTTGATAACTCCTCCTTTTAGTATTCATGAAATATATGGAAGTCATATAAATATTATAATTTACATTATAAAAATGTAAAGATATACTATTTTCATAATTAAGAATAGTTAAAAAATTGGATCCGAACTGTTTTTCAGTTTGAAGTTAGTTGATACCAGAGTGTGTCCATCCAATCGCAAATTATTAATTTAAAAATGGAGGTTTTATCAATGACAACTAAAATTACTCAACAATCAAAAACTGTAGAGTTAGCTAAACTGGACAAAAAGCACTTGCTTCATCCTGCTACAAATCCGAAGGCTCTGATTGATAATGGACCGCCTATTATCTTTGCTAAAGGTAAGGGAGTTATAGTTACAAGTACGGATGATGTGGAATACATCGACGGAATGTCAATGCTTTGGAACGTAAATTTAGGACATGGGAACCAAGAACTTGCAGATGCGGGTAATAGTCAATTAGCTACTCTTGCGTATGCATCATCATTTAAAGGATTTTCAAATGAACCATCCATTCTTCTTGCTGAAAAATTAGCTGAGTTAGCACCAGGAGATTTAAATAGTGTATTTTATACTTCAGGTGGGTCTGAATCAAATGATACAGCAATTAAATTAGCTCGTTTCTACTGGGAGCTTAAAGGAAAATCAGAAAAAAGAAAGATTATTGCGCTAACAAATGCTTATCACGGTGTCACAATAGGTGCGCAAACTGCCACTGGTCTTGCAGCATTCCACAAGTTCGCATCATCAAATATAGACGGAGTTGTTCGTGCAACAGCCCACCTATTAAACAGCGAGTTAGGTGATAAAAGTGACCCGAACTATGCAGATTCTATCCGTGGAACAATTGAAAGAGAAGGGGCAGATACGATTGCCGGAATTATTATTGAACCTGTACAAGGTGCGGGCGGAGTTAATATTCCACCAGAAGGTTACTTAGAAGCAGTTCGTAAAATCTGTGACGAGCACAATATCCTCTTTATGGCAGATGAAGTTATTTGTGGATTTGGTCGTACGGGGAAAATGTTTGGTGTAAACAACTGGAATGTTGTGCCGGATATGATGTCAATTGCTAAAGGAATTACGAGTGGTTATTCGCAACTTGGCGGGGTCATGATGAATGATGAAATTAGAGAAACAATTGCTAAATTCGATGCTGTTATCCCACATGGTTTCACATATAGTGGCCATCCGACTGCTTGTGCGATTGGACTGAAAAACATTGAAATACTAGAGCGTGATAATATTATTGACCACGTAAACGAAATGGAGAAAGAACTTAAAAAAGGTTTAGATTACTTAGCTGAAAAACATAGTATTGTAACAAATTGCAGAGTAATTGGTCTGTTGGCTGCATTTGAACTTTATGAAGATCCAACAAGTGAAAAATTGTTTGATCCAACTGTTTTCCCAGCAAATGCGATAGTTGATGCATGTTTCAATCGCCAATTAATATTAAGAGCGCTTGGAGCACATAACCAAATTGTGGCAATTGCGCCACCGCTTATTATTAACAAAGAAGAAATTGAAAAAATGATTCAAATTATAGACGATTCGATTACTGCTTTTAAAAATACACGCAACTAAACTATTCCTATAAAGTAAGTTGAGTAGTGGTGGTTATAGTTAAAAAAGGGGAGGTTCTCTAGTGCTTTATATAAATGGTGAATGGCGAGATACAGGAAATAAATTAGATGTAACAAATCCTGCGACAGGAGAAATAATTAGCACTGTTGCTACAGGTGGTAAAACTGAAACTAAAGAAGCAATCGAAAGTGCGAAGAGAGCATTTGAATTCTGGGGTAAGACAACTGGAAATGAGCGCAGCAACTACCTGTTCCAAGTGGTTCAATTAATGAAAGAAAAAACAAAAGAATTAGCTGAAACAATTACACTTGAAAATGGTAAGCCTTTACCAGATGCTACTCGTGAAGTAGCAGGTGCGATCGGCTATCTAGAATGGTATGCAGAGGAAGCTAAGAGAATTTATGGGGAAACAATTCCTGCATCTGCAGCTGATAAACACTTAATGGTAATTCGCGAACCTGTTGGGGTATGTGCAGCTATTACACCATGGAATTTCCCGTTATCGATGATTACAAGAAAAATTGCACCTGCACTTGCTGCAGGTTGTACTATTGTTTTAAAACCGGCTGATTTAACTCCTCTTTCGGCGATAAAAGTATTCGAATGCTTTCATGAAGTTGGACTACCTGCTGGAGTTGCAAACCTGGTAATTGGCCCAGCTGAAGAAATTGGGAACGAGATGACGAGTAACCCAGACGTTCGTAAAATCACATTTACTGGCTCGACGCGTGTGGGGAAAAAACTTATCCGTGATTCGTCTGATACAGTGAAGAAAATATCAATGGAGCTTGGTGGACACGCACCGTATATTGTGTTTGAGGATGCTGATATTGACGCAGCAGTTAATGGTATCTTAGTGTCTAAGTTTATTAACTCAGGTCAAACTTGCATCAGCACCAACCGGATTTACGTAGCAGAAACTATAGCTGATGAATTCTCAGGAAAGTTAGCTGAAAAGGTATCTAAATTAGTTGTAGGAAATGGATTAGAAGATGGCGTAAATGTCGGTCCAGTAATTAATAAAGTGGCTCTTGAAAAAGTAAAAAGTCAAGTAGAAGACGCTGTGAAACATGATGGTAAAGTAATTGCGGGTGGTAATGTATTTACATTAAATAATGGTAGCGGTTACTTCTTTGAGCCCACAGTTATTCAATATGCAAGCGATAATATGAAGATTACAACAGAAGAAACATTTGGACCAGTTGCACCAATTTATACATTTAAGACGGAAGAAGAGGTAGTTGAAAGAGCAAACCATCCTGAATATGGTCTTGCAGCTTATTGTTATACGCGAGACATTGGTCGAGGCTTACGAATGATGCGTGCTTTAGAGTTCGGAATTGTTGGTATTAATGATCCAGCTCCAGTGGTTGTGCAAGCTCCGTTTGGTGGTATGAAGGAAAGTGGAATGGGGAAAGAAGGCGGTTGGTACGGACTTGAGGAGTACTTGGAGAAGAAGTTTGTATCGATCTTTATAAAGTAATTAAAAAATTTTTACTAATCTAGGGGCTCTACATCAAAGTCTGTACTTGACAGCACATTCCACTACAGGCGGACGCTTTCCTGGGGGCGAACCTTGAGTCTCCTCGTCGCTAACGCTCCTGCGGGATCTCAAGTTGTTCGCTAATCCCCAAGGAGTCGCCGCCTTTCGTTCCATGTGCTTACATGGCATAAGATTTACATTAAATCAAGTGCATATTGTGGTTATGACTCAATCTAGGTAACTAAATATATTGTGGTAGACTTTTCTGCATTCTCCCAAAGATTACTTTCCGCATACTTAGTTTATAAAGGATGTGGATTAAATCTACACAATTAATAATGTAATGAACTTTAACAGGCGTGTTGATTAGGGGTTTATTGAATAATTTCACCCTTATTCCTCAGCTTCCTAATAAAAATTTACCGTATAAATAATGCCAATTTTATAGATTGTAGCGAAGGGCTACTCGACTCCCGCAGCGGAAATCAACCTTTTCTTTCATTAGAATTAGATAAAATTAGTTAATCAACACACCTGAAACTTTAATTTAATTTCAATAAAATAAGAGGGAGGATTTATTATGTCTCAAGTACATTTAAAAAATAATGGACAAGAAATAGTTGTCCGCAATATTTTAAAAGAGGATCTTGCTGAGGTTGCCGCACTTTCTTTGATGTGTTTTGGACCAGATATGGCATTAAAATATGAGCATTTTGAAAGTCAGATTGAGTTGTTTCCTGAAGGTCAAATTTGTCTAGAATATAACGGTAAAATTGTAGGAACCGCTTTAAGTCTAATTGTGAATTTTGAAGATTACGGAGATAGTCACTCCTATTTTGAAATCTGTGATTTAGGATTTATTCGAAATCATAACCCTAATGGACGAAATCTATATGGTATTGAAGTTGGTATACATGAAGATTATAGAGGGTTACGATTGGCGCATCATCTCTATGATGGTCGAAGAAAGATATGTGAAAAACTTAACTTAGAAAGTATCTTAGTTGGTGGTCGTATACCTAATTACTATAAATATGCTGAGCAGATGAGTGCAGATGAGTATGCGCTTGAGGTAATGAAAGGAAAAATATATGATCCTGTATTAACATTCCAAATGAAAAACGGATTCGTCCTAAATAAAATAATGCCTGGCTATTTACCTGGGGACGTTGAGTCATTAGAATATGCAACACTTTTGGAATGGAAAAATCTGGTTTGCAAACTTAAATTAGTATGAGTCTTTTGTCCGTTATGTTCGCCTATTTTAATAGGCGAACAGTGGATGCCCATTATTAATTGCGATTATTTAACTTCTTTAGTTGTGTAAGCGCTTTCAATCGATTGTTATAAGAGTTCCATTAGAAGTAAATCTTAGGTAAAAAGAGGAGTTATAAATGGTTATCGCTGATAAAGTTATTTCAAGTGAAGCAGTATTTACAGGTTTAGAAAATGAAGCAAAGCCAGCTGCTATTGCGATTAAAGGTAACAAAATCATTGCGGTAGGTTCGATGGAGGAGATAAAACCATTTATAGGTTTAGACACGAAGGAATATCATTATGGCAACCAACTCATTATGCCAGGATTTCATGATGCGCACCTTCATCTCATGTTTGGTAGTCTTTTCTCGCATGCAAGTATCAATTTATCGGATGCTCATTCGGAAGAAGAAGTTGCTAGTTTAGTAAAGCAATTCTCGGAAAACGTGCATGCTGATGAGTGGATTATAGGCTATGGATGGGATCATACAAATTGGGCAGAGAAATGCTTGCCGACACGTTTTTCTTTAGACAAAGTAGTTCCAAATCGCCCGATTATTCTTTTTCACGCAGAAGGTCATTATTCGTGGGTTAATAGTTTAGCACTTGAAAATGCTAGGGTTACAAATGAAACTGAAGACCCTCCTAATGGTACGATTCAAAAAGATGAGAATAATGAAATCACAGGAATTCTTCTTGAAACAGCAATGAATTTAGTTGTGGATATTGCTCTCTCATTTCCGGATAAACGGAAAGAAGAATTGTTTGAAGAGTTCTTAAAAAAATCAGCTCAATTAGGCATTACATCAGTAAATGATTTGTTTGCAAGTAGTTTTGATAAGTTAAATAGTTTCGATATGTATAAGGCATATGATGAAGCTGGAAAACTTACGACTCGAATTCATCTTTACCCTGAGTTAAATGATGATATAGATAGAGCGATAAGCTTGCGTGAAAAGTACAATTCCGAAAAATTACAGCTTGCAGGACTTAAACAGTTTATTGATGGCGTTGTAACTGGACATACCGCATACATGTTAGATCCTTACTTAGACAACCCTATTACACGAGGGAGTACTGCTTTTCCTGTAGAAGCGATCAAAAACTGGGTGACAAAAGCGGACAAAGAAGGATTTCAAATTCGCTTCCATACAATTGGTGATGGCGCAGTTAGGCTTGCTCTAGATATATTTGAAGCAGCAAGGATGGATAATGGTGTGAGAGATTCACGACATGCGCTAGAGCATATTGAAGTGATTCATCCAACAGATATTAAGAGATTTAAAGAATTGGGGGTTGTTCCATCTGTACAGCCTTCTCATCTAGCATTGATGCCAAAAGAAAGTCATACATTGCGTGTCGGTAAAGAAAAAGACCCTTATACGTATTTATGTAAAACGTTATACGACGCAGTGGAGTATATTGCTTTTGGTACAGACTATCCAATAACAACATTAGATCCTTTTAAAGAAATTTTCCATGCGATTACGAGATTAGACTTTACTGGTGATTATGAGTGGAATAGTCAAGAGCAGATAACACTCGCAGAAGCGTTGAAAGCGTATACAAAAGGTTCAGCATACAGCACATTCAGAGAAACAGATTTGGGTACATTAGAAGTTGGAAAATTAGCAGATATTATTGTACTAGATAAAAACCTCTTTGAAGTAGAAAATAAAGAAATTCTGCAAACGAAAGTTTTGTTAACAATTATGGATGGTGAAGTTGTTTATCTTCATTCAGCAGAAAACTCCCACCTCTACAGGTGGTGAGATGAATGCGGTTTTGGTTCCTTTTCAGTGGGTGTCCAAACACCTACTGAATGAAGATAAAGCCTCCGGCGGATGTCACGGATTTTGAAAGGAATGAATTGTGCGGGCACAATTCAAAATCCGGACGCAATTACGCTAAGGCGAAATTGATAGTGAATCAGTCTACAATCCTACTATTTTAGTTAATTGATCATTTTACTGGGAAGATTTTTTAATTACTATTCGGGGAGTGAGAAAAATAAAACATCCAGTTAATTTGTCTAGATCGCTTTCTTTAACGTCTGTTGTTGTTACTGGGATGGCCTTTATGGCTTTAACTACAGTGTTTAGCACATACGGTATAGCCTCTAAAATATCTCATGGTATGGTCGCCGGATCGTATGTAATTGCATTAATTGTGATGATGTTTACGGCTCATAGTTATGGTCAAATGGCAAAAGCGTACCCCATTGCGGGATCGGCCTATACCTATGCGCAAAAAGCTATTAATTCTCATGTTGGTTTCTTAGTGGGATGGGCAATTTTAATGGATTATCTCTTGATACCAATGGTTAACTTTTTACTATTTGGTATTTTCTTCTCAGCTGCTATACCTGAAGTTCCACAGTATGTTTGGATATTTACATTAATAGTTCTTGTGACGTTTGTAAATGTTAGAGGTGTAAAGTTAAGCGCAAATATCAACATGATTGTAATAGGCTTATCAGTATTATTTATAATTGTCTTTTGCATCTTATCAGTTAAATCAATAGTAACTGGAACCGGGACTGGCACTTTATTTAACCTTGATCCCTTTATTAATACCGAGGAGTCATTTAAGTATATAGTTGCTGGTGCTGCACTATTATGTTTCTCTTTCCTCGGTTTTGATGCAGTTTCTACTTTTTCAGAAGAAGTAAAAAATCCGGAGAAAAACATACCGCGTGCAATATCTTTAGTAACAATAATTGGTGGATTATGTTTTGTAGTCGTATCTTATTTTGCACATAATGTTTGGCCAGATTATACGAGTTTTAAAGATGCTGATTCTGCTTCCTATGAAATTGTTTTCTTAGTAGGCGGGAATGCCTTACAAGCAGCATTCCTAGCAAAAACTGCAGTGGTTGTATTTGGTTCCGCGTCCGCATCTCAAGCAAGTGCTGCACGTGTATTATACGCGATGGGAAGAGATGGACAATTACCTAAAAATTTTTTTGGAAAACTAAATAAAAGAACGAGAACCCCGGTTAACAACATTTTATTAATTGGTCTTTTATCATTATCTGCATTGTTTTTAAGTCTAACCTTTGTCGCGTCTTTCATTAACTTTGGCGCCCTACTTGCATTTACTGCTGTGAATCTATCCGTCGTTTTTTTATATTACGGTAAGCGAAAAGAACGCTCCTTAAAGGGAATTATCTTCTATTTGATTTTTCCATTAATCGGAGCAGTACTTACAACTTGTTTGCTTTTCAACCTAGATGTTTATTCGATTGCTCTTGGTAGTGTTTGGTTAGGAATTGGTGTTATTTATTTATTATTTATGACAAAAGGTCTTAAGTATAAGCCACCAGTGCTCAAAACAGATGAGATTGATTCGTCGCAGTTTAATGAAGCAGCTAAAAATATGTAAAGGGGATGGATGAATGACAGATAACACTACGCTCAAAAGGTCATTAGGTGTTTGGTCAATTGTTGCTCTGGGATTAGGATATATGACGCCTACAGTGGTCTTTGATACGTTTGGAATTGTATCGAAATTAACAAATGGTGTAGTACCAATGGCGTATTTTGTCGCCTTGTTAGTAATGGTATTGACAGCGATTAGTTATGGAAAGATGGTACAGGTATTCCCGGCTGCTGGTTCAGCATATACATACACCCGGGAAACAATGGGATCTCACCTAGGATTCCTCGTAGGATGGGCATCGTTATTAGATTATTTATTATTACCTTTAGTTAATGCATTAATTATTCGAATATATATGGAATCTCTGTTTCCGAATGTACCTGTTTGGATTTGGGTTTTTGCTTATGTCATTGTAGTTACTGCAATTAATGCTTATAGTATGGAATCAACATCCAGCTTAAACTTTATACTCGTTGTTTTCACGATTTGTTTAATAGGTATCTTCATAATACTTGCTTCTGTACAACTTTATCACGGTATGGGAGATGGTACTTTATTCACGATTCATCCACTATCACATGAAAATGTAAAATTAATAGCCGTTTTAACTGGGGCAACAGTAGTAGCTTTCTCGTTTATCGGTTTCGACGCAATAACAATGTATACGGAAGAAGCAAAGGATACATCAACAGTTCCTAGAGCAATCCTGCTAACTGTTTTAATCGGTGGGGGTATTTTCTTTATCGCTTCTTATTTTACACAAGCATTATTCCCGGATGTTTCTGTGTTCGAAAATGTAGATGATACATTGCCGGAAATTGGTTTATATGTAGGAGGGAAGTTATTCCAACTGCTTTTCATTGCAGGAGCTTTCGCTGCTACTGTAGCTTCAGGACTTGCATCTCATGCAAGTGCATCTCGTTTGCTGTTTGTTATGGGCAGAAATGGTGTACTTCCTAAAAAAACTTTCGGATACTTACACCCTAAATTTAGAACGCCTGTTTTTACGATTGTTTTGACGGGAATCGTATCATTATTTGCAATAGGACCAAATTTAGAATTAATTGCTTCAGTCATTAACTTTGGGGCATTAATTGCATTCACATTCGTTAACCTATCTGTTATTGTTCATTTCTATATTCGTCAGAAAAGGAGATCAGGCAGTGAAACCTTTAAGTACTTAATTATGCCTTCTTTCGGAGCATTAGCTACTGGAGTTCTTTGGTATCATTTACACGCTGATGCATTTATAGGTGGAATCGTTTGGCTTATAATCGGAATCATTTACATGATGTTTATAACAAGATTCTTTAAAAAAGAACTTGGAAGCATGGACTCTATTGATGACTTGGAGTCATTAGATAAAGAGATTTTTAATGAAGAAAAGATTAAAGTCTTGAATTAACAATTTAGAGGATGAGAATCTCTTAGATAATCTTCCTCTTTTTAATGACACAAGAAGTAAATAAAGGAGTGATTGCTTTGAAAGAAAAAATTCGACTGTATATAGAAGAAAATAAAGAAGAATTATTTAAAACAATTCAAGATGTCGTACGTATAAAAAGCGTTGTTGGTAATGAACAAGAGATGCAATTATACATGAAAAAAAAATATGAAGAACTTAACTTGATTTTGCATGAGATTGAACCAAAATATGAGAAGGTTTCAGCTCATGAAGCGTTTATTGATTCAGGTATTCCGTTTGAAGACCGAAAAAATATTATCGGAATACGTAAAGGTGTCTCCAATGGTAAGTCATTAACGATTCATGGGCATGTAGATGTTGTTTCTCCAGAACCATATTCAAACTGGACGATGGACCCATGGAGTGGAGATATTATTGGAAACAAGTTATACGGTCGAGGCTCTGCCGATATGAAAGCAGGACTGATTTCAAATTGGTTCGCATTGAAAACATTAATTGATTTAGGATATCCAATTGCTGGAGATGTTCAGCTACATTCAGTAATAGAAGAAGAAGCTGGTGGTGGAGGCGGAGCTTTAGCATGTTTGGAGGAAGGCTTCGTAACAGATGGGTACATTTCGACAGAGCCACATAATTTGAATATGACAATAAGTCATGGGGGGATTATGTATTTCCGAGTGTACGTAAAGGGAAGAACAGCGCATGCTGGTTTAGCGCATGAAGGTATAAATGCTATTTCAAAAATGATGAAAATCCTTAGTGCGCTGGATGAATTAAGTGAATGGCGTGCTAAAAATGTTAAGTTTGATTTATTTGAAAAGGGGTCTGGACAGTCCGTTCACTTAAACTTAGGTGTACTAAAAGCTGGGGACTGGGTATCGACAGTTCCAGGGGAAGCGATCCTCGAAGGAAGAATTGGTTTTATCCCAGGGGAAACTCGCGAAGAAATTAAGCAACTAGTACAAGATACGATTATGAAATCTGTCTTAGGCGATGAGTGGATGGATAAAAATCCACCTGTTATAGAGTGGTTTGGATGGTCAACGGAGCCATGGTACCAAGATCCTGAGAACCCTTTTGTAAAATTATTCATCGAAAATGCAGAAGATGTTATGGGACATAAAGTAATAATGGTTGGAAGAGCTGGAGGAAATGATGCACGATTTACTCAGTATTACGGAAAACAAGGATTGTGCTTTGGGCCAATTGGAGAAAATATGCATGGACCAGATGAATGTGTTCATTTAGATAGCGTAGTAGAAGTAACTAATGTTTTGGCAAATTATATTATTAAGTGGAGCGAGAGTTAATCATCGTTAACTTTTGGGAATATCCATTTCAAACTAATATAGTGTCTCTCATAATGCTTCTAGCTTGGGTAGCTGAATGATTAGTATTGGCAAATAAGTTGTAATACGAAAGGTGAGGTAATTATAATGAGGAAAAATTTATTTATCAATGGGGATTGGGTGGAAGCAGCAGAGTATACAGAATTATGCTCTCCATATAGTAGCGAGGTCATTGCAGAAATACCGAAGGCAAATGTCGAGGAAGTAGAAGCAGCTTTAGTAGCTGCCGATGCTGCACGTAAAACGATGGCGAATATGCCTTTGTATAAGCGTGCGATTATTCTTGAAAAATTAGCTTCTTTATTAGAAGCACGTGCTGAAGAAGCAGCAGAGCTAATAGCACTAGAAGCAGCCAAGCCTATTTCAACCGCCAAAGCTGAAGTTCAGCGTACAATTCAAACGTATAAATTTGCTGCTGAAGAAGCAAAGCGAATACACGGAGAAACAATTCCTGTGGATGCTGCCCCCGGTGGAGACGGGCGCATTGCCTATACGGTTCGTGAACCATTAGGCATCGTGGCAGCCATTACACCTTTTAATTTCCCAATGAATCTAGTAGCTCATAAAGTAGGGCCAGCAATAGCATCAGGTAACACGGTTGTATTAAAACCTGCAAGTCAAACACCATTAACTTCCTATTTTATTGGTGAATTATTAGCAGAGGCAGGATTACCGAAGGGTGCGTTAAATATCGTTACTGGTGCAGGTTCTTTAATTGGTAACAAATTAGTCACGGATAATCGCGTGAAAAAGATTTCTTTTACAGGTAGCCCCGCTGTAGGTATTGGCATACGCAATCAAGCAGGTCTTAAGAAAGTAACGCTTGAATTGGGTTCTAATGCGGCTGTTATTATCGATGAAAATGTTAATATTGATAAATTAATTCCACGTGTCGTTTCCGGTGCTTTTGCATTCCAAGGGCAGGTATGTATTTCAGTTCAACGAATCTATGTTCACGAAAAAATGTATGATTTGTTTGTAGATAAATTTGTAGCAGCTACAAAAGAGTTGAAACTTGGTGATCCCCTAGATCCTACAACGGATGTTTCAGCCTTAATTAGTCCACAAGATGTAAAACGAACATTAAGTTGGATTGAAGAAGCAAAGGGGCAAGGGGCAATTATTGCAACTGGTGGAGAATCTGAAGGGAATATCTTACAACCTACCGTACTATTAAATGTAAAACCGGAGCAGAAGGTTTCCTGTCAGGAGGTATTCGCACCAATCGTATCTATTATGAAGTTTACATCTATTCAAGAGGCATTTGACCAAGTAAATGACTCCAAATATGGTTTGCAAGCTGGTATTTATACAGATAATATCCATGTTGCTTTACAGGCAACGCAAAAACTCCATGTAGGTGGTGTCATTATAAATGATATTCCTACATTCCGTTTAGATCATCTACCATATGGTGGCGTAAAGGAAAGTGGTATGGGAAGAGAAGGGCTGAAGTATGCAATTGAGGAAATGACAGAAATGAAACTTGTAGTTATAAACCAAAACTAATAAAAAAATAGGTAGGAGGAAATATAATGATAATTGGTGTACCTAAAGAAATAAAAAATAATGAAAATCGAGTAGGAATTACTCCAGCAGGTGTTGAGGCTTACAAAAAAGGTGGTCATGAAGTAATAATTGAATCGAGTGCAGGGCTAGGTAGTGGATTTACAGACCAAGATTATTTAGATGTAGGCGCTCAAATTACTAAATCGACTAAGGAAGCTTGGGATGTTGATATGGTGATTAAAGTGAAGGAGCCGATTCAGGAGGAGTACAAATATTTTAAAGAGAATCTTATTCTCTACACATACCTACATTTAGCTCCAGAGCCAGAATTAACGAAAGCTTTGCTAGAAAGTAAAGTTACTGGAATTGCTTATGAAACAATTCAATTAGATTCAGGTGCCTTACCGTTGTTAACGCCAATGAGTGAAGTTGCAGGCCGAATGTCTGTACAAATTGGTGCACAGTTTTTAGAAAATTCCAAAGGAGGAAAAGGAGTTCTCTTAGGTGGTATTCCTGGTGTTGCACCTGGAAATGTAGTGATTGTAGGTGCTGGAGTTGTCGGGACGAATGCTGCGAAAATGGCAGTAGGATTAGGTGCAAACGTAACAATTTTAGACGTAAATATTACACGCTTAAGTCAAATAGATGATATGTTCCAAGGACGTGTTCGTACACTTGCATCAAATACCTACAATATCGCTGAAGCAGTGAAAACAGCAGATTTGTTAATTGGTGCTGTGCTAATTCCAGGTTCGCGTGCACCACAATTAGTTTCAAAAGAAATGATTCAAACGATGCAAAAGGGGTCTGTTGTAGTGGATGTAGCGGTAGATCAAGGGGGTTCTATTGAAACAATTGATCGAATTACTACTCATAGTAATCCTATTTATGAAGTATACGGTGTTGTGCATTACGCAGTTGCGAATATGCCAGGTGCTTGCGCGCGTACCTCAACAATGGGCTTGTCAAATGTAACTGTTCCATACGGTTTGCAAATAGCTAATAAAGGCTATCGCCAAGCTGCTTTAGATAATCCTGTTTTAGCGAAGGGGATAAACGTAGTAAATGGAAAAATAGTATATAAAGCGGTAGCTGATGCACATGGATTACCATATACGGATCTACAAGTAGAATTAGCAGCAGATTCAACTTCGGCGTTAGCAGTTAAATAGAATAAGAGAAATAATGTTATTTGAAATGAAAAGAAGGAGAAAATTGGTAGGGAACGTAAATCTGATGTGGTACCCAAGTCAAGGACAAAACTAAAAAAAGAGATTAAGTCGCTAAGAGATGGTTTCTGTATTGCACAGGAGCCATCCTTTTTAGATTCCATTGATAACGATAATTATTGTAATAGACCATATAGTGATTGATTTTCGCTTTTAGTTCCTCAAGTGTCTTCAAGGAGCTAAAGTCTACTTCGTCTTTAAAATGACCGAAAAATGATTCCTGTGGCGCATTGTCCCAACAGTTTCCTCGGCGTGACATCGATGGACCTAAGCCATGTTTTTTTAAGAGCGTTTGATAGCGTGGGACCCCCTTGATCTGAATGGATAAAGGCCTCTGGATGAAGCTGAGCGCGCTTATTACGGATCAGTTTTTCAATCGTTTCCGTAGCTATTTCGAGCGTGATTCGGTCTGAGACATGGTAGTGAAGGAAGCGGCTCGATGCTTGCCCGCGGAAAGCGAGTAACCCGTAGCGGAAATCAACTTACTACTTTAGTAGTAGTGGGGAAAATTGGTTAAACAACACTCCTGATATTATATAAATTTAGTGGTTGAAGAAAATTGAAGTCAATTGCGACAAAAAAGTAGACGATTGTGCCAGCTCAAACTTGGAACATAATCGTCTACTTTTGTTTAATCATTTCATAACAACTGCTTCTCCATCTACGACAATTTCATCCAATTGATTTTTGACAATTGTGCGTAGGCGAATTATTTTTTTTCGGTCTTTTTTCTCTAAGACTTCGACTTCAGCCGTGACGGTGTCTCCAATTTTGACAGGCGCTTTAAAATCCACTTTTTGTGATAAATAAATTGTATCTGTTCCAGGGAGTTTCGTCCCTAGTACTGCTGAGATGAAACCAGCTGTAAGGATTCCGTGTACAACACGTTCCTTAAAAATGGTTTGATTTGCATACTCAGAATTCACATGGACTGGGTTAAAGTCACCTGTTATTCCTGCAAATTGATAGACATCTGATTCGGAAATAGTTTTTGTAAAACTAGCCTTATCGCCTATATGGATCTCTTCGTAGTTAGGCACTTTCTTAAAACCTCCATTTTCATGTTGTAGAAAGGGGTTAACTCAATAGGGAATTTTAAGACTTAGTAAGCTTTAATATCCCTTTATGAGTTGCTTTCATTTGTTCAGTTAATTCTTCTATTTTCTTAAAATTTTCAGTACGATCTTTTTGTTGGCTTTCCAGCGCTTTTTTCATAGTCGCTTCTAATTGTTTTTGTGATTCAATGAACAAATCCAACATTGCATGGCTCGGACTCCATGAAAGTAATTGGACTCTTTCTGTAACATCTTGAATATTGTTCAACCATTCGGAAACTTGCTCACCTTGGTTGATTCTACTTTGCTCTACTTTGCTTAGTACTTTCTCGTTCCAATCCTTTGTAACTTTTTTAGACTCTTCTTCCATTGTGTTCAATGTCTTTACTGAAAAATTGAGCAGTTCCTTTTGGTAAGAGAATGCATGTAGTGCTTTTTGTTGCAGATCTTCTTGGAAATTTTGCACAGCTTTAAGGTTGTTTAGCCAACCATCCCAAATCATATCCACCTGGTTTACAAATTGTTTGTCTTGTACCGTTGCCATTAATAATTCCTCCTTTAACATGGTTCCATAAACTCATGAAATGTATAATGAATGCAAATTTTTGCATAACATCCTATCGTTAGTCGTCATCATTCTTCGTTTGAGAAGCAGATCTAAAAGGGGAGAAAAAGGGATTATACAAATTGAAAAACTGATCCAACATTTTTTGATAATGGCTTAAAGATCCTGCCCACATTTCCAAATATTGTTCACCGGCTTCTGTAATTGAGTAAATCCGCTTTGCTGGACCACCTGATGTAACATCCCACTCGGATGTTACTAATGCATCTTTCTCAAGTTGTCGCAGCAAGCGGTAAAAATTCCCTTGGTCTACTGATTCAATCCCAAATTGCATGATTTTCTCCATTAATTCATAGCCATGGCTATTCCAATCACGTAAATGTAACAACATGATTGGTACAAGAAAATTTTTAGGCGTACCCATACTTGTTGTTTTACTTCTTTTTGCTTTTTCTGGTTTATGTTCCATCGTTATCCACCTGCCTAATATAAAAATACTTATACATGTAAATTACACCTATCTGTTTTAATTGTCAACTTTAGGAATCTGAGGTAAATTATTTTAAAATAATGAAGAATTTTCTATTTTTATAAATGTGTAATGTAGTACTCGACTGCTAATTAAAGCAATTAATAAAAGAAAAATAATAAATCTTAGATTATATACCCACCAAAAGAACTGATTTTAAAGAGAATCATCATAGATTTAAATTTACTTTCATAAATATATAAAGAGAAACATAAACATGTACTTTGGTGTAGATTGTAAAATGTTTCATGAGGTAATTTTATAATGAGACTTCCAATTTATTAGAGGCATAAAGAAGGTTCATCACCAAAACGTGTGGTTGATTTCCGTTCCGGCTGTGCGCTTTTATCGCTGCCGCTTCGCTTTCGCGCAGATAAAACATTTTGTTGCTGCCGCTACGTTAGCACTACGCTTTCGCACAGAGCAAAGCTTCCTGGAGGCGTCCGATGAGTCGCCCAGCCTCGACTCCAATCAACTTTTATACATAGCATACGTTTTAACTAATGTCATCCACAACTTTTGGTGATGAGCCATAAAGAATAATATTTTGAATTTTTTGTAAAATAAAAGTAAAAAATCTGTAAAAATAGAAAATATATGTTATGATCTCAACGGTAGTTCATTTAAGGAGGTGATATTCATTGACTCAAAAAATTCCATTTGAACCTTTTACGATGTGGAAGGATATGTACGAACATACTGAAAAGGCATGGCATGACGTTATTCAGGATACACTTGGAAAAGAATCCTTCTCTGAAGGGTTAGGCAAAATCCAATCTAGTTATTTGCAATATCATAAAATGATCAGTAATTTTACAGAAGCTTATTTCAAACAAGCAAATATTCCTACACGAGATGAAGTCGCAAATGTTGCCTCACTTGTCATCAACCTAGAAGATAAAATCGATGATATTGATCATCAACTCTATGAAAATAGTGAAACAGTGACAAAAGAGATTAACCAATTAAAACGTTCTGTTGGTAACTTGGAGAAGAAATTCGACAAGGTGTTAGAAGCTTTAACAGAACTGGATAAAAAAATACAAATAGGTGAAGTCATCGTTGCAACGAAAACTGAAGCAACACAGCCTGAGGCAAAGGCGACACCACAATCAACATCAGAGGATACAAACACAAAGAAATAATACTTAATTCTCATTTTTTTAAACATTTACGAATTAGGAGTGATTTCAATTATGGTACATTTGCAACCAAATGTTTTAGAACCAGCTGAATATGTAAAGCCTCTTGAAGGAAAAGTAGCAGTTGTCACAGGTGGGTCACGTGGTATTGGTGCAGAAATTGCTAAGGTATTAGCAAGAAATGGAGCACTAGTTGCGATTAACTATCAAAGTAGTTCGGGAAAAGCAGATGACATTGTTCACGAAATTGAACAAGAGGGTGGCACTGCATTTGCATTTAAAGCAGATGTAATGGTGGCAGATAATGTCCATAAATTTATTGAGGAAGTCTTAGAACGTTACGGCCAAATTGATATTCTCATCAATAATGCTGGAATTACAAGAGATAAAACATTCCGAAAGATGTCGATTGAAGAATGGGAAGAAGTAATTAATGTCAATTTAAATAGTGTATTTAAGACGACATCTGAAGTAATCAATCATATGCTCGAACAGAAATATGGACGAATTATCAATATCAGTTCAATTATCGGTCAATCTGGTGGTTTCGGTCAAACAAACTATTCGGCTTCGAAAGCTGGATTACTGGGCTTTACAAAATCACTAGCGCTGGAGACTGCAAAGAATGGTATTACTGTAAATGCAATTTGCCCAGGTTTCATTGAGACAGAGATGGTTTTGGCGATGCCAGAAAATGTGAAGGAATCTATAATTGCTAAAGTGCCAATGCGACGTTTAGGGCAAACTGATGAGGTTGCTGATACGGTTCTATTCCTCATAAAGTCGAGTTATATTACCGGTCAAGAAATCAATGTAAACGGCGGATTGTATATGTAACTAATGGTAAGAGCTTCCTAGAGAAGCTCTTTTTATGGGTGAACGATACTGAAGGAGGGGTCGCATGATGAATCTTGGTACGCAAGAATTAGAAGATTGGATCAATCAAATGCAAGGAGATTCTAAGAAAAGTTTTAATCGTTTCAGACGTTTGACAGAAGTCATTACAAGGGAACCTGAACCCAAAGTTGGCCAGACACCTAAAGAAGTAGTCTGGACAAAAAACAAAACAAAGTTATATCGTTATCAGCCTGCATTAAAGAAAACGAATAAAGTTCCGATTCTGATGATCTATGCCCTGATTAATAAACCATATATATTGGATCTTTATCCGGGCAACAGCTTAATCGAGCATTTAACAAATCAGGGACATGATGTCTACTTGTTAGATTGGGGAACAGCTGGTCATGAAGACCGACACATGAAACTAGATGATTATATATTGGATTATATACCGCGTGCTGTAAAAAAGGTGCTTCATACTTCTGCGGCAAAAGAGATCTCACTTCTTGGCTATTGCATGGGTGGGACAATGACAGCTATTTTTACTGCACTTCATCCGCACTTGCCGATTCGAAATCTTATTTTATTGACGAGTCCAATTGATTTTGAAGATGCTGGACATTATTCAAATTGGTTGGATAAGCGATACTTCAATTTAGATCAGTTAGTCGATACACTTGGCAATGTACCATTCGAAATGATTGATTATGGCAATAAACTGCTAAATCCAATTTCGAATGTTTACGGCCCATACATCAGTCTTGCAGATCGAGTAGAGAATGAAGATTTCGTATTAAACTGGAAGCTTATGCAAAAATGGCTTAACGATGGGATTCCGTTCCCTGGTGAATCATACAGACAGTGGATTAGTGAATTTTATCAAGAAAATAAGTTGATTAGAGATGAGCTCTATATCCGTGGACACAAGGTTGAGCTTTCCAAAATCAAAGCCAATTTGTTAAATATTGTCGCAACGCGTGACAATATTGTTCTACCACAACAAATTGAGCCGCTCAATGACAAAGTTTCAAGTAAAAATAAAACACTTCATTATGTAAATACAGGTCATGTATCTGTTGTAACTGGCCGAAAAGCAATTAACGAAATCCATCCATTCATCGAAAATTGGCTAACAGAAGCATCTATCTAACGGTGTTTAGTGCTAGTCGTAAAAAAATAATAAAAAAATTGTGCATGAAGAACATTCAAAAAAACGTAGTCAGAAAGACAGTGGGCGATTATTGCCAAGTCATTTCTGCTACGTTTTTGTTTGAGTAATTCCTATATACAGCTATCTCGGTTTTTCAAAGATTAACTACAAAGGTGTTGAATTGTGGTTCATCACCAAAAGTCGGGGATGACATTTGATTAAAGAGCGTATTGATTTTAGAATGCTCATTGATTTCCGTTCCGGCTGAACGCCCCCCGGAAACACACTAACATTAGTAGGACAAACCAAGGCCATGGTTTGTGCTACTAATTTTTTATAGTAGAAGTGAAGGAAAGTCGTCTGGGCGCTGGAATCTTTGAATTCGTATGAGGAAACCGGCTTACTTCACAACCTTATGTGAATCAGTTTAGTGGGTTGGACCGAGAAAAGGAAGTATCTGTTTTTTTAGATTCTAAGTATGTTAATAAAAGTGTCGGGAGACGTGTTAAATTTCAAAAAGAATTTATGCTTTATATTGAAAATTGAGATCTAAAAGCATTTTCAACCAAATTCAAATCATAAAACTACTTTGAAAAACAGGTTTTAACGTTATCTGTATTTCATATATATAGTAAAAAGCTAATAGGAGTAGAAATCATTGGACAAACAAAATAGCAGATATAGATGGGTTGTATTTGTTTCTGTATTATTTACTTATTTGTTAATGGCGAGTCAACGAACCGCCCCAGGACTGATTACAGACCAATTGATGCGAGATTTTAATGTAACAGCATCAACGATTGGGTTATTGACAAGTATACAATTTTTTGTCTACACGAGTTTGCAAATTCCGATGGGGATTTTAGCGGATCGATTTGGGCCAAATTTTTTTCTAATTATTGGAGCTACTCTTACAGGTTTAGGTACAATTATTTATAGTCTGGGTACACATGAATTTGTCCTGTTTTTTGCCAGAATACTAACTGGGGTAGGGGATGCGACCATATGGGTTAACATGGTGCTAATCTTGGCCAAATGGTTCCATACAAAGGAATTTGTTCGATTAATTGGCCTGGCGGGCATGACAGGAAGTCTTGGTTTCTTATTGGCGACAGTACCATTCTCCTCATGGATACTTTTATTTGGTTGGAGGGTAACATTTTTCTCAGTAGGACTACTCTTATGTTTATGTGGCATTCTCCTTTATTTTGTACTTGTAAAAAAAACAAAACAAATTTTGGGGGATGAGCAAGTAGCTGATACAGCAGAAGTGCAACGTGAAAAAACATCAGTTTTACTACGAAGAATATTTTCAAATCCGCAAGCGTGGGCTCTATTCTTTTGCCATTTTGGGGTAGTCGGCGGTTATGTAGGGTTTATCAGTTCGTGGGCAGTACCATATGGGATGAATATGTATGACATGACTCGGTCAGATGCCAGCCAGCTGATTATGATCGGTCTTATCGGGGCACTTATTGGAGCACCTCTAGCTAGTTGGATTTCAAGTCGGTTAGAAACAATTAAAAGACCTTATATTGTCGTTCATATCATTGTTTTATTAGGGTGGTTTTCTTTCCTTTTATTTAAAGGGCATCCTTCCTTTGTCTTTCTAATTATTATTTTCTTTATCATTGGCTTTGGATATGGGGCAAGTGCATTAACGTTTGCAGCTGTACGTCAATCTTTTAATCTAGAAGAGTCTGGAATTGTTTCAGGGATTGCGAATACGGGCGGCTTTCTAAGTGCTGTGTTGCTACCCATCATTTTTGGATATATATTGGACCATTTTCAATCAACTTCAGGAAATCTATTTGATGGATATTACTATGGTTTCATCACGCCGGTTATCTTCTCCATCGTTGGTTTGATAGGAGTGATTTTATTGAAGGAAAAACGTCAGAAAGTATGACAAAAAAAGATTATCCTCATTTTTTAACTAGCATAGTAATCGAGGGAATCAAAATAAGAATAACAAGCAGGGGTAAAGAGTATGGAAGAAAGCAACCATTCTCTGCTCCTGTTTTTTATTCCTTTGTCAACCTGATTTACAAGGTATATAAAAATAGTAAGATGTTAGGTATAATTATTAATTAAGAATAGAAAAATTATGTTTAGATTAAATCTAGTATAAAAGGAGGAGAAAACTTAAATTGACAAATAATAATAAAACGGTTATCCGTTCAATGGATATTTTAAATTTATTTATCGATCATACTGAACTGTCATTTCAAGAAGTAATTGAGTTATCAGGAATCCCTAAAACCTCTGCTTTCCGCATGTTGAAATCTTTTGAGGAAATGGAATTTTTAGAAAAGGGAACTGATGCAAAATATAGGTTAGGCATTCTCTTCCTTAAATTTGGACATCTAGTATCAATGCGCTTAGATGTGCGAAAAATAGCAGCTCCAATTATGAATGAGTTACATAATGATGTAAAAGAAGCAATTAATTTAATCGTTCGTGATGGTGACGATGCTGTTTATATTGAGAAAATAGATACGAAGCAAAAAGTTCGACTCTATACTGCAATTGGTAGAAAAAGTCCTCTTTATGCAGGGGCATGCCCTCGTGCTGTATTATCCTTTTTACCGGATGCAGACATAAAGGAATATCTCGAATCGGTAGAACTTAAATCATTTGCAATGGGGACGATTACAGAAAAGGAAAGGCTTTTTGAAACGATTGTGCAGGCTAGAGAACTTGGTTATACAATCAGCCATTCAGAATTAGAAGATTATACATCTGCTGTTGCAGCACCGATTTACGATCATAAAGGTGAAGTCGTTGCAGCAATGAGTATTGCGGGACTAGAAACCAATTATCGAGGGGAAAACGTTGAAATCTTCGTCGATAAACTTAAGAAGGCTACCGCAGAGATTTCTAAACAATTGGGGTATGAACAGCTTTAAAAAATGGGTAGTCTCAAAAGTCATTTGAGATTACCCATTTTGCGCTGAAATTTGTCAACTTTTTTAGAAAATATTACTACATAAATAATCGGATTATGGACAATTGAATAGCTTCTAACTCTTCTATAACCTTTTTAAACGGAGCCCAAATGCTAATTCATTTCGTTTCTTTTCTTGATGTATTAATGCCAATTGAGCTTCTTCAAGAGTGACCTCTTTAAAATAGACTCGACCATTTGCTTGCATTTGTGCTAATGATGGTAAATCGGCAGAAATCACTTGAGCTATTTTAGGATATCCACCAGTTGTTTGACGATCTGCCATTAAAATAATAGGTTGCCCATTGGAGGGCACTTGAATCGTTCCAAATGTAACCCCTTCGGATAATAATTCAAATGGCTCTTTTAATTGAATAACCTCTCCTTCTAATCGATAGCCCATTCGATCTGAGTGTGTTGTGATAGTGTAAGGCGTTGAAAGGAATTTTTTTATACTCTCCTCATCGAAATACTGATATTCAGAGCCTCTTATGAAGCGGATTGTTTGCGTTTTTTTTAATGTAACAAAGGATGTGTAATCAGCGGACCAAGAAAGGTGCGTTGGTTCTTTTTTTAATTGTTTAAAAAGATCCTCTCCTAACTCTGATCGGCTATCTAATTCAAAGACATCATTCTTCAGCAATTTTCTTCCTTGAAATCCTCCAATTCCAGCACGTATGTAGGTGCTTTTACTGCTCATCACTTTGGGCACTTGAATTCCGCCACTAAACGATACGTAGGCTCGGCAACCACTAATCGCAGTATTAAATTTTAAAACAGAGCCTTTTTGAATTAAAAGTGGTCGCCACATTGGTGCTTCTTTTCCGTCTATTGTAGGCTGTAAATTGCCACCTGTAATGGCGATCAGTTCATCAGTTTCAAATAAAAGGGCTGTTCCATAAAGTGTCACCTCTAGAGCGCCTTCTCCTTCCGAATTTCCAACAAGTAAATTCGCAATTCGTAAGGAAATTGAATCCATTGCTCCTCCGACGATTACACCAAACTTTTGTAGCCCATATCTTCCTAGGTCTTGAATGGTTGCCAGCATACCTGGCTGTAATACCTTTATGCCCATGTTTCCATCTCCCAATCACTCTTATATTCTTCCATCGAAATTGGTACAAACTGAATTCGATCACCCGATTGTAATAAGGTTGGAGGAGATTGTTCAGGTAGAAACAAACGAGAAGGAGTTCGTCCGATGATTTGCCATCCACCTGGAGTTTCTAATGGGTAAATTCCTGTTTGATTTCCCGCAATTCCAACAGATCCCGGAGTAATCGATAGCCGTGGAGTTTCTTTACGAGGTGTTGCAATTTGTCTATCCATTCCTCCCATAAATGGAAAACCTGGAGCAAAGCCTATCATGTACACAAGATATTCTACAGAAGAGTGAATTTTAATGACTTCATTAGGTGTTAAACCATGATAAGAGGCTACAAATTCTAGATCTGGTCCCATTTCACCACCATATACTACAGGGATTTTTACGACACGTTCCTTTGTTGTTTCAACTATGTAAGATTGGTTCATTAAAGAAAGAATGGTTGCTTTCACCTTTTCGTAAGGCATTTCGCCTCCTTTTTCTATATTTGAAAAGTATACTTCAATCGGATTGTAATAAACTGTCACATTATTATAGGCAGGCACAACCTCGATGAATCCTTCAAATGGATGTCTCTCTAATAAATTCAATATATTTTTAACTTTGTTGTGAATTGCCTCACTGATTCCTTCACCTACATGTATGACTAGTGCAGAATCGCTCAAAGGTCTTATATGTACATTCTCTTTTAAATTCAGCATAAAAATCATCTCCTGAAGTTTCGTAATTCGGTATAACAGTTTTAAATAACGGATTATTAATATTATATTTAAACAATAAACGAAAACAAGTTTAATTTAAATGAAAATTTTTAAAAAAATATTCTTTCTCAAAATTTTAAATTTATACTTTTCAGTAATTATAAAATATGTTAAGATTTTTTTAAATTTCAAAACTTAAGTTCCGAATATCGGTACAAATTATTTGTAAACGTATTCATTATAACTACTTTAGTGGGAAGAAAACGGGGGAAGAAGATGTTTCGAGTTGATTTAAACTGTGATTTAGGGGAAAGTTTTGGTCGTTATCGACTTGGAGAGCAAGAAGAAATCTTAAAATATGTAACCTCAGCTAATATTGCTTGTGGATTCCATGCTGGAGATCCAACAGTCATGCGAGAGACAGTTAAGCTAGCCATTGCTAATGGTGTGAAAATCGGGGCACATCCAGGATTACCGGATTTAAATGGCTTTGGACGACGTGAGATGAACATCACACCACAGGAAGCCTATGATATGGTTATTTATCAAGTTGGAGCATTGCAAGGTTTTCTAACGACTTACAATGAAACCATGCAGCATGTTAAGCCACATGGGGCACTTTATAATATGGCTGCTAAAAATCCAGCGATTGCTGAGGCAATCGCACAAGCCATTTATGATATTTCACCTTCACTTGTGTTATTCGGTCTCTCAGGTAGTGAATTAACAAAAGCCGGAGAAAAAATAGGGCTTCAAACAGCCCATGAAGTGTTTGCAGATCGTACCTATCAAAAGGATGGTTCTTTAACATCTCGTAAACAACCTGATGCATTGATTACCGATAAGGAACAAGCTGTAAATCAGGTTGTGAGAATGGTGAAAGAGGGAATTGTGCTGTCACAACAGCAAATCGAAATCCCATTACAGGCAAATAGTATTTGTATTCATGGGGACGGGGAACATGCTGTAGAGTTTGCAAAATATATTCATTCAAAATTAGCAGAACATCAAATATCAGTACGTGCAATCAAGGAGGGGTAAGTCAATGGTAGCAAAAAAAACGGAAGTTAGTGAAGTAGCGATCGAGCAAGAGAAAAAAGGTAAATTTGTTAAGAAAACAGCAAGTAAGAGTGTGTTAATAGGAGCAGCCTTTTTAATGGCAACCTCATCTATCGGACCAGGTTTTTTAACGCAAACGACAGTATTTACACAACAATTAGCGGCTAGCTTTGGATTTGTCATTTTAATTTCATTAATTCTAGATATTGTCGCACAGGTAAACGTTTGGCGAATCATTGCTGTTTCTGGCTTGCGAGGGCAAGAAATTGCCAATAAGGTGTTACCTGGATTAGGTGTTCTCCTTGCAATTATGATTGTTATAGGTGGTTTAGCATTCAATATTGGTAACGTTGCTGGAGCTGGATTAGGGTTAAATGCAATGCTTGGCGTAGATCCAATTATGGGTGCCATTATAAGTGCACTTTTTGCAATTTTCATATTTATCTATAAAGAAGCAGGGAAGGCAATGGACAAGGTTGCGCAAATTGCTGGCGGTGTCATGATTTTACTCATGCTATTCGTTGCTTTTAAAACTTCACCACCTGTAGGAGAAGCAATTGTGAACACCGTTTGGCCTAAAGAAATTAGTTGGTTTGCTATTGTAACTTTGGTAGGTGGATCAGTTGGAGGTTACATTACTTTTGCTGGTGGTCACCGACTTTTGGACGCTGGCATCAAAGGACAAGAATCCTTGCCAGAAGTAACAAAAAGCTCTGTGACAGGGATTTTGATTACTGGCGTAATGCGTATTGCTTTATTTTTAGCGGTTCTTGGTGTTGTTTCAAAAGGTTTAGTTATTGATCCTGCCAATCCACCTGCATCTGTTTTCCAACTAGCTGCCGGTAATATTGGTTATCGCATGTTTGGTATGATTATGTGGGCTGCAGCGATTACTTCTGTTGTAGGTGCAGCTTATACATCCGTTTCATTTATTCGTTCATTCCACCCTAACATTGAGAAATATCACAATTGGGTAATTATAGCATTTATCGTCATTTCAACATTAACTTTTACCTTGGTTGGAAAGCCTGTTAATGTGTTAATTTTGGTAGGTGCATTAAATGCACTGATTTTACCATTATCACTTGGCATTATGTTAGTCGCTGCACACAAAAAGGATATTGTAGGTACATATAAGCATCCACGTTGGTTAACTGTAACTGGAGCAATTGTAGTTGTTATTATGGGATATCTCAGCATTAATACATTTATTGAAGAAATTCCAAAAATTTTTAGTTAATCTAACATCCAACCATCCATGAGCATCTTTTCATGGATGGTTAATTTATTAGGAGTGAATTGATGATGACAACATATAGTGCTTTAGAGCCGAATGAAATCCGTAAACTTATTCGCAATCAAGAAATCTCTGAACCAACTTCTGGCATGTCGATTGGGTTTACACAAGCAAATTTAGTGATTTTGAAGAAGGAGCATGCCTTTGACTTTCTATTATTTTGTCAGCGAAATCCAAAGCCATGCCCATTATTAGACGTGACAGAACCTGGATCATTTATACCTTCAAAAATTGCTAAAAATGCAGATATTCGCAAGGACATTCCGAAATATCGTATTTATCGGGATGGTATTTTAACTGAAGAAGTATTAGATATTACAGATTATTGGGAAGAGGATATGGTAGGTTTTTTAATAGGGTGTAGCTTTACATTTGAAACACCTCTTCTTGAAGCAGGTATTCCAATAAGACATATTCAAGAAAACTGTAATGTGCCAATGTATAAAACAAATATCGCGTGTGAAAAAGCAGGTGTGTTTGAAGGACCAACTGTTGTCAGTATGCGCCCTATGACACCAGAGGATGCGATTCGTGCAATCCAAATTACTTCGCGTTTTCCAAATGTACACGGTGCACCAATTCATATTGGTAGCCCAGAACAAATAGGTATTACGGATATTTCAAAACCAGATTTCGGTGATGCCGTGTCCATTAAGCCAGGCGAAATACCAGTATTTTGGGCTTGTGGCGTAACCCCTCAGGCAGTAGCAATGGAAAGTAAACCTTCTATTATAATTACCCATGCACCTGGTCATATGCTAATCACTGATATAAAGGAAACAAGCTTGAGTATACTTTAAGGTATGTTCGAAGACATCTATTTATTTTCTTCATAAGTAAGCGTCAAGAGGTTGGGTCAGAACCAATTTCTGAAATCTAAAAAGCTGGTGAAATTTTACTCGTCGTAAAATTTCACCAGCTTTGATTTTTTTCAAAAGCGCCAGGGTGTCGTTCAATTCATGGATCTTGAGGGTAAAGAAATAGACGCAATTATGCCGAGGGATAATTGATTTCACAATTATTGTAACATTGGTTATAAAATAGAAAATGAGGATTGATTTTTTTAGTGGATGGCTAAAATAGCAATGAAGTGGATGGTTAATTACAATTGAAATAATATTAATATATAATCTTTTACTAGGAATAACACTGCTATAAGAAGAAAGATTTTAAGCAAGTTTGAAGGACATAATGAGGTGCGTATATATGGATTGGAAACCTGATAGAAAAGCGAAAAAAGCTATCTATAAACAACTCGCAGAATATATTGAAAGGGGAATTGCTGATGGTACATTTCCACCTGATAAACCATTGCCTTCAGAGAGATATTTAGCTAGTGCTTTAAATTTAAACAGAAGTACTGTCGTTAATGCATATAACGAATTAGAATCGATGGGGTTAATTGAAAGAAATAGAGGAAGTGGTACTACTATTAGTAAAGATATATGGGGTTTAACAAAAAAACGGATTCCTAGCTGGAATAGGTATATTGAGGCGGGTTCTTTTTTACCTAGTCAACCTGTAACGCAAAAAATAAGAAAGGAAGCAGTTGAACATAAATTAATAAATTTAGCTTCCGGTGAATTGTCAGAAGAACTTTTCCCAAAACGTTTTTTAAGCGAGATAACGTCAACACGTTCTTATATTGGAAGCCTAGGATACGATCATCCACAGGGGAATGAAATCCTTAGAAATACCATTACAAAACACGTGAAAAAATGTCGGGGAATCGAAACAAATCCTTCTTCAATACTGATAACATCAGGAGCGCAACAAGCACTACATTTAATTGTACAATGTTTGTTAAAGCCTGGTGATGCAATAGCAATAGAAGATCCTTCTTACAATTATAATCTTCCAATTTTCAAATCAGTAGGTATACAAGTACATTATTTACCTGTCGATAAGGATGGAATGAACCCAGAAGATTTGCAGTCATTATATAAAAAACACCGAATAAAAATGATTTTTTTAAATCCATATTTTCAAAATCCAACGGGCTCCTTATTGAATAAAAAGAAAAAAGAAACGATTTTAGACATCTCCTCAAAGCTTGGAATTCCAGTAGTAGAAGATGATCCTTATAGTTTAACAGCTTTTTCAGGTGATAAAATCTCTACCCTTAAATCAATGGATAGGAATGGGAACGTATTATACATTAGTTCTTTGTCCAAAATTGTTGCATCAGGATTAAGAATAGGGTGGATTATTGGCCCAACATCAGTGATTGAAAGATTATCCGATGCGAAACAACAAATCGACTTCGGTCATTCTAGCTTTACACAATGGATAGCGAATGATTTTTTAGAATCAGAAAATTTTCATATTCATATAAAGAGTTTAATTAAGGAATTAGAAAAAAGGAGAGATAAAATTGTAAAAAGCCTTGATACTTATTTAAAAGATCAGGTGGAATATTCAATTCCTCAAGGTGGTATTCATATATGGTGTAAAATACTTAAAAATTATAATGAAACCCAATTGCTTGAAGAATCCATTAAAAGAGGCGTCATTTTTGCTCCTGGTTCTACACTGGGATCCAAAGATGGTTTTGTTCGTTTTACTTTCGCAAAGGAAGATGAAGATTCAATAGATGAAGGAATCAAAAGGTTTGCAGAAGCACTTAATAGTATATAGACAATTGGATGGTTAAAAATATTTATTCTTAAGATAAATGGATGGTCAAAAAAGCATCCAAGTGGATGGTTATAAAAAATATAAATCCCTTATCATTGAGAGGTGGATGATAAAACATCGATATAGCCTAATTACTAATTATTTTTTATGAGGAGTGTTGATTAGGAAAAAATAGGTTTATTATTGAGCGAAAAAAAGGATTTTTTTGTTGCTATTTTGCTATTATATTCCCACTTTAACTGATTGTAGCGTAGGGCTACTCGACTCCCGCGGGAAAGCGAGACAGACGAGACCCTGCACGGAGCGGATGTTTTCTGTGCGAAAGCGTGAGTGCTAACGTAGCGGCAGCAATGTTTTATCTGTGCGAAAGTGCAACGACAGCAACAACACTAGCGGAGGAAGCGGCTCGACGCTCGCCCGCAGGAAGACTTGCTCTGCGCGAAAGCGAAGCGTCAGCAACAAATGTTTTATCTGTGCGAAAGCGAAGCGTCAGCGACAAATGTTTTATCTGTGCGAAAGCGAAGCGACAGCAACAAATGTTTTATCTGTGCGAAAGCGAAGCGTCAGCGACAAATGTTTTATCTGTGCGAAAGCGAAGCGACAGCAACAAATGTTTTATCTGTG